>NZ_CP071589.1:0-327733 GCF_017357005.1 Staphylococcus simiae | reverse complement strand
TTTGTCATAGACAGATCCTCCTATATATTAACTTCCAATACATACTAAGTATAAGTCTAAATAATATGAATTGTTAAACAATTCCCCTTATAAAATGGTGGTAAGCTATATACTTTTACAATTCTATTGTCATACGCCATAATCAATATTGCTGTCATAGAGATTGCAGTACTAAATGTTCTATGTTATGACTAATGAACAATATATTATTGCCTTCTATTTATAAAATAAAACATAACAATAAAGGAGTTATTCATTATGGAATTTTCATTATCAGCAATAGAACAAGCACATCAACAATATACTGGTGTCGATTTCCCTAAATTATTCGCAGCATTTAAAGACATGGGTATGACGTACAATACCGTCAATATACAAAAAGGCATTGCTACATATATTCATCCAATGGAAGAAGATGTTATTGCCGAATCAGTTAAAGCTAATAGCAATATAGCAGGCATAGCTGATGTCAAAGTCGTACAAGATGTATTAATTAGACATCAACAAGGTCAAACTGATTTTCCAACATTTTGTAATGAAATAGCACAAGCTGGAATTTATAAATGGTTAATTGATATTAATCAAGGTACTTGTACTTATTTAGATTTACAAGACAACGCTATAGTTTCTGAACAAATACCACAGTAACTCAGCTTATGAAACAATATTTTTAATATTTGCGTAAATTTTCATTGATAATCATTATCGTTAGGTATACAGTTAATACTATACATTACGAAAGAAATGAGGTGGATGAACATGTTAGCAAATACTTTTGTCTTAGGTATTACAGGTCCTACAAGTTTAGTAGTAATTAGTATTATCGCTTTAATTATTTTTGGACCTAAAAAATTACCACAATTTGGTCGTGCCATAGGTTCTACTTTAAAAGAGTTTAAATCAGCAGCTGATGATTTAGATAAAGATTCTCATGACACACCCAGTAAGGAATCCAAACAACAGCGAGAACACTAGTGACTATCATTCTTTGCTTGAACATTTTAGTGAATTACGTCAACGCATCGTCACAATATTAGTGTGCTTTGTAATCTCAGTAGTGATTGTCTATATTTCATCATTTTGGTGGATGACATCATTCATTTCATACATTACGCGTGCACATGTCGTACTTCATGCATTTTCTTTTACTGAGATGATTCAAATATATGTCATGGTTATATTCTTTATTGCACTTTGTTTGGTATCACCTGTCATTTTTTATCAATTATGGTCTTTTGTGTCACCAGGACTACATCATCATGAACGTCATTTTATCTATAAATATAGCATTTTTAGTGCACTGTTATTTATTGTTGGAGTGGTGTTTGCCTTTTATATCGGCTTCCCACTTATTATTAACTTTTCTTTAAAATTATCAGCCACATTACATATTGATCCAGTCATTGGCTTTAAGGCCTATCTTGGTGAATTAATACGTTGGCTACTCGTCTTTGGTGTGTTATTCCAATTGCCTATTCTTTTTATGGGATTAGCTAAATTTGGACTTATTGATGCACATGCGCTGAAACATTATCGTAAATATATTTATTTTGCTTGTTTTGTGACTGCTAGCATTATTGCACCACCAGACTTAACATTAAATATTTTATTAACATTACCACTTATCTTATTATTTGAGTTTAGTATGTTAATCGTCAAAATCACTTATAGACAATAACAATAGGACTAACACATTAGAGAGCGCATTAATCTTCTCTGCTAATGTATTAGTCCTTAAAAAATGACATTATGATTCATGAGCAATATAAAAAACAGGCCATCACAGCCTGTTTTTATTTTTTTCGTTTTAGTAAGACGAAGCATGCAATGCATACAACGTAAACCACTTGTGCTAAGACAGTTTCAACACTAGGATAGAATCCTAACCAATTAATTGTTGGTAATCCTTCTATACCATGTCTTGGCATAACACCTAGTAATTGTAATTTTTGAATACTAACACCTAACATCTTGAATGCCATCACAAAGATTAAAATAGACAACACCCTGAAAATATAGAATATAGGAATTAATTTAATTATAAATCTAAATAGTAAAGCGAAAATAATAAGTATGACGATGGCTAAGGCAATACCAATAACAAAATCTTTAGTAGCCAATTCGCCTACCATACCCATGTAGAAAATAATTACTTCTACACCTTCACGTAAGACAGAAATCAGTCCGATCGTAGCTAATAGTATTAAGTTACCATTACTTATGGCATTTTGATACATTTGTTTAATCATATCGTTCCAGCGTTTTGCATTTGAGCGATTATGCATCCAAATACCAACAACAAACATTAATACTACTGCAATAATACCTAAGCCCGCTTCCATACCTTCACGTAAAATACCACTATTGCCTAGTGTTTGTACAAAAACGACGGCTAACGCAATACTTAAAATTAAACCTACAAGTGCACCACTAATGACACTTGCTGTACCTTTAGTGTCTTTAACATTACGTGTCATTGTAGTTAGTGTCATGACTATAAGTAATACTTCTAACCCTTCACGTAAGAAGATAATCATCACATCGACAAATGAATAACTATGTCCAACCGTATCTTTAATTTGACTATTTATTTCTTCTAATCCACCTTTAATACGGTCTTTATTGGAATTATCTAAGACACTTTGATAGTAAGGAATTTTGTCCTCAATTTTAGTATACAGTGCGCCATCTTTAGTTTGAATTTTACCTTCTACATAAGGCCAAATTTGTATGAAATGACTAAGTGCTGTATCTGCTTGAGATAAATTATTATCATCAATAGCTTTAATCGCTTTCTCTAATTCATCATTAAGTTGCGTCACTTTATACTTACTATCATTTTTACTGTTTTGCTTTTTATCTACGTTATCAATATTTGACTTGAATGTTGTCCAAGCATTTTTTACCTTATTCGTATCTAATGGTTCTTTTTGAACTGCCACTCTCAATTGCATCAGTGCAACTTCAATTTGACCATATTGATTAGCATCATAATTACGAATAACTGTTTCATTACTCGTCCAAATTTGATTTAAACTCGTATTTAAGCTTTCTAAATCATTCTTATCTTTATCTTTAATTGCCTTTTGCATAGCTTTATCTTTAGCATCAACTTGTTGTTGTAACGATTTGATTTTAGAAGATGCATCTTTACTATCAAGCTTTTCTTCATAAGCAATTAATGATTTTGTTAAATCTGACAACTTATCTTGTTGCTGTGATGTGCTTTTAGCTTTCTCTAATGCCTTTACATCTTTTTTAACAGCTTTACCTTGTTTATTGTCTTTAACTTTTAAGTTATCAATATCTGTTGATACTTGTTTGATAGCTTTATCTTTATCAGCTTTTGATGCTTTGTCATCACTAATTGTTGATTTAGCATCTGTAATTGTACTGTAGACATCACTAATTGATTGCGCTTTAACAATATGACCATCTGTTGGAATCATACTATATGCCATAAGGATGATCATTAAAGTCATGGCTATTTTAGTCAAATAATGTTTCACCTAGGTATCCTCCTTTTTTAACTCCAGGTAGCACTAAGAAGGATGCCGATGCCCTATGTGTAATATATTCATTTAACTTATCATTTCTACCTAAATTATTTTGAATATCTATAAATTGTTGTGGCGATTGTTGAAATGCAATAAATATTAAACCGGTTTCAAAATTACCTGTTCTTTCATCTGTACCATCAATATAATTATAAGCACGACGTAAAATAGATGTGTTCGCTTCTTTAGCTAATCTAGCATGCGCATCTTTATCAATGACAAGCTCACCTGTACTATCTTTTGCTTTTAAATCTATCTCATCAAATTCTTTGCCACCAGTTAAAGGTGCCCCTGATTGACGCTTACGTCCAAATGTAGCCTCTTGCTCTTCTAATGACGTACGGTCCCAAGTTTCAATATGGATTTGAATACGACGTACGATACAATATGTCCCTTGTTTAGCCCAACCATCTTTAATAAAGACATAATCTTTGAGTTCATTATTCTTTCTTGGATTGATTGTGCCATCTTTAAAAGCCATTAAGTTTCTTGGTGTTTCTTTACCTTTGGCAGAGATGAAACCTGATTGAGACCATCGAACTTTTACTACATCTCTAAAAGGGCGTACTAAATTATGGACGGCATGAAATGACACTTGTGAATCATTAGAACATGCTTGGATCATAATGTCCCCATCACTATAGTCTTCTTCTAATTGATCATTAGGGAAATGAGGTAAATCTT
The DNA here is from genome assembly GCF_017357005.1 of Staphylococcus simiae. Taxonomy (NCBI): domain Bacteria; kingdom Bacillati; phylum Bacillota; class Bacilli; order Caryophanales; family Staphylococcaceae; genus Staphylococcus; species Staphylococcus simiae. The sequence goes on along the minus strand of NZ_CP071589.1, from coordinate 323,492 downwards.
TAAAATCTTTTGGAATCTTACTTGAAAGTCCAATTTTCTTCATCATTGATTTACTAACACCAAACGTAATTGTTAACTTATTAGCACTAAGACTCATTGCTTCACCAGTATCTACAGGTGGCATTAAAGGATTTTTGCCACCTTTTTCTACTGCGTCACCGTCCATCATTCTATCTGCCATCTTCGTCCATTCTTTAAACATCTCTTTAACCGCACTTAAATTTTTATCTTTTAAGTCTAAAGCTACAAAGTTACATGTTTTTTGTGTGGGTGTCGTAATTCCAGATTGTACCTTGCCATAGAATTCATAGGCGTCTTTATCAGTATCTTCTGGTGTATCAAACATCGATTTAAAAGACCAAACACTACCTACACCACTGGCACCTATAGCAACACCGGCACCACCGACACCTAGCATTTTCAAGAAAGAACGTCTTGAATAACCAGTTTCTTCTTTGTGGTCGTCTTCTTTCATCATTCTGTGATCACAGCCATTTTACTTAATGGTTCACCAAGTGAGTTGACAGCATCTGCAAATTCTTTACGATCTTTTTTAGATACTTTTTCGAATGATTCATAACCACCGTTACCATCTTTGTATTTATCTAATAAAGCATTGACTTTATCAAAGTTCTTTTGAATGTCTTTACTTAATTTTTTATCTTTTTTCTCTAAAGCTGGTTTAAATAATTCGTAAATCTTTTGTGCACCTTCAATGTTTGCTTTGAAGTCATATAAATCCGTATGTGAATAAATTTCTTCTTCACCTGTTATTTTAGAAGTTGATACTTCATTTAATAAGTCTACTGAACCTTGTAACATTAATTTTGGAGTAATATCTAAAGTGTCTGCTTTCGCATGTAATTCTTTAGCATCTTTTAATAATTGGTCAGCATCTTTTTTAGTTGTAGCATCGATTTTGTTGTCTTCATATAAAGATTTTTCGATTTTATGATACCCTGTCCATTCATCTTCTTTCTTTTCTTCCTTCATATCAGCTAAACGTGCATCAATCTTAGGATCCAAATCACCAAATGCTTCAGCGACAGGCTCTGAACGTTCGTAATACATACGTACTTTAGGATATAATTCTTTTGCTTTATCCATATCATCATCTTTGATTGCTGTAACAAATTTTTCAGTTCCTTTTAAGAATTCATTTAACTGTTCATCAGTATATTTATCATAAGCTTTCGTTGCTTGTTTCAATTCTGCTTTAGTACTGTCATCTTTTTTAGATGAGTCTGAAGATTCTTTTTTACTGTCGTCATTACCACATGCTGCAATTAATAATGTTGATGCTAATAATACCGTTGTTAACTTTTTCATCCTGACACCTCATCAAATTTTTAAAATTTAATTATCAGTCATATATGTATGATTACAATGTTAATTAGGAAAGTTTTATATCCACTCAACACTGTTATAGTCCTTGAATAAAGTATTCAAAGCTATTGTACTATTTAAATTGTGCGACTGATAATCATTATCAAAGTAATTATATGGTTAACTTAGAATAGTGTCAACAACAGTTTTGATTTTTTAAAATTTAGTAAAAAAATTAAAAAACAGTGCTCTATTAGAACACTGCTCGCTATATCATATTTATATTTATTGTTGATATTCCGATTTCAACAAACTAAAGACATAGCTTGATGAAAATTGTCCATTAAGTAATTCATCTTGTCGTAATATGCCTTCTTCAGTGAATCCCAGTCGTTTCGGAATCGCTTGGCTTTTAAAATTATTTACTGCCGTCATAATTTCAACACGATTCAAACGAAGTTCTGTAAAGCAATAGTCAATTAGCGCTTGTGTTGATTCGGTCATAATACCTTGTCCTTCGAATTGTTTAGCTAAATAATAACCAATAGATGTCCGTTGATTCATACGATCGATATAGTGCAGTCCTATGACACCAGCTAGTTGACCATCGTACCAAATCCCACAATGCACACCATTTTCTTGATTATATTGTTGAATAGCACCTCTGATAAATGCTTCACTGTCAGATGGTTCTTTAGTTAACGGCACCCAAGGCAACCATTGTCCAAGTGTCTCTCGTGAATTATCTACAAGATTAAATAATGCATTCGCATCTGCTAATTCCAACCCTTTTAGACTTATATGCTCATTCACTGTAAGTTCAAACATACTACCATCCCCTTCACGATTTTGAAAGCCATGTAAATTGTTATTATTTTAACATGTTTATTTACTGTTAACGACATTTCTTGTTACCTCGTTGCAGTCATTTATTATTTAAAAGCAGAAGCAATAATCTTATCCATAATCCCCGCAACTTCTTCAACAGTTTCTGGCCTACCACGGTTAACCCAATCTTGTATCACACCAAATATCGCATTGCTTAAAAAAATAACTAAAAAATATTTCTCTTTAGTGGATAAATGTTGCGTACGCACAATAGGAATGATGTTTACTTCAATATTAGCTTGTAACATTTTCTTCACTTGTTGTCTTATTAATTCTGAACCTTTATCCGAAATTAATAACAGTATAATTTCTCCTTCTTGTTGCCAAAAATTTAAAATAGTCTTAAAAAATGCTTTTCTTGACGTATTTAGTTGATTTAGCATCATACGCTTACCTTTAGTCATCACTTCATGTTGCAATTTAATAATCAAATCATTTTTATCTTTATAATGTAGATAAAACGTGGCACGACTCACACCGGATTGTTGGCAAATATCTTTAATTGCAATATCATCAAACGACTTATCTAGCAATAACTCTAATAAACCTTGGCGTATTTTGTGCTTAGTTTTAACGATTCTTGTATCCGTAAATTGTTGTTCATCCATATTATCCCTACTTTTATTGTACATTTTATATGTAAATGTCTAGTTATATTAACTTTATGCTAGTGACCAATTTATTTTGTCTTATACTCATGGTGACATTTATTTTACACAGTGTCTATTAACAAGGAGGGATTATCATGGTAAACATAACTGCACGATTAAAACATGCCAATAAATCTTATAATAAACAACCCATTTTAAAGGATATTTCCATCGAAGTTGCACAAGGGCAAATTTTAGGTCTAATTGGACCAAGTGGCTCCGGTAAGACTACGACGATTAAATGTTTATTAGGTATGGAAAAATTAGATAGTGGTCAAGCTGATATTTTCGGCCAGCGTATTCCTAATCGCCAAATCTTATCTCGTATCGGTTATATGGGGCAAACAGATGCCTTATATAGTGGATTAACAGCTAAAGAGAATCTAACATTTTTTGGTAAACTATCAGGTTTACATGGTCAAAGCCTTACTACTGCTATAAACAGCAACTTAGAATTTGTTCAACTTACTAATGCCTTAAACAAAACAGTTTCAACCTTTTCAGGTGGTATGAAACGTCGTTTATCATTAGCTATTGCTTTATTACAAGATCCTGACTTAATCATTTTAGATGAACCTACTGTTGGAATTGATCCAAGTTTACGTCAGTCCATTTGGCAACAATTAACATCCTTTGCCCAACAAGGCAAGAGTATCATCGTTACAACACATGTGATGGATGAAGCTGAACGTTGTGATCAAGTAGGCTTAATTATCGATGGTCAACTCTTCGCACTAGGATCACCAGACGACTTAAAGCAACAATTTAACGCTCACACAATTGCAGAAGTATTTTTAAAAGCAGAAGAAGGTGAAGAATCATGAGATTAAACGCCATTATCATAAGAGTATTAACTGAATTATTAAGAGACAAACGTACACTCGCTTTAATGTTCTTAGCACCCCTAGTCATCTTAACACTGATGTATTTTATTTTTAATAGTAATGAAGATACATCACTAAGATTAGGTGTCACTGACAATGTGCCACACAATATCACGGAACAAATGAAGCATAAAGATTTAGACATCATAGATATCAAATATAACAATACTGACAAAGCTACAATTGAAAACCATAATCTCGATGCATTGATAACTAAAAATGATCATAAACTTGAGGTCACATATACCAATGAAGACCCAAGTAAGACACAGACGATTAAACAATTAACGGCTCAAGCACTTCAACAAGATAAAATGAACGATATCAAGTCAATCATCAATCAATTACCTAAGCAAATGACATCCAAGGCACAAAGTAACAATAATCAATTAACAATGGCTAATCATTATTTATATGGTGATGCAGATAGTACTTATTTCACTAAAATGTTCCCAATATTAATGGGATTCTTTGTCTTCTTTTTCGTCTTTTTAATTTCTGGTATTGCCTTATTAAGAGAACGTACATCTGGTACATTAGAACGTTTATTAGCAACATCGGTCAAACGTAGTGAACTTGTCTTTGGTTATTTAGCGGGTTATGGTTTGTTCGCAATTATTCAAACTTTAATCATTGTACTATTTTCCATATATTTATTAAAAATTGACTTAGCCGGACCACTATATTTGGTATTAATTGTTAATATTTTATTAGCATTTACAGCATTAACAATGGGTATCTTTGTTTCTACTTTTGCTAATTCTGAATTCCAAATGATACAGTTCATTCCATTAATCGCTGTACCACAAGTATTCTTTTCAGGTATTTTCCCACTTGAGAATATGACGCCATGGCTAGCAAACTTAGGCTATCTATTTCCACTAAGATATGCTGGAGATGCTTTAACTAATATTATGATTAAAGGGCAAGGCTGGCAAAATATATGGATTGATTTATTAGTATTGTTTGTATTTATTACCATTTTTACAGTACTCAACATCATTGGCTTGAAACGCTATCGTAAAGTTTAAATAGCAAAACAGTTACTGCCAAAAACTTAACTATAAGTATGATATTTTTTCATATCAGGCTCTTCTGTTTAAATTAAATTTAATATCAGGCTTCTTCACTATGTCTAATTTGCAAAATTGTATTTAATGAACGCTTTAACAGTGCTAAAATGCTGTTAAAGGAGGCTAATACAATGACATCTTCAAAGAATAAGAATTTCATCATCGGTTTACTATTAACTTTTGTTGTGGCACTATTTAGCTTTTTGGTCGCAAAATTACCTGTATTGGATAAAGTCGGCGCCTTAACTATCGCCATCTTAATCGCTATCTTCTACAGACATTTCAAAGGATATCCAGAAGCTTACCGTTCTGGCATTACCTTTTCATCTAAATACTTATTACGATTTGCTATTATCTTATATGGCTTAAAACTCAATATATTCGATATCATTGGCCAAGGTAGTAAATTGCTCGCTATTGATGTTGGTGTCGTCATTTTTAGTATTGGCATGATGTTATTAGTAAATAGATTATTAAACGGTGATAAAAATATCGCGCTATTATTAGGTGTAGGTACTGGTATTTGTGGTGCTGCAGCCATTGCTGCTGTTGCCCCTATTTTCAAATCTAAAGAAAATGATACTGCTATTAGTATTGGTATTATTGCTTTAATTGGCACAATTTTTTCGCTCATCTATACTGCTATCTTTGCTGTCTTTTCAATGACTACAAATGTTTATGGCGCGTGGTCTGGAGTCAGTCTTCATGAAATTGCACATGTTGTATTAGCTGGTGGATTTGGTGGTAGCGATGCCTTGAAAATTGCCTTGCTTGGTAAATTAGGTAGAGTATTCTTGCTTATCCCATTAACGATTGTACTCGTCTTAGTGATGCGCTTTAAATCTAGTGAGTCTACTGAAAAAAGTCGTGTTAGTATTCCATACTTCTTAATTGGTTTTGTTATTATGGCTCTAGTCAATACTTACATAACGATACCACCAACGATTCTTAATATTTTAAACACGATATCAACAATTTGTTTATTAATGGCAATGGTTGCTTTAGGATTAAATGTTGCCTTCAAAGATCTGAAAAATCGTGCTTTAAAACCATTAGTCACTATTGTTATAACTTCTATATGTTTATCCACGTTAGCTTTTATCGTTGTACATTGGTTATATAGTTAAGCTTTTAACTTTCTATTATATTACTTAAAATAAGAAGACGTTCGGTTATCACTTATTTAGTGTGCCGAACGTCTTATTTTTATCTTTTAGAAATCGTATTGATCGTTTTCTTCTTCAATTAACCGTTGTTGTATCTTGGCTGTACGCATCGTTGATTGTGCTAATTCATTCAAGCGGAAAATAATATCATCATTCACGATCTGTTGATTTGAAAAATCTCGTTCTTCTATAAAGACATAGGTTTGCATCGTATGTGCTTTCATATAACTTAAAATTGGTTTCAAGTGCATTTCTGGAATTAAATAGTGTTTACTTGAACCTGCTGTCGTTACTATCCCTACAATTTTATCTCTAAATGCATTGACTGGAAGTAAATCAAAGACATTTTTTAATGCACCAGGAATAGATGCTTGGAAGATTGGAAATCCTATAAAGATGACATCAGCTTGCATCAATGCTGTTGTTAATGTGTAAACATCACCTGTTGTATCCAAATAATTTTTTCCTTCACTAAATTCTAACTCAAGATCACGTAAATCTAACAATTCAATATTGTGACCTTCATTCATTACTTCTAAATCACTTTTCAAGTAATCCATCGCAATTTTCGTTTTAGAACCTACAGTTGAACCAGATAATAAAACAATATTCATAGTTTGACGCTCCTATTTAGTTAAATGTTTTTTGATAGCTGGAATAATTTCATTACCTATCAATTCAATATTTTTCGTCACTTTATCAAATGGCACGCCACCAAAATCTAATTGTGCCATAAATCTTTGATGACCATACAATTCATGCTGATATAATATTTTTTCAATGATTTGTTGAGGGCTACCAACCATTAATGCTTCACGATAATCTGGTGAATTAGCAAATTGTTGTTTTGGATAACCTACACCACGAATAAATGACATACCTGTATTTAAATGAGGGTAAAATTCACGCATGGCATCTTGTGTTGTCTCAGCAGTATAGAATAAACTTGCTGTGCTTACAGGTAATGATTCAGGTGATGCATCAAAACCCGCTTCTGTAGCTGCTTGACGATAAGCATCAACAGAACCTTTAAAATTCATTGCCGGACCACCAAGTGTAGTAATCATCATTGGAACACCTTGTTTACCTGCTTTAATAGCACTCGCTGGTGGTCCACCTACTGCACGCCATATTGGTAAAGTGTCATCTATTGGTCTTGGGAAGATCTTCATATTTCTTAAATCAGGACGATATTTTCCAGACCATGTAATGCGATCTGTTTTATTTAATTCTAATAATAAATTTAATTTTTCTTCGAATAGTTCATCATAATCTTTTAAATCATAACCAAACAATTCAAAGATACCTGTTCTTGAAGCTCTACCAGCAACAACTTCTGCTCTACCATGTGAAATTAAATCTAATGTCGCGAAATCTTCAAATACTCGAACAGGGTCAGTCGCACTAATGATTGTAGAAGAACTAGATACTTTAATTTTACTTGTAGCTTGAGCAATTGCACCTAATACCACTGTATGTGCTTGCGTTGTAAAGTGTTCTTGATGACTTTCACCAACTGCAAAAACATCAATACCAGCATCTTCGGCTAACTTACTTGCTTCGATAATTTCATTAATACGTTGTTCATAACTAATTTTTTCACCTTTATGAGGGTTTAATAAATGATCCCCTAAAGAATATAAACCAAATTCAAGCGGCGTATTTTTATTCATTTCTAATTTTGCCATTTAATATGCTCCTTTAAATTTCATGTAAGTTACTTTCAATTTCAACGCGTTGGTCTTCTAGAAAATCTGGTAAGTTTAACTTTTGTCCTAATGCTTCTACAGGTGTATCAACTGTAAATCCAGGTTGTTCAGTAGCAAATTCATACATAATTGAATTTTGTCTGAAATACAATGATTTAAAGAAATAGCGATCAATAATGCCAGAATTATTTTGTGGTTGCTGTTGTATTTCATTGTAAATTGCATCTAAATCGCTATCTTTAGGTGTGTTCACAGCTATATGATGAATATAGCCACGACCTGGTCTGACACGTTCACCAGCCTGTTCAATCACTACAAAGTCAGAATATAGTCCATTGTCTACGACAGTTAATACTGTTTCTTCAAAGTTATCACGTTGATGATAATTTAACACATTTTCTAAGAAATCTATAGTTCTTTTACTATCTCTTACTCTTAATTCTACAGGACCCATACCTAAAATTTGGTATTGTTGTGGCACATCACTATAACGATTCTTTTGCCAAGCATGTGGAATTTCATAATCATCATTCACTAACAATATAATTTCTAAATCATCACTATCTTTAAAAGTAAGACCTTGTTGTCCTAAATATATTAGTCGTTCGCTATGGACATGATGTTGCTCTAAACGTGCTTCAAAATAATCAAGTGCCTCGTTACTAGGTACTAATAATGCAAATCTATAAATGGATTCCGTACCTTGTCTTTTTTGTCCAGCATTAGGTATTTCAAAAAAGCTTAAAATAGTGCCAGCAGTACCAACCTCATCACCATAAAATAAATGGTACATCGATGGGTCATCTTGGTTAACTGACTTTTCAACGAGTCTCAAACCTAACACATTAGTATAAAAATCTTTATTTTGTTGCGCGTCTTTCGTATACATCGAAATATGATGGTGTCCAACTACATTCATATGACCACTCCTTTTGATATACATATTATACTAGGTATATAAAAATAGCAACCTTTTACCTCTTTTACCACACTTCTTACTATAGAGAGGCATTTCTATACTTCACTTTTCCAACCATACAATTAATTGTATAAATATAATCATCATCATTTCCTACTAAAACCGTCACACAATCTGTCTAAAATCACATTGACAACGGTTACACAGCTATATATTATAGATTTATCGCATAAAAATTTGAATATAAATACATACAAGGAGGATGTTATGAATTTTCTTAAACCGGCAAAGCATATTAAACCTTTGCCAGATGATCAAGTAGATGCTACTTATAAACGCTTACGACTCCAAGTCTTTTTAGGAATCTTTATTGGTTATGCTGGTTTCTATTTATTACGTAAGAACTTTTCATTAGCTATGCCCGCACTACAAGAACAAGGTTTTTCTAAAGGTGAACTTGGTCTTGCTTTATCAGCTGTTTCTATTGCTTATGGTTTCAGTAAATTTTTTATGGGAACTGTGAGTGATAGGAGTAACGCTCGTATCTTTTTAGTACTCGGTTTGGTACTGACTGCAATTGTTAACTTATTATTAGGTTTTGTACCTTTCTTTACATCAAGTATTACAATTATGTTCATACTATTATTCTTAAATGGCTGGTTCCAAGGAATGGGATGGCCACCATCTGGACGTGTGCTCGTTCATTGGTTTAGCGTCAGTGAACGTGGTAGTAAGACTGCCTTATGGAATGTGGCACATAATGTCGGTGGTGGTTTAATGGCCCCAATTGCGACTTGGGGTATTGCTATGACTAGCTTGTATAGTTTCGGTTATTTAAAAGGTTTCGAAGGTGTATTTATTTATCCTGCTTTATTAGCCCTTATTGTGGCATTTATTTCTTACTTATTAATTAGAGATACACCTCAGTCACAAGGATTACCTCCAATCGAATATTATAAAAATGACTTTTCTACTAGCAACAAAGAGACATTAGAAACAGAATTAACGACGAAAGAAATTCTATTCAAATACGTACTCAACAATAAATGGGTTTGGGCAATCGCTTTTGCCAATATCTTTGTTTACTTTGTACGTTATGGTGTACTTGACTGGGCGCCAGTCTATTTAAGTGAAGAAAAACAATTTGATTTAAAATCATCAGGTTGGTCTTATTTCCTTTTTGAGTGGGCAGGTATACCTGGAACATTATTATGTGGCTATATTTCTGATAAATTATTCAAAGGACGTCGTGGTCCAGCAGGTTTCTTCTTTATGTTAGGTGTAACCATTTTCGTCTTAATTTATTGGCTAAACCCTCCTGGTCACGCTTGGTTAGATAATTTATCTCTTATTGCCATTGGTTTCTTAATCTATGGACCAGTCATGTTAATCGGTTTACAAGCTTTAGACTATGTACCGAAAAAAGCTGCTGGAACAGCCGCTGGATTAACTGGCTTATTTGGTTACCTATTTGGTGCTTCAATGGCCAATACAGTGCTAGGTGTTGTCGTTGACCATTTCGGTTGGAACGTTGGTTTCATTTTATTAACAGTTATTAGTATTCTTGCTATGTTAAGTTTCATTCTAACTTGGAACAAAGTAGGTCAAGATACCGTACAACATTAATAATACAACAAAAGTCATATGGCTCCTTTGTACACTTATTATTAGCGAAGTGTCTATGGAACGTCATATGACTTTTAAATTTGATAAAAATATGCACTTTGCCATTGTTGTGTCTTCAACGCTGTGTTATTTAAATTGTGACACCATTTAGGATAAACACGAAAGGCCATTTTCCCTTGTCTCTTTTCTGTTGTACTAATGCTACGGTCTATTAATGATTGCCTAGGAAATATAAAGACCCCTGTTAAATCATGATCTTCAACAACTACAGCCAAATAATCCGTCGTCTCATTCATACTAAATGGACGATTACGATTGTTGTCATCTTTCGTCCAACACGTCACAAAGTACCCTTCTTTGGTAGGTGTCTTCTTGGCCATTCTACTACGATAACTGTTGTTATTATAATTAAATATTGCCGCTTCATAATCATGATTATAGCGTTCTTTGGTGATATCTAAATCTTTACCCGTTTCTAAAAATTGTTGTAAAAGCCGTATTGAGTGATACAAATTTATCATCTCCTATGCTATGTATTTAACTGCTTAATCATACTAGATTTGATCATCAAACCAAAGAAATGACCCACGTTTCATATAAAAAAGCATTTCTACCTCCTCAGTGCCTGAGTTAGAAATGCTTAATTTATATTTTTATCCCTCGATTAATTCAGCAGTATCAACTGTTAAACGATCACGTAATAAGTAAACAATTAACATTGAAGCTAAGGCACAAATTGTTTCTGCAATAAGTAATGACCAAATGACACCTGTTAATCCAAATAATGTATTCATGATGAATAGTACAGGTATAATGACAACGCCTTGTAGGATAGCCATAATTGTTGCACCACGACCTTGACCAGTCGCTTGTAACATACCAGTAAATAAGAAACCAATACCATTAAGTAATAATGATGTCATTGTCACTTTTAAGATGAATGTTGCCATATCAACAATTTCTTGATCAGCAGTGAATAAACCTACGATATGATGTCCAATTGTAAATACTGCAATCATACAAATAACAAAGATAACACCAATAGATGAAATGACAGCTTTAATTACATCTTTCATACGACCTTTATCTGACATGAAGTTATAAGCAATTAAAGGTACTACACCTTCACAAAGACCCATAACTATCAATTCAGGAAATTGTACTAATCTGAACGAAATACCATAACTTGCAACTGCAAAGTTACCATAATGAGCTAAGAATAAATTTAATACTAAACCAGTGAAGCCCATTAGAATACTCATCAAGAATGCTGGAATACCAATTTTAAAAATTTCAACTAACATTTCTTTATTCGGTTTAACAAATTTAATATTTACAGATACAACATCACTATTTTTAATAAAATAAATAATGAAGAATAATGCTGCTACAACATTTGAAATTGCTGTCCCTAAAGCAGCACCTACAACATCTAAATGAAAAGCAAAAATTAAGATTGGATCTAAAATAATATTTAAACCAACGCTAGCAAGCATACCAATCATTGAAATGATTGGTGCACCAATTGAACGTGCAAATTGTTCTAAAATAAAGAATAAAATAACAAATGGTGCACTTAAAAACATTACTTTTAAATAATTACTAGTTAATGCTAATGTTTCTCCTCTAGCACCTAATAATGAAGCGATTTGATCACTAAAAGGTAATGTCACAATAATAATGATAATACCCAGAATTAAACCACCATAAATTGAAAAGCTACTTACAAATTTACTTTTACTATAATCTTTAGCACCTAACAAACGAGAAATATATGTTCCAGCACCTATGCCAAATAAGTTACCAAATCCCATTAATAATGCAAATATTGGTAATGTTAAAGAAATTGCTGAAATCATGTGACTATCATTTAAAAATCCAATAAAATAAATATTTAAAATCCCATAAATCACACTTAATAATGACGCTATCATCATTGGTAATGAGAAATGCATCATTGCTTTAAATACAGGTGATTTTTCAAAATAATATAATTGTTCGTCTTTCATTGTCTATACTCCCTTAAAATAGTTAATTTAATTGTTAGCTTACTAATAATTAGATATCTAACTATATAGCGTTAAGTAAAGTGACTGTTCAAACAGTCACTTAATCTATTATTGTAAACTTGATAACATCTTAGTTAAATTTTTCTTCATCTGTTCATTTTCTTCAGCAGTAAATTGTGCTTCCATCGTTTTTTCCATGTCATCAAAGATAGATGTGAAAGCTTCTACTAACTTGATTCCTGCAGTCGTTAATCCAATATTTTTGCTACGCGTGTCTTTGGCATCAACATAGCGATATATAAGTTTTTTACGCTCAAGATTCCTCAGTAAATTACTTACTGTCGGCCCTTTACGTTGCAATGCTCTAGCGATATCATTTTGAGTTAAACCATCTTGCTGGTGCGCATATAAATATCCAAGCGTATGGCCCTGCTCATTGGTAATATCAAATTGCTCTAACTTTTGATCAGCTTTCTGCTTCATTTCATGACTCAACATTCTAAATAAATACGAATATGTCATTTCCATAGCATTTATCACCTCTTTCGTTAGAAGTCTAACTAAATATAAACCTCGTTAAAATATATGTCAACACTTTTTAACATATTTTTTCGATATATCGTAAAAAATATAACCTACAACTATTGCTGTGAAATTTTTCGGATTAAAATATGAAAGACATTGCATATCTATCATTCATAGAAATCGCTTACAATTAACTATAGGAGGATGCTACATTGCTAAGCCAAAGACAACTTGAAATTTTACATTTATTAGTCACTGAAGAAAATTATGTCACTATAAGCTACCTCGCAACTCATTTCGGCGTATCTAAACGAACAATACAGTATGACTTAGAATTCATTGAGCAATACTCTAAATCACTTAACTATGATGTCACGCGTCATAAAGCTTATGGTGTTAAAGTTTCGACAACGCATGCTAACTTACAACATGAGTTAGAGCACACTAGCGTTGGTCCTATACATTTGTCAAAAGATGAAAGAATAACACAGCTTATGTTAAAGCTTTTTGAATCGGGCTCTCCTATTACATCGAAACAATTATCTGAGTATGTTCATGTATCAAGACGTACTATAGCTGACGATCTGAAATTAATTCAACTTCAGCTTGATAACTTCCACTTACAATTAAATTATATCAGCAATAAAGGATTTAATATAAGTGGTAATGAAGATAATTATCGCAAAGCTTACGCGTATTATATTCAACAATACGTAAAACAAGCTGCACCGTTTATAGAATCTGACATCTTTGCTTCAGATTCCGTAACTATCGTGCGTAACATTGTCATTACCACTTTAGAAGAAGAAAGTTATCACCTAGTTCAAAGTGCTATTGATGGTCTAATTTATCATATTCTCATTGCCATACAACGATTGTTTGAACAACGCGCTTTTAGTGTGCCTAGTGATGAAATGGATAGACTATCTCAAACACTACAATATGACATCGCTCGTAAACTTATCGATAAATTAGAACGTGCTTGTGATATAACCTTTCCACAATCTGAAACTTTATTCATCACGTTACATTTATTAGGTTCTAGAATAACAGATAATTCAGTAGCTTCTATGAGTGATGAAACATATCTTGCTGAAGCAATCGAATCATTTATTACTTATGTAGGTTTAGATTTGGGATTAGAATTTCAAAAAGATAACAAATTACTTAATAGTTTAAGTACACATCTTAAGCCAGCGATTTATCGGATTCAATTTGATATCACACAGCACAATCCTTTAAAAGATGAAATATATCAACGTTATCCTGAATTAGTGGAAGCGATCCAACGACATATTAGTCTGTTGGAAGCATTTTTAAATATAACGTTTACTAAAGATGAACTTGCTTTTATTGCCATTCATTTTGCTTCAAGTATTGAAAGAGTAGCTACCGAAACTCAACAATTAATTAAAGTTGTTCTTATGTGTGGCTCTGGCATTGGTACATCTCAATTATTAAAATCCAAATTATCTCATTTATATCCTGAATTTCATATTATTGATGCTTATTCAGTTTATCAATTGGATGAAAATCAATTAATTCAAAATGATATTGATTACGTTATTTCAACTGTGCCCTGCAATATTCAATCCATTCCAGTGATTATTGTAGATCCTTTTATTAATCAACAATCACGTCAAAAATTAAATCAGATTATCAATAATGCTAGAGAATCACGCGTTGCTAAAATGTCTAATTCTGGTAAATCTCTAGCTGAATTATTACCTAGTCATCGTATTACAGTTAATGATGATTTAATAACTAAAGAACAGGCCATTGCCCAAGCTGTTGAACCATTAATTATCGATCAAATTGTTGACCATCACTACGTCACGGCTATCTTAGACCAATTTGAAAAATTTGGCCCGTATATAGTGATTAGTCCACATGTAGCACTTATTCATGCAAGTACTCATTTAGTTAAAAATGGTGCTGGGTTTGCATTAACCTATTTTAAACAGGGTGTAAATTTTGGTAGTCAACACAATGATCCTGTTTATGTAGTTATTACTTTAGCTACGAATCATCCCAATATTCACTTAAAAGCCTTAGGACAACTTAGTGAATTATTAACTGACAATAAGATTAAGCAATCATTTATAGATGGAGACATACCAACCATTATCAATGCTATATCACAAATTAAAAATAAGGAGGTTTAATATTGTGGCGTTAGATATATTAACTAAGGATCATATTATAGTAAAGGACGAGGTACCTAATTGGATGGATGCCATAACAATTGCGGCTAAACCTTTACTAGAGCATCAAATGATTGAACAAAGTTACGTTGATGCCATGATCAATAGTGTTCATGAATTAGGTCCATACATTGTTATTGCGCCTGACATAGCGATTGCACATGCACGACCAAATCATGATGTTCATCAAGTTGGTCTTAGCTTACTCAAACTTAATAAACAAGTGCAATTTTGTGATGATCAGCATAAAGCTACATTAGTATTTGTACTGAGCGCTATAGATAACACATCACATTTATCAATATTACAAAACTTAGCATCTTTGTTAGGTAATCAACAAATCGTACAACATTTGTTGGAAGCTAAGACATCACAACAAATATTATCAATTTTAAAGGAGAATGATTAAAATGAAAATTTTAGTAGTATGTGGACACGGTTTAGGAAGTAGTTTCATGGTAGAAATGAATGCTCAAGAAGCTTTACGTCATTTAAATGCACCGAGTGAGATAGAAGTTGAACACAGTGACATTATGACAGCTAGTCCAGAAATGGCAGACTTATTTATCTGTGGTAGAGACTTAGAAGAAAATGCACAACGTCTTGGAGAAGTCATTGTTTTAGATAATATTTTAGATAAAGAAGAATTAGAACAAAAGTTATCTCAAAAATTGCAAGAACAAAACTTAATCTAAAAGGAGGTTAAATGCTATGCAATCGATACTTAATTTTATTGTTGATATTTTAAGTCAACCTTCAATTTTAGTAGCTTTAATTGCCTTCATCGGTCTAGTAGTACAGAAAAAACCAGCAGCTACCATTACTGCTGGCACAATTAAAACGATACTTGGCTTTCTAATATTAAGTGCAGGTGCTGATGTTGTTGTCAAATCTCTTGAACCGTTCGGTAAAATTTTCCAACATGCCTTTGGCGTTCAAGGTATCGTTCCAAATAACGAAGCTATCGTTTCATTAGCACTCAAAGATTTTGGTACAACAGCGGCATTAATTATGGTTTGCGGCATGATTGTTAATATTTTAATCGCCCGTTTTACTAATTTAAAATATATTTTTTTAACAGGACATCATACATTTTATATGGCTGCATTTCTAGCTATTATGTTAACTGTTGGTCACATCAAAGGTTGGTTAACAATTGTCATTGGTGCACTTGTATTAGGTTTGATTATGGCAGTATTACCAGCGTTGTTACAACCGACAATGCGTAAAATTACCGGCAATGATCAAGTTGCTTTAGGACACTTCGGTTCTATTAGTTACTGGGCAGCTGGTGCTGTTGGTCAATTATTCAATGGTAAATCTAAATCGACTGAAGACATCAATTTTCCAAAAGGATTAAGTTTCTTACGTGAAAGTACAATAAGTATTTCAATAACGATGGCACTATTGTATTTTATTGCTTGTTTATTTGCTGGTGTTGGTTATGTTCATAACAGTATCAGTGACGGACAAAACTTTATTGTCTTCTCATTAATTCAAGGTGTGACATTTGCTGCAGGCGTGTTTATCATTTTAACAGGTGTGCGCTTAATATTAGCTGAAATTGTTCCAGCTTTTAAAGGTATTTCTGAAAAATTAGTACCTAATTCTAAACCTGCATTAGACTGTCCAATTGTCTTTCCTTACGCACAAAATGCAGTGTTAATTGGATTCTTTGTCAGCTTTATAACTGGTGTCTTAGGTATGTTCATATTATTTTTATTTGGTGGTGTCGTCATCTTACCAGGTGTTGTAGCTCACTTCTTCCTAGGTGCAACAGCTGCAGTATTCGGTAATGCTCGCGGTGGAATTAAAGGTGCGATTGCTGGTTCAGCATTAAATGGTATCCTTATCACATTTTTACCTTTACTATTCTTACCATTCCTTGGAGATTTAGGCGGCGCTGCAACAACATTCTCAGATACTGACTTTTTAGCTATTGGTATTGTTTTCGGTAATGCTGTGAAATATCTAGGTCTTATTGGTTCTATTTTATTTATCATTATTATTGGTGGTGTTGCTATCGCTTTAAAAGGTCGCCACAAAGAACAACATAACTAATTGAAAATGTTAAACGCCGTCTGTCACTGATGACAAACGGCGTTTTTATATTATTCCCACTAATTGGGGTCAGCTCAAAGTATAGTTACTACAAGTGCCTATGCTTTATTATTTAGTGCTTACTTGTCAAACCATCAGTTAGCACTTTCAAATTATATTTCAGATAACTTAAATACGTGTCTGCTTCATGACCTTTGCGTCCGATTTCATCAGAATAAATCGGTTTATGATAAATTGGTACGCCTGTTTCTTCAGAAACGGTTTGCATCGGTCTTTTATCTACATTGGACTCTATAAATAATACTTTAGGATTATGATGTTTAATAAAACGAATCAATCCTTTTAGTTGTTCAGGTGAACCATTTTCCTCAGTATCAATCGGCCATATATAGCCTTCTTTAAAGTCATAACGTGACGTTAAATATTGAAACGCTTGTTCACTCGTCACAAGTATACGGTCTTTTTTAGGTATGCTTCCTAATTGTTGTTGATAATCTTGTTCTATCTGATGTAACTCTTTTAAATATGCTGCTTCATTTTTCTTATAATAAGCTTTATTTTTAGGATTCTTGTCGATAAAAGCTTGAGTTGTAGCTTTAACCATTACTTCTCCAGCATGTGGATCAATAAAAGCATGAGGATTAACTTCCTTATGTCCATCGTCATCTTTTAAATATTGTGGTTTAATCTTCTTACCTGTTTCAATGGCATTTTCTGTTGGATAATTTGTTGTCTTCATGGCTTTGGCAAGCCATCCTTTGTCGCCACCTTCAAGATTCAAACCATTATATAAAATCAAATCCGCCTTTTCGATATGTTTAATATCTTCTGGCTTCGGTTCATACTCATGTGGATCTGTACCAATAGGCGCCAAGTTATGGACATCAACATGTTTACCACCAATTTTTTGGGCCATATCTTCTAACATTGAAAAACTAGTAACCACTTGAATTTTATCTTTATCTACTTCACCGATTGGCACCTTACTTTTTGGCTCATTACCGCAGGCAACAAGTATCAATGATAATGCTATCAATGTACTAAATAACACTAATTTCTTCACTTATTAGCCTCCTTCATTTTCAACCATAGTAAACCATTTTTAGGTGCGAAGAGGAACGTAATAATGAAAATGACTGTTATGACTAAGACAATCACGACTCCTGAAGGTAAATTGTATTGCACACTTAAAAATAGTCCAATAATTGATGACAATGCACCAATTGAGGCGGAAATCACAATCATTGTCGATAACTTTTTAGCCAATAAATACGCTGTAGAAGCAGGCGTAATCAGTAATGATACTACTAAAATAACGCCGACAGTTTGTAATGAAGCAACGGTTACTAATGTTAGTAAAATCATCATCGTATAATGAATTAATTTAACAGGCATCCCTGCTGCTTGTGCCATAGTAGGATCAAAACTAGATACTAAAAATGCTTTATAAAAGACAATAATCAATATAAGTACAACAGCAGCTACAATAAATGTCAAAGTTCGATCTTCTTGATTCACTGTCAGTACATTACCAAATAATACTTCAGTTAAATCAATCGCTGATTGTGCTTTCGTCACTAGTAATACACCTAGTGCCAAGAAAGATGAAAAGACAATACCTATCGCAGAATCATTTTTAATTTTACTATTTTGATTAACAAAACCAATACCTAAAGCTGCCATAATACCAAATAATACAGCACCATAGAAAAAATTAATTCCCATCATATATGAAATTGCCACACCGGGTAACACTGCATGTGAAATTGCATCTCCCATTAGGGCTAAACCTCTTAAGACGATAAAGCAACCAACAACACCACAAATCACACCAATAACGACTGATGTAATCAATGCATTTTGCAAGAAATTAAATTCAAATATATCTTTAATAAAGTTAATCATGACTGTTATCACCTACACTCTCACTATCATTTGCTGATGGTAAAAAGATGCCCGTACCATATGCATCACTTAATGTTTCTGTTGTAAATGCTTCATCTACTGGTCCCATTGCCACAATGGATTTATTAATAATGATGACACCATCAAAATATTTTTTCACTTTAGATAAGTCATGATGTACGATTAAAATTGTTTTACCTTGAGCAACTAAATCATGTAATAAATCAATGATAATATCTTCACTATAAACATCAATTCCTACAAACGGTTCATCAAGTAAAATAAGATCAGTCTGTTGAATGAGTGTACGAGCAATAAGTACCCTTTGAAATTGTCCGCCAGATAATTCATCTATTTGTCTATCTTTAAAATCATACATATCAACTTGCTTTAAGGCTTCTTCAGCTTGTTGTTTCATCTGCTTAGTTACAAATTGCCATGGCTTTAATTTAGGATATACGCCAACAACAACACTATCTAAGACATTCATAGGAAATGATGTATCAATATTGCTTTTTTGTTCTACATATGAAATATTTTTAAGTTCTTTTAAAATATTATGCTCATTAAACTCTACTGAGCCTTTATGTGGTATTAAATTAACTATTGCTTTTAATAACGTAGATTTCCCAGCACCATTAGGGCCAATAATCCCATATATTTGTCCACTATCTAAATTAAACGTTACATCTTTAAGTGCTTCCGTTCCATTATTATAGCGAACCGCTAAATTTTTAACTTTCAACATATTTAACATCCGCCTTTATCTTTGTAATACATGTATTTTCTCAATATTTTTAGGTTAACCTAAAACAATTTTATAGTCAATCAAACTTTTTGTTTTTAACAATTTTTTTGATATTTATATATACCAAATATAAAAAGGGAGTGGGATAGAAATAATTATTTCAAAGAAATTATTTCGTAATCCCACCCCGGCAAGACTGACTAGGTTTGTAAAACGTTGAGAAATCAACATTTTACAAACCAGACAGTTACTGCCAAATGCTTAATTTTAAGTGTAAAATGCTTTTTTGTCTCAGCCCTAGATAAGTGTTATTTTTGAGGTATAGGTAATATTGTTAACGTATTAACTAAAAAACTGATTAATCAACAGCGCTTATGTCACTGTATGATTAATCAGTTCTATCTAACTCATTATCATTTGAACGAGTTCGTCTGCTGTAATATTACCAAAATAATATGTTAAATCTAACGTATTCAAGACGTTGCTCAAATCTTCTTTAGTCATTTTTGTACCTTTTAAGGCTGCTTCTACTTCTGTAATATCACCTTGTCCAAAGAAATCTCCAAAAATACGACAATCTGCAATACGGTTGTGTTCTACTGCAATCGTAATATCCACCGTACCTGATGACAATTTTTCACTACGGTTATATTCATATCTTGGAGAACGTCCATAATTCCAATCCCAATTTTTATACTTTTTAGCAGTTAATTCATCAATCGCAGCCCAATCTTCATCGCTTAAAATGTATCTTTTAGCATCATTGATGTCATCAATTCCCAAAATTTGCTCTACCATCAAGTTTTTAAATTCTTCAATTGTAATATGTTGATATTGAGGCGCTAGCGATTCACGAAGATGACCTACACGAGCACGTACAGACTTAATTCCTTTAGACTCAATTTTTTTACGATTTGGCTTTAAGACATTTACCATTGCATCATAATCAACGTCTAATAGTAATGAATAGCCACCATAAATACGATTGTTCATTAATGTCATTGCAGCACCTGATACTTTTTTACCATTTAACGCCAAGTCATTACGACCACTTTGGATTACATCTGTCGCTCCTAAATTGTGTAATGCTTGAATCGCAGGCTGGTAAAAACGTTGGAAATCTCCATATATTGATGTATCTTGTTCTAAAATACAACACATATTAACAGCACCTGAATCTACGTATACTGCACCACCACCGGTATCTCGTCGTACAACTTGAATATCGTGTTGTTCTATGTAATCTTGATTAATTTCAATAGCTGTATTTTGAAAACGTCCAATTTCAACTTTAGGATCACAATAATAAGGAAAAAGTATATCTTCTCCTAAAAAAATATGGTTATTAACATATACTTGCATCGCTAATGCTACTGCACCATCAGTAATATATTGTCCATTTCGGATAGGTTCTATTAAATACATAATCTGCTACTCCTATGTTGTCAATTTTCGTTGTGCTTCAGTTATTAAATGTCTAATATCTTCTGTTAAATGTATTGTTCGTGATTGGATACTTTGTGGTAAACGGTACGCTTTCTTGTTCAAAGTCATATAAAGTGCATTAGTATTTTTACGTGTCATACGTTGAAATGGGTGTTTTACAAATTGTGGTGTAGTATATCCTATACCTATTTCTAAATACAACACTTTATCTTGTTGATGTTGTGCTAAGAATGCATTATAGCCTTCTAATTGTGCATGGAAGTCATCATCTTCAACCATACCGACTTCAGCTTTACGTTTATTAACTTCCATCGGTGCATCACATTTCGGACAATGTGGTATCAGTTCCCATGGAATTAACATATCTTGTTGTTCACGAACCATTTGACGAATCAACGCATCATTTCTATACGTTTGAGCATGACAGTGTTGACTACATTGTTGCAAAATATATTCACCTTGAATATGAAAGACATGATTTTTATCATAATCAGCTGCCCAAAATGCATTATCCGCATTCGTCGTAATGATATGATAATCTTTAGTCCGCACCATCTGTTTCAGTGCTAAATAAGATTCACCAACAGGTTGATCTAAATAGTTAAGTTGAATAAAACGACTTTCAAAAGCCCAATATTCTTGCCAACTACCAAATGGATGTAAACTCGCCTGTAACATATCAAAGAAATTATATTTCGCTATAAAGTCTTGAAAATGATTAGTAAAACGCTCACCAATATAAGTAAAACCGTCAGCAGCTGACATACCTGCGCCAATACCAATAACGACAGCATCTGCCTCGTTGATTGCTTGTGCTAATACTTCAGCTTGGTCAACTGAATCATTTTGTTGTTGCAACATTGACAACGCTTGCCAAGTTGTATGATCAGCCATTAACTAACGCCTCCTTATAAATCTGTAAATCTTCATCTTTAAAAACATTAAAAATAACTTTCAAAGTGCTCTTTGTTTGTGCTAAATATTGTCTTACCGTATGAATAGCAATCTCTGCCGCTTCCTGTTGTGGATAACCGAAGACCCCCGTCGAAATACAACAAAAAGCGAGATGATGTAATCCTTGTTGGTCAGCAAGCTTTAAACAGCTCAGATAACATTTAGCTAGTAAGTTTTGATTCATATCAGATACTGGTAATTTACGTACTTGAGGGCCTACTGTATGAATAATATATTGTGCTGGTAAATTATAGGCTGACGTCAATTTCGCCTTACCAACACTTTCTTTACGTCCCTGCCTAGTTATAATGTCGTGACAATCTAAGCGAACTTGTACACCTGCTTTAGTATGAATGATATTATCAATGCAATCATGGTTAGCTTGCATACAGCCAAGTAAAGCACTATTGGCTGCATTAACAATGCCATCTACTGCTAAACGAGTAATATCACCTTGCCACAAATAAATATTGTCACCTTCAATAGGTTGCAAATCATTGATTGTAACAACATGTTGCTCGTTTAAATTTGATAATAATTCATCTTGAATCGTTAAATACGCATTACTTACGCTATGTGGTGGTCTAACATTTGCCAAACCACGGTATAATTCCCATTGTTCATTAAATGTAGTTGGGAAATCTAAAGGCTTGTCACCATAAAGTTCTTGCCACATATAGTTTGTTAAATAAAAAAGACGTTGTTGATTAGTTTCTGGCTGTATCATTTATGCCTCCGGTAAGGCGTTGAAAGCTTCTTTATCGACATCATCTAATTTAAACAACCAATTTTGTTCAGGTTTTTCAGAATTTAAAATTGCTGGTTCTTCTTCAGCTTTAGTGTTACGTTCCACAATCGTACCAGCTAATGGTGTTTGTACATCGATAACAGTTTTTGATGCTTCAATACTAACAATTTCATCATCGACTTTAACTTCGTCAGGACTAACAAATTCTACATACCCAACCGTACCAATATCATCTTGTAATTCTGGTGTCATACTAAACACATATAAATCTCCAACTTTTTCTACCCATAAATAATTTGCTAATTTTTTCATTATTAATCTTCCTTTCTTAGTTCTTTTTAATAATCTTATAAATATATGTCAGCTAGTAATTCTAGCGTTCTCATACGAGCTTTAACACCTGGAATCAATGGTGCCACAATCACTTCATCAGCATCAAAATGTGCGACAAATTGATCAAGCTTTGTGGCAACTTCATCTTTGGTTCCTGCTATAATACGCGCACGATTAGTCGCTATCATTTCTTTATCACGCTCAGTTAACTGATACTGTTGCGCAGTTTCAAATGAAGGAAAACGATCGAACTCAGCGAAGTTTTCTTTACCTAATAACCATACATCTAGGGTACGTTGTAGTTGAGCAACCTCTTCATCGCTATCAGCTACAACGACAAAGGCAGTTACCGCAACAGATGGTTGCATAGTTAATGCTGTCATCTGAAATTGTTGACGATATAATGCCACATTTCGTTGTGCTGCCATAATTTTATCTTCATCCGGCAATAAAAATGTCCCGACTGCTAAACCCATACCTTGTGTTGCTGCAAATGTTGCTGATGTTGTACTGCCACTCAGCAACCACATCTCTGGAGTGTGTTTAATCTCTGGTTGTGCAATTGCCGTGTTAGTATTTGTAGGACTACTTGTTGTAAGGTATTGTCGAAGTTGCTCAATACTTTGATGATAGTCTTCATATTGAGGATGATCTCCATCCAATGCCCTTCTAACAACTGCAGTACCTGGATTATTACCTATACCTAAATCTACACGATTAGGATAAAGCGCCTCTAACATTCTAAACTGCTCAGCCACTTTATAAGGGCTATAATGAGGTAACATAACACCACCTGAACCAACACGAATATGCGTTGTTTGAGACAATGTCTGCATTATCATTAATTCGGGACTACCACAAGCAAATGCTGGGACATTATGATGTTCAGTAAACCATATACGTGAATAGCCTAATTTGTCTGCTAATTGTGCGACATTAAGTGAGTCTTGCAATGCAGATTCAGCATCTTTCCCTTCATCAATAACTGTATAATCTAATACACTTAACTTAACCAATTCCTCATCTCCAAATTTCAATTAAGCTTTACTATGAATGACAAACCCCATATTATTACCCATCTCTATGATAACGTTTTTCAATTAAATTTTATATGGTTTCGTCTTGTTTTCATTTTAAAAATTCCATTCTTCTCTCTAATATGTCATACATATTATTATTCTATGATGGCTTTTATGACTTTGTTGTCACAATTACTTTTCTAACTATCCTGACTGTCATTGATTATTCATATGAAGCATGTTACGTTGAAACTATTAATGAATAGTAAAGGAAGAGACGCTCATGAATCAATTCGACCCATTATTACAACCACTACAATTACCTAATGGTACGCAAGTAGCTAACCGTTTCGTCTTATCACCAATGACTACCAATTCTTCTACTAAAAATGGTCATATTACTAATGAAGATTTACGTTATGCTGCTAGACGGTCAAATAGTGCAGGTATGCAAGTAACAGGAGCTGCATATATAGAACCTTATGGTCAATTATTTGAATATGGCTTTAACATTGCTAGCGATGATTGTATCCCTGGATTAACAAAGATGGCCAATACAATGAAGCAAGATGGTAATGTTGCTATTATTCAACTCGCACATGCTGGCCGTTTTTCTAACCAAGCCATTATGAACTACGGTAAAGTGTATGGTCCAAGTCCTATGACGTTACATTCTCCTATTGAACATGAAGTTATTGCTATGACAACAGATAAAATTAACAGCGTCATTGAAGATTATAAAGCAGCAACACGGCGTGCCATTGAAGCTGGTTTTGATGGGGTTGAAATTTCTATCGCCCAGCGTTTATTAATTCAAACGTTCTTATCTACGTTTTCAAATCAACGTACAGATGAATATGGCAAAGCTACGTTAGCCAATCGTGCGCGCTTTGGTTTAGAAGTCATGCAAGCCGTCCAAGAAGTCATTGATCAACATGCACCTTCAGATTTCATCTTAGGGTTTAGAGCTACGCCTGAAGAAACTCGCGGCAGTGATTTAGGTTATACCATCGATGAATTCAACCAATATATTGATTGGGTTATGGATGTAGCCGACATTCAGTATTTAGCTATTGCAAGTTGGGGACGCAATATATATCAAAATACAAGTCGTACACCCGGCAAGCATTTTGGTCGCCGGGTGAATCAAATTGTCTACGAACACTTAAATGGACGTCTACCACTTATTGCTAGTGGTGGTATTAACTCTCCCGAATCAGCATTAGATGCACTACAAAATGCTGATATGGTAGGCATGTCTTCTCCATTTGTCACCGAACCAGATTTTGTCCATAAATTAGCTGACCATCGACCTCAAGATATCGACCTCAAATTTACGATGGCCGAACTAGAAGACTTAGCTATCCCTGAAGCTGCCTTTAAAGATATCGTTCAGATGATGGACTATGGCGAAGGATTAGAACGCCAAACAAGAGATGAACTTCGTAAGTTACAAGCTAATTATGACGACTAATTAAAGACTCGCTGTTTTTTTTAACTCGTGAATCAATCACAATAAATGATGCATCATTTCAATTTTATAGAGAACCTAATTAAAAGCCTTTATGCTTTGTCACTACATCTCTTAATGAGATAACATTGACAGGCATAAAGGCTATTTTGTTATTAGTTTAACGTGTTCGATTGCTTTGTATCGTCAACCGAATTTATTATGGCAATCACCTTAAATTTCATCAGCGTGTTCATCATATTTAGTCACATTACCATCTTGATCAATAATGTAAGATCCAGCTAAATCACCACTCTTATCAGTGTATGAAAAGCCCCATTTACCATCACCCATTTGTTCAGGTTCTTTAAATGTATATTCATCAGTATCTAATTTATGACCTTCATAATCTTCAACTTTATCAATAACATTGGCACGTGTTACTGTTGTATCGCTTGAACTATCATCGTCATCACTTGAGCTGTTTGAAGATGTATCAGAATCGCCATCATCGCTAGAACTATTTGATGTTGCTTTACTTTCTGCATCTGATAGTTGATCACTAATAGAAATCTTATTTGCTACACTATCTAAATCTGGTTCATCGCCAAATCGTTTGATTAAATCATCTACTTTATATACTTGTCCACCATTTTTCATGCCTTGATAAGTAAGTTCACTTTGTGTACCTGCAATAATTACTTCATCACGACTAATTGCAATCACTGTGACAAATGAACCCTTGCTTGGATCAACACCATATATATTCACTCCTGCAGGAACATTCTTAACACTATTCGTTTTATTTAATTGCAATTTACTTATTGGTTTTGTTTGATGTGGATTATTACCAGTAAATGACCCTGTATATTCACCTGCTTGCAACTCTTGCGCTGTAATACTATATTGGCCAGCATTACTATCAAATAATGCTAAGGCTAATTTATGCTGTTGATCTAAATTATCTGCTGTCATCGATGATTTAGAAGACGATTTATTAGAATCTGATGATTGATGACTATCACTTGAAGATGACTTACTAGTTGATTTGCTACTAGACGCTTTACTTGAATGTTCTTGTTGCGATTTTGATAATTTATCGTCCTTTGTCGTTGTACTATCATTCACTTTACTATCCTTACTATCACTGTCATTATTACCACATGCTGTTAATAATAATGCTGCTGCTGTTAAACCACTTGCTACATATTTAAATTTCATCACAGTATCCCCTTTGTTTATAGTCGCAACTTTTTTATGTTTTTATTATACCTATTTTTTATATTTTTATAAATACAAAAAAAAGCTTTCTTTAATCAGACACAATTTGTCTAATTTTAGAAAGCTAACTATTGTTAATGATTTACAATTTGTGATTGTGGAATTAAGTCGTAATCATACATGACTTCTGAACGGTTATCCCATACCAAAGTTTTATCTAACAATTTACCTGAAGTCTTATTTTTAGTTACTTTATAGATTTGTGATTTTCTATAATATTTGTCATTTTCTTTGTCAAAACGATGTTGCTCTTCGACTATGTCATATTCATATGGAATAGGTTCTTCCGAACGTAAAGTGGCATGAAGTTGATTATCTGCTACCCATAAACATAATTGCATTGCCTGGTTTGTCTCATTTTTAAAACAATAATCTACATAATTATAAGATACAGATGTACCATTACTTAACGGCTTTCTTTCACCTTGTTCCGGCGCTAATGCATCTGAATGATGATGAAATTCTGTAATGGTTAACGGACTATGTAAAATGAGTAAATTAATCGTATTAGCTAGGTTACATAAGCCA
The DNA here is from genome assembly GCF_017357005.1 of Staphylococcus simiae. Taxonomy (NCBI): domain Bacteria; kingdom Bacillati; phylum Bacillota; class Bacilli; order Caryophanales; family Staphylococcaceae; genus Staphylococcus; species Staphylococcus simiae. The sequence goes on along the minus strand of NZ_CP071589.1, from coordinate 296,040 downwards.
CCACCCGTTCCCGCTTGAACTTGATTGTTAACAATGACACGTCCATCTTTATAGCCGTTTTTCTTATTAACTTTACCTACAAGCTTCCAAAATGAAAATGTCTCCCCAGGTCGTATAACAATCCCATTTATTTTAGCTGCCGATTTATCAATATTGTATGCTTTATTGTATTGAAGCTCTGGATCAATACCTTTACCCGTCTTAATTAAATTGGATGTGTATGAATAAATTTGATTAGGTAATAATTGTGTTTGTTGATGTGTCGCAAACACTTCCTTACTTAATTTATTACCTAGATGACGACGCAATGTTTCTTTTGTAACAGCTGCTTGATATAATAATGGGCTTCTTTCACTCAAACGTTTTTTCTCTTTCGTTTTTTTCATCACTGGTAATGTCATTGTTGAAACATACTGTTGCAGCTTAAAAAGACTCAACAATGCATGTTCTACTTTTCTCTTTTTACCAATAGTTGTTTCGCCTTCATGTAATAAATATTTCACCATAATACTTTTAATCCCACTACGATTCGCTCCTAAAATATCTGTGAATATTTGATCACCAATCACAATAACTTTTGAAGGTGCCATATCTAGCATATCTAGTGCTTTATAATAATTAATTGTATTTGGTTTATTCGCCATCGGAATATATTGTGTTTGAATATTCTTATTGAATAGTGCAATACGTTCATCACTATTATTAGATAAAAATAATGTTTGTAGACCAATGGCATGAATCTCTTCAAATAATAACTCTATATCTTTAGTCACTTCTGCACCATGTGGCACAAGTGTACTATCAATATCAAAAATAATGCCACGATAACCCAAATCATATATTTTTTGAAAGTCTATATCATTAACACTATCAGCATAAGCATCTGGGAAAAAATTATTTTTATACTTCTTCAAATTAAACACATCCTGTTAACATTATTTTTATGTTTTATATTTTTATAAATATGTTGCTTATAAACATATATGAGTGTAAACTTTAAAAGAAAATATGTCAATTACATACATAATAATAAGTTTATTTTAATCAAAGGGGAATATATATTGAACAATACAGAATTAATAGTCATGTTAACGCATAATGATTATACAGTAGAAAATGCACCACAAATTTTCGAAGAATGTAAAGATGCTCAAGCAAAATTTTGGGGATTTAAAGATAAGGGATTAGCTGTAGAAGAGATGAAAGCATTATTTAGTTATATGAAACATTGTGGTAAGACAACATTTTTAGAAATTGTTGAATATACAGAACCAGAATGTCTTGAAGGTGCTAAATTAGCAAAATACTGTGGCTGTGATGTACTTATGGGAACCACTTATTTCGATTCAATTAATACGTATTGTCAACAAAACAACATTAAATATTTACCATTTGCTGGTGATATTAGCGACAGACCTTCTATTTTACATGGAGATATTGATGATATTATTACTACAGCTAATCAAAATATACAAAATGGCATCTATGGTTTTGATTTATTAGGTTATCGCTATACAGGGGATGCACCATTGTTAATACGTTCATTTGTACAACAAATTGAAGCACCTGTATGTGTAGCCGGTAGTATTGATAGTTACGATAAATTAGATTTCATTAAAACTGTGTCACCATGGGCTTTTACCATAGGTAGTGCCTTTTTTGACAACAAATTCAACGGTTCATTTAAAGAACAAATCAACACAGTTTGCGATTATGTTAATTCATAATTTAATTAAAGTAACGTTTCTTAATAAAATAAACTGCTAGTTATTCATTGATACGCTATAAATTATTCTTGAAAATAAAAGAACTATAATAAAGGGTTCTCTGTCAAATTGAACTGATATATAACTATTCACTATTTATTTATCGATACTAAAAAATAACGGTTCTCTCCCAAATTGGACTGATACATAATTATTTTTTAAGCCTCGCTTTCCGAGGGTGCTGTCTCAGCCTGTAGTCTTCGACTAGCACTGCTCCCTCAGGAGTCTCGGCTTCAAAATACTTTGCCTTTTAAATTATTCTTTTTTTATTTATCAGTCCGATTTATTATAGAGCCAAAATAGCAAAACTATAAAAAGGTAGTTATGACAATGCAATAACATTAATTGTTACGCTTGCTCATAACTACCTTTTATGTTGTTTAACTATGTGTTTCGTCTTCAATTACTTTATTTTTAGCAGATGGATAACCTACGATAAAGAACAATATAGACATAATAATTAAGGCAATAATACCAGATACCCAGCTACCTGTCAGGTCATGTAGATAACCTACTAAGAATGGGCCTACTGCAGCAATTAAGTAACCGATAGACTGACCGAAGCCAGATAATGAAATACTGCCACCATGCGTACGTGCACGTATTGAAAAGAAAGTCATACATAAGCTGAAACATGCACCCATCGCTAGTCCGGCAATGATCATACCAATGACTAATAATGTCAATGATTGTGTAAAGAACAGTCCGAAACCAACTAAGAATAAAATCGTAATGATAATAACTAGAATACGTTGGTCTTTCAATTTAGATGCAATAATTGGGAAGGTAAATGTCATTGGCACTTGTGAAAATTGGTTAAGCATTAATAAATAACCCGCTGTGGCAAATGATAGTCCACGATCAACAAGAATAGATGGTACCCATGCAACTACCGTATAAAATACCATAGATTGGAAACCCATGGTTAAAGCGACTAACCATGCTAATTTTGATTTTGTTATATTTACTTTTTTAACATTTTCCTTTTCAGTGGCAGCGGCTGTTTGTTGTTCAAGTTTGATACCATTTTTAGCTCTAGGCAGCCATAAGATCAATGCAAGTACTGCTAAAATGACCCAGAAAGATAAAGATAACCTAAAGCCTAACGGTGACATTTCAGATAGAGGTACACTAAGTCCTCCACCTACACCTGCTGTAAAATTCATCGTACCACTATAGATACCTGTCGTTACACCAATTTGTAATGGGAAATACCATTTAATGTAACTTGGTAACATCACGTTACCAAAAGCAATAGCTATCCCTATTAATATTGTACCAACAATAAATAACGTAAAATCCCCTGATACTCTTAAAATAAGCGCAACAATTAATAATATCATGGCATACGTGATTGTTCGTGACATTGTTAATTTAGCAGTCACTTTAGAAACTAATGGTGAAACGATAGCAAATATTAATAAAGGAATTGTTGTTAATATACCTGCAATACCATTATTAATATGCATCACTTCTTTAATTTCATCGATGACTGGTCCTACCGATGTTAATGGTGCACGTAGTGTAGATGCAATTAACACGATAGCTATCATGAGTCCCCAATTTTCTTGTAGCCTATGTACTTTATAGGGCTGATCCATATTAAAACTCCTTCCCTGTTCTAAATTAAAATTACTTCAACTTCATTGAGTCCATTCACACATTAGCATTTTATGGTCAAAAATTGAAAGAATCGTTCAACAGTATGTACTGTTTGAACGATCCAACTTTATAACTAATCTGCAACTACACGTGTACCTGCTTTACCTTCTGCTGCTTCAATAGCATCATCTAAAGAACAGATTATCGCTTCTTTGCCATTTTCAGCAAAACGAATAGCAGCTTCCATTTTAGGTAACATACTACCTGCTGGGAATTGTCCTTCGTCTACGTATTGTTTTGCTTGTGATACAGTAATCGTTTCTAATTTTTCTTCGTTCATTTTACCATAGTTAATATAAACATTAGAAACATCTGTTAACATCATAAAGACGTCAGCATCAACTTGTTCAGCTAATTTTAAACCTGAACGGTCTTTATCAATCACCGCTTCAACACCTTGGATATCACCTTTATCATCTTTATAGACAGGAATACCGCCACCACCTGATGAAATAACGATAGCTTGATGATCAATTAATGTTTTGATTTGTTCAACACCATGAATAACTAAAGGTTCTGGTGAAGGAACTACACGACGATAACCTCTACCAGCATCTTCTGACATCACGTAACCATATTGACGTTCTAATGCTTCAGCTTCTTCTTTATCAAAGAAGACACCAATTGGTTTAGTTGGATTATCAAATGCTTTATCGTCTTTATCTACTTCAGTCATTGTTAATAAACTAACAACATTAGTATCAATACGCATATCATTTAAATGATTTTTTAAAGCTTTTTCTAACATGAAACCAATAAACCCTTGTGATTCAGCATTACAAGCATAAATCGGTAAAGGTTCAACATAATCTTTCGCAATTTCATTTTGTGTAATAATATTTCCAACTTGTGGACCATTACCATGTGTAATGACAATATTATGTCCAACTTTTTTCAATTCTGCCATTCTACGAGCAGCTGAATATACATTATTATATTGATTTTGATATGTAGCTTCTTGTTTAGGTTGTAAAATTGCATTACCACCTAGTGCTAACACTATATTTTTACCCATTGTCTATCTCACTCCTCATATTAAGTGCCAAGTAGATGCCATACAAAGTATCTTTACCTGACGACGAACCTACTTGTAATAATTGCTCAATAGTTTCAATAGATGGATAGTGTAGTAATTTAATAATTTTAGAACTAAACTCACCATTTATGGCATAGTATAAAAAAGTTTCAGACACGACTGTTGTATATTGATGATTTAACAAGTGCGCAATATCATCTAGATGATGCTGTGCTATAAAAGGTGTAACATAGTGTATTGCTAATATCCCAGATAATATGTCATCTCCAGTAGGTGTTAATCCTTGGCCTCTACCAATTAGATATTGTATTTCACTATTTACAGTTACATCATCAGTTATTAGAGCATTTAATACTTGTTTCATTCGTGCTTTACTAAAATCACTATCATCAAAATCTGAAAAGTCATATTGTGCTATTGCTTGCTGAAGTTGCTCTAAACGAACAACTTCAGGCTGCAATAACAGTTCATGTTGAGCTACTTTCCAGCGTAATTGTATGTTATTTGCAAATTGTATCGTCTGATGCTTAACTGTCATCACACTTCCGACTTCAATTTGTTGTAATATATCGTCTCTTGTTTGCTGATCTACCGTGATACCAAATGGAAACATGCCATTATCATCTGTCCCAATAAAGATTAAGTCATCCTTATCTGTGATAACATTGAAACCTTTATTGAATTTACTATGCACCGTTAACAATGGGTGCTGAGATAATATACGCTGCGCATGTTTTCCAATTGACCGCGCTGTTAAAATCACGCGTTGAATCCTAATTTTTCAGCATATGCAGTAATTGCTTTTTCGAAACATTCGATTGGTGGATGTACTGTACCCGCACCAATTTGTCCATAACCAGCTATCTTATGCGCAATACCTGTATTAATTACTGGTGTAATACCTGTTTCAACTACTTTACGTGCATCAATACCTAAGCAAGCACCTTTAAAGTTCCATGTTGGAATAACGAAGTTAGGATTTTCACCTAAACAAATTTCCATCATTTCATTACTCGTTTCTAAAGCATCATCAAAGCCACCAGTACCTACAAAGCGTGTTACTGCTGGTGCAGCAATCATTGCCATGCCACCAACACCAATTGTTTCAGTGATAGCTGAATCTCCGATATCTTTATTAGCATCATCTTTTGAATAGCCAGTGAAATATAAACCTTCTGGTGTATTTGCTGGGGCAGTAAACCATTCATCGCCCATACCAGCAATACGGATACCAAAGTTTTCACCATTACGGCACATGGCAGTTACAACCGTACCATGTTTAATTTCACGTGCTGCATCCATCATCGCTTTACCTGTTGCCATAGCAACGTTTAAGAAGAATTGATCAGTATCTGATAAGAACTGGATAACATCGATACGATCTTGTTGATCTACATCTTCTAATGCTGTAATAATTGGTGCAACTTCTTTTAAGAACGCAAGTGAAGCTGCAATATTACGTTGGTGGAATTCATCACCCATGGCAATTGCTTTAGCAATTAATACATTAACATTTAAACCTTCATCCATTTGGCGAATAGCTTTGCTAAGTACGGGACCTAGAACATCTTGCATCCATTTCAAACGCTTAATAACTGTGTCATTATAAGCACCGAAACGTAGTACTGCACCAATACCTTCATTCATTTGGCAATATGCTTCATTACCATTTTCTCTATTTTCAACAACTAATACAGGCATGTTTGCTGATGTAATACCACCCATTGGTCCAACAGCATTAACGTGATGACAAGGTATTAATGTAATCTCACCATTTTCTAATAATTGACGTGCACCAGCTTCATCTTCAGCCCATCCTTCAAATAAAATGGCACCGACACATGAACCTTGCATAGGGTCAGTCATATTTTCATATTTAATTGGAGGACCTGCATGTAGTAAGACATGCTCTTTTAATTCTGGAATCTTATCTTTTGCTGGTACAACATCTACTAGGAACGGAGCAGCTGCCACCATTTTATCAATGACTGCTTGGTTTGCTTCATCAATTGTTTGATAACTCATTATACTGTCTCTCCTTTGAAATTATTTAAGAATTGTAAGACTTTCATTAATTTCTCATCGCCACCAGCAACTGGACGCCAATTAAATTGGACAACTTCTGCATCGCTATTTTTGATTGCTTCAGTGAAGCTCTCTAATCCAATGTTGATGACACTTGGTTTCATGTTAATTAAATTAAGTACTTTTTCATCTACAGTTAAATCTACTTTTTCTGCATCAAATTCTTTAACTTCTAATGATGGTTGTGCAACTTCTTTTCCAATTAAATGTAAAGCAGTACGCACCATTTCATCATTTGTTTCGCATACTACCGCACCGGCATCTACTAAAGTATCAATTTGTTGTTGATAACCTTGATGATCATGAACTGTACCTACGACAGTTGCTAATACGACTAAGTCGCGTTGTTGTGACTTAGCTTTATTTAATATTTCTTTAATCGTTGGAGCAAGTTGATTAGCCATATCTTCATGACTACCATAACCAATAACATTATCTAACATAATCACAGCAGTTGAATCACTATCAGCCGCTTGTTCTAACATTTCAATACGTTTTGAAGGGTCTATCATTGGATGTGGGCGACCTTGTGTATACATGTCATCTCCAAGGTCAATCACTTCATGATTACCACCTTTAAAGCTATAACCTTCTGGTGTTTCTCCTTCTTCTGAACCAGCATTATCACGAATTAACATTGCCGCTTCAGAAGCTAATGTACCACCTGAATAGTAACCTTTAATACCATCTTGACCATCGTTAAAGTTAGCTTTAATTTCTGTATTTATTGCAGGTTTAAAATTAGGTTGTTCATCTGCAGCAAGTTGTACTGACACACGTGCCGCTTCTTCTAATGTATAAGCGTGATAAATTTCTTTTTCAGTATATGTTGGTTTTTCACCTAAGAACAGAGTCACAACTGGTTTATCAATATTGCGTAGTAAATTTAACACACGGTCTTCAACTTCTTTAGCTGGTGGTTTAGAAATAACAGTGATGACTTTCACTTTAGGATCTTGATTTAACGCTTTAATGCTATCTAACATTGTAATAGCGCCAACTTCTGTTGATAAATCACGGCCACCAGTACCGATAGCGTTTGTAACACCATTGCCTTCGCGATCAATAATTGTTGTAACTTCTTGAATACCAGTACCAGACGCACCGACAATACCAATGTTCCCTTCATTCACAGTATTCGTAAATGCCAATGGCACGCCATGAATAATACCAGTACCACAGTCAGGTCCCATAACTAACAAACCTTTATCATGTGCCATTTTTTTCAAGCGTACTTCATCTTCTTTAGCTACATTGTCACTAAACATAAAGACGTTCAAATTATGGTTCAAGGCATTTTCAGCTTCCATTGCGGCATATTGCCCAGGAATTGAAATCAATGCAAGATTAGGATTATTGGCAAGTTCTAATGCTTTATCCCAATTTTTAGCCACATCATTTTTAGCTGTTGCATTATCAGCATCATCTTTACCATTCAATTCATCTTCAATTTGTTGATCTACTTCAGCTACTTTGGCTTCATCTTCAGTATCAACCACGATCACAATATCGTTAGGATTAGCATTGTCTAACTCTGCTGTTTCCATACCTGACGTTTTGAAAATATCTTTATTCGCTGGTGTGCCCATCATAATTGAAACTTGATTCACACCTTCTATTTGTGACAATTTATTTGATAGTAACATTAAGACGATTGAATCTTGATAACGGTTTTCTTTAATAATTGTATACTTCATATTCATCCTCCATTTTATTCAGCAAATCTATTTTTGCCATGATATCTATCGTAGTGTACATCGTCTGAAATTAAGTAATTATAAATATCATCAACAATGTCGATACCTTGTTGATCATACTTTTCGCTACGTAAACGACCACGTTCACCTGGGTAATAAATTTCGCCATAACCTTGTGCTGCTGGCTGTGCTTTTAATTCGTCTAACATGGTAGATATTTGTTGTTTAAATTGGTCCATATCAGTGAAATATGCTGGATTAATGACAATATGTAATTGTCCTAAATCTCGACCTTTCGTTAAATCTTTATACATCGAAGAAACGTGTAAGCCATGTGGTAGTCCTAATAAACTACCTGATAAGATATCAACCATCATCATTAAGCCATAGCCTTTTGGACCTGCTACTGGAACAAGTGCATGTACATCACGTGAGTCTGTCGTTGGTTCGCCTTTATCATTAACAGCCCATGTATCAGGAATACTCAAATGTTTTGCTCTAGCATCTAACACTTTGCCCCATGCTTGAACGGTTGTTGCCATATCAAAGGTAATGATACGGTCATCATTAGATGGTGAACTAAAAGCGATTGGATTCGTACCAAAGTAAGGTTCCGTACCACCAAATGGTACTACCATTGGATCTGATTGACACATACTTAAAGCAACCATATCTTGTTCAGCAGCCATTTCTACAAAGTAACCTAATGCACCGCTATGAGAAATATTTTTAACACCTACTACTGCAACACCATTGTTTTTAGCAATATCAATGGCTTTTTCCATAGCTTGTTTCGCAGCTTGATGTCCTGGACCATTGTCACCAAAGAAAGTGGCTGTTGCTGGTCCTGTTTGTTCAAAATGATATTGAGGATTAGTATTAATACCACCTTTGGCAATACGTTCAGCATAATATTCGACACGTACTGCACCGTGTGAATGTATACCTCTATGATCTGCAAATGTTAGTACATCAGACACATCACTAGCAGCTTGTTCATCTAGCCCTGCTTGTTGCAATTTTTGTTTCATTAAATCAAATAATTCAGATTTCGATACGCGCATCACATATCCTCCTTTTAAAAAGAGGTAGAAACATTGCCATAATAACTATGCAAATGTACGCATTACTTACGTCATGCATCTTTTACATTCTTACAAACTAGCGACATTTCTACCCCTATATATGATTACTTATAATAATTAATAAACTTGATCTGAAACTAAATAGTCATAAATGGATGCAGCTACCGGAATTCCTGTATCTTGATATTTCTTTTTAACATCTTCTTGAATTTCACCAGGATAGTATACTTGATCAAAGCCTTGAGCTGGTGGGATGTCATGTAGTTCATCAACCATTTGTGCTACTTGTTCCAAGAATGTTTCTTGGTTACCAAAATAAGATGGATTAATAACAAGATGGAATTGGCCAAGTCGTCTATATTCAGATAAATCTTGATACATAGATGACACATGCTTACCAAATGGCAAACCTAATAAACTTCCAGCAAGAATATCAACCATCATCATTAAGCCGTAACCTTTTGGACCTGCAACTGGTAATAGCGCACCAACATCATGAGGATTCGTCGTTGGTTCACCCGTATGATCTACAGCCCAAGTATCCGGGATTTCTTTATTTTTAGATCGAGCATCTAAAATCTTACCCCACGCTTGAACTGTCGTTGCCATATCAAATAAGATTGGTTCTCCATTAGCTCTTGGTGCTGCAAAAGCAATAGGATTTGTACCAAAATATGGCTGTGTACCACCAAATGGTACTACCATTGGATCTGACTGACATACAGTAAGTGCTACCATACCTTGTTGTGCTGCCTGAAGTGCGAAATAACCAATCGCACCACTATGTGCCATTTCTTTAATACCTACAACACCTAAACCTGTGTCTTTAGCCATGTCAATAGCTTTATCCATCGCTTTATAAGCAACTAGATGTCCAGCTGCATTATCACCAAAGAATGTTGCCGTTGATGGTCCTGTTTGTTCAACTTGAAATTGTGGTGTTAAATTAAATCCACCTCGTGCAGCTCTTTCAGCATAATATTGCATACGCACAGAGCCGTGAGAGTGAATACCACGAGAATCAGCGAAAATCATTAAATCTGCTACTTTTGCTGCTTGTTCTTCTGGCATTCCAGCTGCCATCATTTTTGATTTAAAAAGATTTCTTAAACGATCATGTTCAACATAAACCAATCCATCTTGTGTCATGTTATCCATTCTCCTTAAATTTCAATATCTCTGTTAGCATCTTTAGAATAAAGATAAGCAAATGGTTCATTTAAGCCGATTGCATATGTTGCTTGAGGTGCATAAGCGCCCATAAAGATATAATCACCTTTATCAACTGGCATCCATTCGTTATCTAAGTTATAAACACCACGTCCACTTAATACATATGCACCATGTTCTTGAACATGTGTTTCTACATAACCATGTGACGCACCTGGTTCAAATGATAAAATGTGCATATTCATGTCATAAGCTAATTCTTTTGGTAATAAGTCTAAAATACGAACTTCTTCCATACCTTCATACGCATCAGATTTCATATCATTAACATTGCCTGATACTACTGATGGTTTATGACCAGCAAGTGGTTGATAACGTTTTTTATAAAGGAATAAACGGCTATCTTCTCCATTATTATTATTTTCAAATTTCATTTGTTGATCAGCTGGTACATATAGATAACCACCTTGTGCTAATTCATATTTATCATCAACTGCATAAGCATTGATGCTACCACTAACAACATAAATAAATGTTTGAACGCCGTCGCCACCAAATCCTTGCATATTACCGCCTTTATTTCTTGCAGTTACAAGATAATCTACAAAGCGTGCGCCTAATCTTGGTGAACCTAAAATTGTTACATCACAATCTTCAAAACCGGGAACGACATTATTTACCAAACCATCTGGTGTAATAACTGCATAGTTATCCTTTTTGACAACTGAACGTGTTCCTAGTAAGTCTTCTCTATATCCTTGATTATGATTTAAGTAACCCATTATAAATCTTCCTTTCTGTTATCCATTGTTTTTATTAATTATTGTTATTCTTTATAAGCTAAGTTGTAGAGTGCATCTTTCAACACTTCAATACCTTTAACTAAATCACTTAATTCTGTTTCTTCATTTACGTTATGACTAATACCATTGATTGATGGTACAAATAACATTGCTGTTGGTACATATTTAGCAAAAATTTGCGAGTCATGACCAGCACCTGAAGACATTACTCTATAATCTTGCTCACCAACAACATTTTGAGCTGACTGTTCAATTTGTTGAACTAAAGATGGTTCCATTAAAGTAGGTGCTTCATCCATCCATAAATCAATATCAACAGTTAAACCATCTCTGTCAGCAACTTTTTGAACATAAGCTGTAATCTCATCAGCAAATACATTCAATTCATCTTGATTAATGTGACGACAATCAATTGAGAATGTCACGCCACCTGGTACAACATTAACGGTATTAGGAACAGGTTCTACACTACCGAATGTCAATACTAAAGGATCTCCCACTTCGCGTGCACGTTGTGTTAAATGCGTCACAATATCACTGAATGCGACTACAGTATCTCGACGTAATCCCATTGGTGTCGTTCCAGCATGATTTGCTTCACCATGTAGTGTTACAGTGTATCGTTTTTGACCAACAATGCCATTAACAACACCAATTGATTGTTGTTCAGCTTCAAGTACTTTACCTTGTTCAATATGAACTTCAATCCATGATTTAATATCACTGTAGTCATTGTCATGCTCGCGAAAACCGAAGCCAGCATTACGCATGGCATTTTCGAATTTAACGCCTTCGCTGTCCGTTATGTCAATCACATCATTTTTATCAGCTAAGTTGAAGAAGTTCTTACTTCCCCAGAAACCATATGGGAAACGACTGCCTTCTTCTTCAGCTAACGCTACAACTTCCATGGAACGTAATGGTTGACCAAATTCCTCTTTTAATGAAGCCATTGCTACAGTAGCAGCTAATATACCGTATTGGCCGTCTAAATGACCACCTTCTACAACTGTATCAATGTGAGATCCTGAAGCAATCACCTCATTCGGGTATTTTGAACCTTCAAGACGTCCGGTTAAATTACCTACATCATCAAATCGTGTACTAAAACCTTCTTTTTCCAATGTACTCTTAAGTGCATGTACAGCATTTACCCATTCTTCAGAATATAGAAGTCTAGTAATGCCGCCACCAATCAACCCACCATAAGCGGTGAATTGCTTATCTAATGCATCAAAAGAAGATCGAATGTCCATGCTCTTCAACTCCTTTGTCATTTCAACATCTATTATAAGCGCTTTCAGTTATGCTATCATTCACATATCTCACAATATTACTTTATCTTTTTATTCGAATTAGACAAATACAGTACTCATCTTTTTTGAGATGCTATAATAAGTAAACTATATCAATTTGGAGGGACATCATTTTGTCTACAATCGAACAATCTGTTTTAACGAGCGATAATTTTACATTGCCTTATACAATTATTAAAGCTACAACACAACCCCCAAAAGGAATCATCGTCTATTATCATGGTGGCGGACTTGTCTTTGGTAAACCTAATGACTTGCCACAAGATTATTTAGATATTTTGACTCAACATTATGATGTGATATTGGCATCTTATCGTCTTGCACCAGAAGCAACGATAGATCAAATTATTGATGATGCATTAACATGTTTTGATGCCATCAAAGAAAACTATCAAGATGTACCAACATTTGTCTTCGGTCGTTCATCAGGTGCTTACTTATCAATGATTGTTGCACGCGATCGCCAAGTTGATGGTATTATTGATTTTTATGGTTACAGTCGTTTACAAGTACCTGCATTTTTAAGACCATCAGCATATTTCGAAAAATTAGCTGGTAGCATCACACCTGAAATGATTCAAACATTAACATCGCAAACGCCAGTTGTTGCTGATCAATTACAACAACGCTTTTTACTCTATGTTTATGCGCGAGGAAAAGCAAACTGGTTCGACATGTTAAGTTTAGAGCAAACAGCATCTATGAAATACAACATTTCACCCAAACAACTCAAGTCATTCCCACCTATGTTTATCGTTCACTGCAAAGGTGATACAGACGTACCGTTTAGCGAAAGTGAACATATTATTAAACATGTACCTTCAACATCATTTACGCCTTTAGATAAAGACGCCCATGACTTTGATAGAAAAGTAGACGACTTTAATAAAGACATCTATCAACAAGCTGTAAATTTTATTGATAATGTTAATAGTAATTAACTCAGAAAAGAAGTGATAATCAATGAACATAAATAATGTATTAAACCATTTAGCAACATTTAATGAATTAGGCTATAACCCTGATAATGGTGGTATTAACCGTATCGCTTTTAGTCACCCAGAGCGTATGGCTGCTTTGAAATTTTCTATGCTTTGCCAACGTGCTGGTTTAGATGTCTATTTCGACTTTATCGGTAATGTTATTGCGAGAAGAGGAGGTAAATACCCTGACCTCAAACCTGTAGTCATTGGCTCTCATATTGACACTGTCAAAGACGGCGGTCAGTATGACGGACTACTAGGTGTCATCGGTGCGTTAGAAGTTGTTGAATATTTAAATAAACATCAAATTGAAACAGACCATCCACTCATTATCATTGCTTTTGCTTGTGAGGAGTCTGCGCGTTTTAATGAAGCAACGATTGGCAGTAAATACTTAACTGGACAATATAATAGAGCATCGTTAAAAGACATTGTAGATAACGATGGCTACGTGTTATATGATATCGTCCAACCATTATCACAAGAAGTGAGAGGTCAAACAGCTTTATTCGAGCGAAACCAAATCAAAGCATTTTTAGAATTACATATTGAACAAGGTCCCATTTTAGAAAATAATAACGACGATATTGGTATCGTGACACATATCGCTGCACCACATCGTTTTAAAGTTACCGTGCAAGGCGTAACAAGTCATTCAGGTTCAACACCTATGCCTATGAGAACCGATGCGCTAACTTCTGCTTCTGAAATGATTTTAAACATTGAACAACTTGCACAACAATACACAAATGAAGGTATTGTGGCAACTGTTGGCTATGTTGATGTCTATCCTAATACTATGAATTCTATTCCTGGAGAAGTGTCTTTCTTAATTGATATTAGAGGAAAAGATGAAGTGATAAGAGAAGAAGTTGTTCAACACATTTTAAATAGCATCGATCAAATTTCAACTCAACGTCATACACACGTCAACATCACAGATTTAGGTAATGAACATCCTGCTAAATTAAATGCTGAGATGGCTAAAATAACAGAAAACGTATGTAAACAGCATGATTTTGAATATAGATACATGTATAGTGGTGCCGGTCATGACGCAATGAATTTCGCTTCCATTGTTCCAACAAGTATGATCTTTATTCCTTGTAAAGATGGCATTAGCCACTCTCCTTTAGAATCAGTAACATCTGATCAAATTGCTAAAGGAGTTCAAACTTTGATAGATACAACACTAGAATTAACACATAAAACAACAACATTAGAAGATCTTGACAATCATGTCATTTAACATTTTTAACAACATAAAGGAGCTGCAACTTCAATCGTCGCAGCTCCTTTTTTAGGCTCTATATAAATATTAAATAAATTGTCCATCTTTGGCATCAGTGACGCCATTTTCTTGGCTATAAACTTCTTTACCACGTAAGATTGTTCTAGCTACTTGAGCACCAATTTCTCTACCAACATATGGGCTCATTTGATTACGATACGCTAAGTCTTCAGCTTTTAAAGTATAAGAACTATTTGGATTAATCAATACAAAGTCTGCATCTTTACCGATTGCGATGCTTCCTTTACTATCTAAGCCAAAACGTTTAGCAGGTGCTGTCGCAATAATATCAGCGAATCTTTCTAATGACATATCACGTTTTTGAACACCTTCATCATATAACACATCTACGTTATTTTGGATACCAGCGATACCACCCCAAGCTTCGAAAGCATTGTCAGTATCTTTTAAATCCGGTGTACATGGTGAGTGATCTGATGTTACAAAATCAATATCTCCATTTTGTACACGATCCCACATACCTTCTAAACGTGATTGTTCACGAATTGGTGGAGAACATTTAACAACTGGACCAATATCGTCTAATTCTTCTTTATAGAAGTATAGATAATGTGTACATGTCTCACATGTTACGTCGACACCTTCTTGTTGTGCTTTAACAATTTCTTCTACACCTTCTTCACATGCAACATGAACGATGTGTAAACGACATCCTGTTTCTTTAGCAAATAAGATTAATTTACGAATTGGTTCAACTTCAGTGAATACTGGACGAGAATCTACATATGCACTTAATGTTGTTTCACCATTTTTATATGCAATCTCACCTAATTTATCAGTAACATTAGCATTTTCAGCATGTACTGATAAAATCTTACCAGTTTTAGCGATTTGCTTCATACCTTCATACAATGAATAATCATCTACATTTTCAAAGTCGCCTTCAATTGAACGATCTCCACAAGTTGCTAAGAATGCTTTGTAGGCAACGACACCTGCGTCATCTAATTCTTGAATACCACCATCTAAATTGTAAGGCACTAAACCACCGTAACTAGCTACATCAACTGTTAAATCACCTTTACCAGCATCAAATTTTTCTTCAATTGAAGCTTTATCTGTGGTAGCAGGAACTTGGTTTAATGGCATTTCAACAAATGATGTCACGCCACCTTTAGCAGCTGCACGTGTACCTGTGTCATAGCCTTCCCAACCATCACGGTAACCGCCACCTGGATCTGTTATATGCACGTGTGCATCTACCATACCTGGAGATACGACTTGTCCTTGTGCATCGATAACTTTATCAGCATCACCTGTTAACATTTCAGCTATTGCTGCAATCTTACCATCTGTTACACCTACATCTACATGCTTTGCGCCATCTTCTAAAATAACTAACCCATTTTTAATAATTAAATCGAATGTCATTATTGTCTCTCCTCCAAATTCGAATTTTTGTTACGAGATTCATGTATTAAATGTAATAAAATGTATACTACACCTGTACTAATAAAACCAATAAACCAAGAGAAATCTGCAATGATTCTAAATGCAGGGATAAATCCTAGTAGTGAAATCACTACACCTACAACTGTAGCAATATATGCAGGGATATTAATTCTCTTCAAATCTTTAGGTTTATTATTTAAATCGAAATATAATTTATCAATATTGATTTTACATTTCGAAATAAGGTAAAAGTGAACAATCATTGCGCCTGCTACTGGTCCTAAAATAGCACCAATGGCATTTAAGAATACAAAGATACTATCTTGGTTTTCCATCATTTTCCATGGCATGATAACAATACTTAAGACAGATGCAATCATAACACCACGTTTATAGTTAATCCATTTTGGCATCAATGCTGTTAATTGATAGGCTGCAGGTATAATGTTACTCGTCGCATTAGTGGAAATTGTTGTCATTAATAGTACACCCGTTGCAATCAGAATAGCCCAAATACTATCCCATTCATTAATAATCGTTAGGATATTCCATTCTTGATGTCCTAGTGCAATTGAACCACCTATAATAATAAACACACTAGAAATCGCAAATAATAAATGTGCTACCACGATACCAGAAATTTGACCTACAACTTGAGAGCGTGTTGATTTCGCATTTTGCGTGAAATCTGCTACACTTGCTCCTGGTCCTGCCCAGACACCTAACAATGAGTTGAAGATTAAGATAAATGTTAGAATAGCAGGATAAATGATGCCAGATGTTTTAGTTGTAATATCATAATTCATAATATTATGCCAACCACCGGCTGTCATGTAACCCCATATTGCCATACCACCAAAAACGATGTAAATAAGTGGATTTAAAATAGCTGTAAATTTATTTAGCGTTTCTCCACCACCAATGCCTATGCCAAAGTTAACTGCCCAGAATATTAAGAAGGCAATTAAAGCTGGAATCGTAATACCTAAAATCGTATGACCATTACCGAAATCTTCATAACCAGGAATCAGTTTGTTCATTAATATTAATAATGCTTGAGATCCAGCAAAAGTTTGAATACCAAACCATCCGATGCCTGCTACCACACCACGTAAGATACCAGGTAATTTTGCACCTGCATCGCCGTATGTATGTCGCAATTGCATGGCAAATGGTATACCGTATTTTGAACCAGCATAACCGTTAAACACTAGTAACATTGCAATAAGAAATGAACTAATGACTAACGAGAACATCACTTGTAGTGGTGATAAACCGAGCAGTAAAAAGCCACCTACTGCAGTATAGTTAGGAATGTTGTGAACAGCACCCATCCATAAAGTGAAGAAGTTAAATGCTGAACTGTTGCGTTGTGAACTATTTTTAGGCATGATATCTTTGTTATAACCTCGACGTTCAAAAAACGCTTCGTCATATGATGCCTCGTATGCTTCTTTACTCATATCGGTTTCAGTTAGCCCCCTTTAATCGTACATAAAATATGAGAGTTGCGAACAATAACACCCCAGACAAACCGTCACTTCATAACCACAATAACTGGAACAACCTGTATCTTTCGGTTTGTACTATATGTAATTTCGTCTCTCTTTATGATTAGTTTATTAGTAATGTAAGCGTTTTTCTTTATCGCTTTTGACATATTTTTTTTGCGTTTTGTCACAAACTGACAAATAGTGTGGCAATTTCCTACAATATTTTGTGAATATTGCATATAATAGAGTTAAGTTTATACAGTAAATTATATTTCTATACATCGTACCCTATTTTGACTTAGAAGGAGGTTCCTTATGGCTAGTCTACGAGATATGTTATCTATGCCTCAATTTAATGCATTTTCATTAATTAACCATCACGGTAACTTAGATACCATTATTGAAGGTTTAGATATTACTGAAAATAGTGATATTAAACATTTTACAAAACCGAATACTTTTATCCTGACAACTGGATTACTCTATCAAGATGATCAACAAGGATTAATACAACTCATTCGTGATCTTAAAGATGTAGGTGTTGCAGGATTAGGTATTAAAGTTTCACGCTTTTTACATGCTATCGATCAAGTAGTTATTGACATAGCAGATGACTTAGCTTTTCCTTTGATTGAAATTCCAGAAAATTGGAATTTAGGTGACGCATCACACCAAATGTCAGCAGTCATTGAAAATGCTAAAACTGAAAAATTAAATTACGCATTATATATCCAACAAGAACTCAATCAATTATTGATAAAGGGATTCGATGTTGATACAATGATTCAGTTTTTAAGTAAACGTTTAGGTGTACCCATTTTATTATTCGATCCATTTAAACGCCCTATTTCAATGAGTCAACATTATCAACATCAAAGATCACTTATCAATGATCATATTAAATATTTCAAACAACATATTTCGGAGATTGAACAAGATGATAGACGTTCAGTATTCGTCAAAGAGAACCACATTATATATAAAGTTAGAAGTTATAACTATTTTCCATATTATCTAATGGTGACTCAATCTGATAAACTTACCTACCCATTTAGTCTATTGACCATTGAACAAGTTGTTAGCGTGCTAAGCTTTTCAATTTATAAATCAGCTAAAATTGAAGAAGCCGAACAAAACGAAATTAACCGCTTCTTTGAATCATTAGTCCTTAATGATAGTGATACTGCTTTATCCGTCAAACAGCATCCACAACTACTGGAACGCTACAATATTTATAATTCAAAATACTATCAAGTTGTAACATGTAGTATAGATGAAACTCAAAAATTAGAGAACAGTAACTATTTGTATGAAAGACAATATCTGACATTCCAATGGTTACTCCATAAGTTTTCTGATTTAGATTCAAAAATAAGTATCTATAAAATACCTAGTAACGATCAATTTGTCATTTTATTACAAAATAGACATCATTATTTCTGGGATTACTTAAAGCTGATTCAACAAGAGTTTCATAACTTTTTTGAGGGTAGCTTATCTTTTGGTGTTGGCAATGAAGTAACAGAGTTTTCACAGTTACCTTACTCATACTTTGAAGCATCAGAAGCACTTAATAATATTCGCGCCAAAGGGCAATTTGAACAAATCGAAAGCTATCGTTCAAAAGATATTAGCGAACTATTACAATTAATACCATCTAATAAATTAATACCTTTTATTAAGTACACACTTGGTGATTTGGCTAAACCAAAGACAAAAAAAGAAGCTGAATTAAAACAAACTTTGCGTATCTATATGGATAATCATTGCGACATTACTAAGACAGCTGAACAAATTTTTATTCATCGTAATACTGTAAAATATCGTATTAATAAATGTGCGCAAATATTAGATACGACCATTGAAGATCCGGATATTTCACTCAATCTTCGTTTAGCATTATATGCCTCAGAATTAGTAGATTTAAATCATTAAGCGCTTCGATTGATTAAGTTTCATAAGTTATTTAGGAGGCTAACTCATTATTTATGACAATGACACTGCGCTCGTTTAGCTTAACTTTGCAACGACGTTATGATTATTAAGGTTCTCTCCCAAATTGGGAGTGGGACAGAAATAAATTTTATATAAAATTTATTTCGTATTCCCACCCCGGCAAGACTGACTAGGTTTGCAAAATGTTGATACATCAACATTTTACAAACCAGACAGTTACTGCCATATGCTTGAATTTAACTGTGAAATGTTTTTGTCCCAGGCTCCTAAAAAATAAAGAATCCTCAAATTTCTCTCGCAAAAATATATCATAGTTTCAAACTATTTATTATTAGTTATTTTATATTAGTCGGTGATTATATCAAACTATACAATAAAGTTAAGTTTTCAGATTATTTAGAATCAATGGTTGTATTTTGCTGTTTTAAAATTTTTTCTAGCAATTAAGCATGCTTTATCTATGTATTGACTTAAACAAAGGGGTTGTGCTAATGAATACATATCACAAGTACGCCAAGCAACCTAGTGCTTGGAGGTTCTACATTTACAGTTTAATTGGTATTTTATGTTTCTTTATTCCAATTACATTGAACGGTAACAATACGATATTAGTCGATCATGTCCATTTAGCAATTAGGTCACTATTAGGTCCAACGATGCCATATATTGCCTTAGTTATGATAGTCATTGGTGCTTTGTTACCAATCGTACGCGGCACTTTTAAGACATCTATAACTAACTTTATCATCACGTTATTCAAACTGGCCGGTGCAGTCGTTGGCATCATGTATGTTTTTCATCTTGGTCCTGCTATTTTGTTCAATAAAGATTATGGACCGTTTCTATTTGATAAGTTAATGATGCCTCTTAGTATATTGATACCAGTTGGAGCTATCGCGTTATCATTGTTAGTTGGTTATGGTTTGTTAGAATTTGTAGGTGTATTTATGGAGCCTATTATGCGACCAATCTTTAAAACACCTGGTAAATCAGCAGTTGATGCCGTAGCTTCTTTTGTCGGAAGTTATTCACTAGGCTTACTCATTACTAATCGCGTATACAAACAAGGGATGTATAACAAGCAAGAAGCAACAATTATTGCTACTGGTTTTTCAACCGTATCTGCAACGTTTATGATTATTGTTGCTAATACACTTGGATTAATGTCACATTGGAATTTATATTTTTGGATTACATTAATCATCACGTTCATGGTTACGGCAATGACGGCTTGGTTACCACCAATAGCTAATGAATCAACTGAATACTATAACGGTCAACAAGATGAAGAAGAAGTTGAAATTCAAGGTAGTCGTTTAAAGACAGCTTATGCTGAAGCTATGAAACAAAATGCTAAGACACCTTCATTAGTGAAAAATGTTTGGGATAATGTTAAAGATGGTTTAGAGATGACCGTTGGAATATTACCATCTATTTTATCAATTGGTTTTCTTGGTCTAGTCATCGCCAATTTCACACCACTTATTAGTTGGGTGAGTTATATTTTTTATCCATTCATTTATCTATTTCCGATACCTGATAAGCACATGCTTGCTGAAGCATCAGCTATTTCTATTGTTGAAATGTTCTTGCCATCGCTACTTGTTGCTAAAGCCGCTGCCAGCACAAAACTAGTTGTCGGTATCGTTAGCGTGTCAGCAGTTATCTTTTTCTCAGCGTTGGTACCTTGTATTATGGCTACCGAAATTAAGATACCTGTGTGGAAGTTAGTCGTTATTTGGTTTATTAGAGTAGCACTATCACTATTATTAGCCATACCAATTGCTTTACTCCTTTTTGGCTAAAGGTTGTGTTGTAGTTGTGAGTCCGATGATTAAGTATCAACTCCACTAACGTCGTCATACTTTCTTATAACTTTATGTATGATGATATAATTTAAAAATAAAGCCAACTCATATTTGATCATTCAATCAATTTATGAGTCGGCTTTGTCATTTTATCAATTATACATCTAGATGATGTCTTCACCATATTATGTACAATCATCAAATTATTTTCATTTATTTTTCAGCATGCGCCTATAATACTAAACCTATAATTGAGCCTGAAATGATAGATGCAAGCGTAGATCCAAGTAATAAACGCATCGCAAATGATGCTACCTTTTCACCTTGCTTATCACTTATACCTTTTATAGATCCTACTATAATACCTACTGTACCAAAGTTAGCAAAACTCACTAAATAAACTGAGATAATTCCTTGCGTTCTTGCAGAAACATCTCCTAAAGCATGTTTAAAATCTAACATAGCAACAAATTCATTAGTGATTAATTTCGTAGCCATTAATGAACCAGCAGATACCGCTTCACTCCATGGAATTCCCATAACAAATGCAATTGGTGCAAAGACATAACCAATCAATTGTTTAAAGTCTAAACCAATACCGCTAAATATAATGTTAATTGCTTCCATTAAAGAAATAAATGCTAATAGCATAACAGCCACAACAATAGCTATTTTAAAGCCATCCATTGCACTATCACCAATCATTTGGAAGAATGGCACTTTTTTAGGTTTACCTGTTTTACTATTTAAGTCAGTCTCTTCAGTTGATTGAGTTAAATTTTCAATTTCAACATCTGAATCATCTGATTGATATGGATTGATCACACTCGCTATAATTAAAGCACTAAATATATTAAGCATTACTGCTGTTACAACAAATTTAGGTTCTAACATTTGCATATATGAACCTAACATTGCCATACTAACCGCACTCATACCTGAAGTTGCAATAGTATACAATTTGGCTCTTGATAATTTAGGAATAATATCTTTAATAGTTAAATATACTTCTGGCTGTCCAAACATTGCTGTTGAAATGGCAAAATAACTTTCTAAACGTCCCATACGTGTAATTTTATTAATTGCTATACCCACGTATTTTATAACAAAAGGTAATACTTTAATATAATTAAATATGCCTATAAGTACTGAAATAAACACCAATGGTAACAAGACATTCAGGAAAAATGTATAGCCACCTTTATTTTGTAAATCTCCAAATACAAAATCAATGCCTGCTTTACTTACTTTTATTAAACCTTCGAAAAAGCCACCCATAGCTGTTAATATCGTTAAACCAATCGTCGTATTCATCATAAATAATACAAGTAATACTTGAATGACCAGCATGATAGCAGGCTTTTTAAAATCTATACTTTTACGGTCAAAGCTAAACATATATGCAATGATTAAGGCAAACAGTACACCTGTGATTGCAAATAAAATGGACATAGATCATCACCTACATATGATTGAAAGCTACTGCAATCTTAGCACCTAATATTGCATTATTTTCAACTAATTTTATGTTTGCTGCTAAACTCTTTCCTTCTGTTTTCTCAACAATTTTTCCTAATAAGAATGGCGTAGAATCTTTACCTTTAATACCTTTACTTTCTGCTTCTTCTACTGCATCATCAATAATACTTTCAATATAGTCTTTTGATAATGCATGTTCATGTGGAATAGGGTTAGCAATAACCATACCACCACCTAATTCTAAATCATGTTTTGTTTGATGTACTTTGGCAATTTCTTCAGGACTTTGAGCTGAACTGATTAATTTAACACCACTTTCACGTGTAAAGAATGCTGGTAACTCATCAGTTTGATAACCAATTACTGGTACACCTTTCGTTTCCAAATATTCCATCGTTTTTGGTAAATCTAAGATAGACTTAGCACCAGCACAAATTACAGTTACTTCTGTTTTAGCTAGTTCGTCTAAATCAGCAGATATATCCATAGTGTGTTCTGCACCTTTATGTACACCGCCAATACCACCAGTAACAAAGAATTGAATTCCTGCTAATTCAGCACAAATCATGGTAGTCGCAACTGTCGTTGCTCCAATTTGATTCGTAGCTATAACTTCAGCTAGGTCTCTTCTTGATACTTTAGCTACATTGTCACTAGTAGCTAATGTTTCTAATTGATCTTTCTCTAATCCAATCTTAATTTTGCCATCAATAATCGCAATGGTTGCAGGTACTGCACCGTTATCACGAATAAGCTGTTCTACTTTATTAGCCATTTCCACATTTTGTGGATATGGCATACCATGAGAAATAATTGTAGATTCTAAAGCTACAATAGGTTGGTTATTGTCCTTTGCTTGTTTTACTTCTTGTGAATAATCAATGTATTGTTGTAATTGTGTCATTTTTATACTCCTCCATATCATGATAAAGTTGTTGTTGATCTAAATTTTGGCGTACGGTATATTCCGTCTCTATTGTTTTACTGGAATTGACCATACCAGCTATTAATATATCTTCAGTAGACATACCATTAAGCCAACTATAGACTACCGCTGCACAGAACGAATCGCCTGCACCAGTAACATCTTTGACATTTGTAGACGGTGTTACTGATTTAATAATTTCTTCTTTGTCACTTCTATAAATAAGTTCTTTCACACCATTAGTAATGATGACATTGCTTACTCCTAAATCATTCCATTTTTTAGCAGCTTCTTTTAAGTCATCCGTATTATCAATATCAACATTCAAAAATGTTTCTGTTTCATCTTTATTCGTAATAATCCAATCAATAGCATGTAATGAATCAGGCATATTTTTCATTTTCGGTGATGAAACTGTCGTAATTACAAGATTAATGTCATGTTTTGCTGTGTAAGCACATAAAAAATCTAGTGCGTCTTTAGATAAATTCAAATCTACAATAATGCATTTAGCTTTTTTTAATAAATGCGTACGCTTAATTAAAAATTCTGGTGTGATATGATCAAACACTTCCATATCTGCCAAGCCATAAGCCATGTCTCCTTGCTTGTTAATCAGTGCCGTGTAAGACCCTGTACTTGCATTTTCAAATTGTTGTACATGATCCATATTCATGAATGGACTTGATAAACGCTTAACCATATCCCATTCACTATCTTGACCACTGGCTGATAAGAAGGCGACTGTTTCACCTAAACGTCCAAGATTTTCAGCAATATTTCTTGCAACACCACCAACTGATCTTGTTGATGTCACAGGATTCGATGTTTCGGCAACCAATTCTTTATGTACATAAAATTTTCTATCTACATTAGCAGCACCAATACAAACAATAGGATAATCTTCATTTAATACATAAGCTTTGCCCATCACATACTCTTTTTGTATGAGCCCAGAAATAATATTTGCGACAGTTGGTCGTGATAATCCAATCGCTTCAGCTAATTCTCTTTGTGATATAAATGGATTATCTTTAATTCGTTTTAGTATTTCCTTTTCGGTTGTATTCATGTCATCCCTCCTTTTAAAAGTTTCAACATCGTGTAAAAAGCTTATTTACAGCCATATCGTAGCATGCATTTTTATATGTGTAAACGCTTACAAACACCTTTATATTAGTGATATATGTTTGTTTGAACTTGTCCACAATCAAAGAATCTTCATTAAATCTTTTAAAATTAACAACTTTAGCTAAAATGATATATGTTTAAAAAGATGATTATTGTAAGATAAAAAATTTTGACAAATTCATGTATTTCTACCTATTTGAACTTTCAAAATCGAGTAGGAGGATAACCATTATTTGATTATCCGTCCTCTCACACCACCGAGCGTACGGTTCCGTACTCGGCGGTTCAATATCTTGCGTAAGCCGCCTCTGCGAGTTGGGTTAGTGATTTCAAACCCCACTTGTAGAGGCGTTTTGTTGTAAGTGCACGATGAACCTCATGCGTTGATGATAACCGCCAGTATTTCTTTCTTGAATTGGCAATTTTCATTGCACTATTATGGTCAAGTCCATACTTGCGTAACATCTTATATTTAGTTTTCGTTTTCTTCCATCTTTTTAATATCAGTTGCCTAATGCGATGATGTAGCCAAGACTCTATATTAGTAATAAAGCCATTTATAAAGCCTTTACCAAAATAGTTAATCCAACCTGTTGTGACTTGATTAATTTCTGTTATAATTTGTTGGAAAGTTCCTGGTCTACTTCGTCTTGTTAACCACTTTAAGTTGCGTTTTAAATTTCTTTTTGCTTCCATAGTGGGTCTGAAATGTAAATGTCAATAAAAGAATGTACAAAAATGATTGTTTAAGAATGTACAAAAATGTCATTCTGTCTTTTCAACTTTCACAAAATGGTCTTTTAACCGATAAGACTTCCCAGTTATTTTTATGACATTTGAGTGATGTAATATGCGATCTAAAATGGCATTAGCTATTTTAGGGTCTTCAAATATTTCATTCCATAAATTGAAATTAATATTTGTAGTAAAAATGGTACTTTTCTTCTCATATCTTAAATCAATCAGTTGGAAAAAGAGTTTGGCATCTTCACTATCAATAGGTAAATAGCCTATTTCATCAATAATTAGTAATTTATATTTACTATAGTGCTTGAGTCTATTTTCTAACCGATTCTCTAATTGAGATTTTTTCAAATTTTGTATTAAATCATGACATTTAATGAAATACGTACTTACTCTTTTTTTCGCTGCTGACATACCAATTGATGTAGCTAAATGGGTTTTACCTACACCACTTGGACCTAAAAAGACAATATTCTGATGGTTTTCTATAAATCGTAAATGAGTAAAATCTACGATTTCTTGTTTATTGACGTTAGGTTGGAATGAAAAGTCAAAGTCGCACAGTTCCTTTTTAAAAGGGAATGCTGCTACCTTAACCATTGATTCAATCATATTCTTTTCTTTAACTGCGATTTCATAATCACTCAATTTAATTAAAGTATCAATAAATGATAAATCGTTAGTGATACTAAAATCTATCACTTCATCTAAATGAGTAATCATTTGATTCATTTTTAGATATGACAGATTATCTTTTAAACGTTGGTAGTTAGTAATATTATTCATCATACATCTCTCCTATCGTTTTTAAATTATCTAAGGCCAGCTGATTAATATCATCATGGTCTCCATAGGAGACAGCTAGCGTTTCTAAATAGTGTTGTTGCTGATAATTTAATTTATGATGGGTAATAGGATGCTCAACGATTAATTTGGTGTTATAATAAACAAACAAACGTTGATCATAAACTTGAACTTCAACCGTTTTTCCATAGTATTCAGCAGGAACTGAGTACTGATTGGAGCGATATGTAATCATATTCGAACGATTGACTTTCAAATATTTATGTTCTACTTTATATGAGTTTCTTACATGGACATTGGGTAATGGCTGTAAGAAGCTCTTTTCTTTTTTTACTTCAATAATTGGTATTTTTCCTGTCCCATTATGCACTGAGTAATTCAAACGATCATTTAATTCGTCAATAAATTGTGGAATTTCATGTAAGTATAATTGTCCTTGATAGGCATGAATTTCATCTAATATTTTCATAATGGATTCAACTTTACCTTTCGTTCTAGGACGACCAGCTATACACGGCTTCACTTTAAAATTAAAATCATCAGCGAATTGTTTGAATTTAGGATTAACTTGTCCACTAAACGTTTCAGTCCTAGGTTGACTCATCACTGTTTTCATATTATCTGTAACAAGTTCCTCTGGAACACCTTCAATAGATTCAAAAGCTTGAACCATTAAATTAAGTAATACATCTAATGATTTACTCATCGTAACTTGCATAATTTTGAAGCGTGAATATGACAGGAGTAAAACACCAATATTTAAAGATACCTCTTGATGATCCTTCGTTTTAAATCTTATATCTTCCTTCCAATCAAATTGAGCTTGGCAACCTGGTTTTGTTTCAAATCTAGTTGTTCCAACAGGCGTTGACTTTTGTCGTCTTTTTTTAAAATAATTATTGAATAAATCATGTTTTCTTATATATGTTCTAAATGTGGAATACGCACAATTTAGACCATGATTATCTTTAAGGTATTGCCATAACACGCGTTTATAAAAGAATTTCTGTTCACATTCTTCAGACAACAATTCTTTTATTAAATCATAATAGGGATCAATTTTAGATTGTTTTTTTCGATTAACCGAAGGTTTAAAGCCATTTAAATATTTATCTATTGTTCTTCGATCTACATTCATTTGTCTTGCGATTTCACTTTTATTAATTTTCATGTTTAAGCTCTCCATAACAATTTTTAATTTTGGTAAATCTGAAAGAGTTGTAACTTCATAATCTGTATTTATATCTAAAGATAATTTCATTGTTATTCACCTCAATAAAATTATCTCTAAATTTTACAGATTGTACATACTTAAACAGTCAAAAGTGTACATTATTAAATTATCATTTCCAGTCTGAAACGACAAGTGCCATTTACTTTGATCATTAGACAACTCAAGAACTTTAAACGGGTTGGTGAGCCTACCTTACTTTTGTCAGTATTTACTTCAAGTTTCAGTTCTTTTTCAATGAATGAGGTTACACTATTCATAACACGTTCACCTGCTCGTTTTGTACGTACAAAGATGACGAAGTCATCTGCATATCTAACAAAACGGTGTCCACGTTGTTCGAGTTCTCTATCCAGTTCATGTAGATAGATATTACAGAGCAGGGGTGATATCACACCACCTTGCGGTGCACCTATCTTTCTTTCTGCGACTTCGCCAGATAGGTCAATGGCACCTACTTGTAAACTTCTACGGATAAATCTTGAAACTGCTTTGTCTTGGATGTGTCGTTCAAACAAATACATGAGTTTGTCATGATTAAGTTTGTCGAAACATTGTTTCAAATCACAGTCTACCGCAACCTTATAGCCCTCCTCATAGTAAGTAGCACATGCTTTGAGTGCAGTACTTGTACTATGATTAGGTCTAAAACCATGGCTATGTTTGGAGAAAGTACGGTCAATACTAGGTTCAATGACTTGTTTAATTGCTTGTTGTATCACTCTGTCTCTTGCGACAGGGATACCTAGTACGCGCTTTTTCCCATTTGATTTGGGTATTTCGACTTTCCTTACTGCTTGTGGTTTATATGTGCCATCAAGCAGTTTTTGTTTTATTTGTGGAAAGTATTGCGCAAAATGTGCAGGCAATTCACTGACTTTCATGCCATCGATACCAGGTGCACCGTTATTTTTCTTCACTTTCTTGATTGCTTTTTGTATATTATTGTCTCTTACAACAAGCTCCATCGTAGATGGAGACTTACGATACATTTCTTTCATTTCACCTAAGATTTACTATGCGCACTCATATATCCTTTTCGTTCCACTACTTATCTTTCTATGAGTTGCCAATCAGTGATTGTATTCTGCACGTCGTAAATCTCTAACCTCCATTCTTTACTTTGTATGAATATTGTTCAGTCCTTCGGTACGTTTTCCCTACTATGACGTCTGCTGACTTCTCATTATTCGTTGTTACTACGATTGTTTAATCGCTAATGAGACCTCCCCGGGTAAGAGTAACCACTTTCCACTCATTCCACTGCATCATTTACTATATAGAACTCGGGTAGTATCGGACTTTATCTTGTATTGCAGATTCATCCATTCCACATAGCCTTGTATGATATTTCTGTTCGTCAGTGCGAGTGTTTGCGTCCGACTTCCTTCAGATTCCATTTCACAATGGACACCCTTGTCTTTCGCTAACAGTTCCTACTACCAAGCCTGTAACGGATTTTCACCGTCGAGTCGTTACCCATGCCGGGCGCACCCAAAAAGACTGTCAAATTGTCATTCCAACAATTCAACAGTCTACGTTATTCTAAATAATTTGATTATGTTATTTTATGCATCTGTAGCACCACGGTTAATCATATCTTGTTTGGTCACAATTGGATAATTTTTAAAGGCTAGTGAGCCAATATAGCCTGACAATGTACCAACAACGGCCATAGCAATGCCATAAAGAACAATCGTTGTTGGATTATTAAATCCAAACATGACTAAGAAACCAGCAATCGGTGTAGCTGTACCTGTTGCATCATTTATTAGACCGGATAACGCAATAATTAAACCGGCAATCGCGCCTCCAAAAAAGTTAGTAATATAAATAGGTATAGGATTCGCAGATACAATATCTGCTTGCGACAATGGTTCAATACTTACTGAAATAGTTGATTTACGATCTCCTAATTTTAATCTGTGGAATAATGTACCATTCATAAAGGCAGAACTAAATGCTGCCATTGAACCAACTGCCATTGGAATACCCGTTAATCCAAGTAACGCGGTCAACGCCATTGAACTTAATGGTGCTGTACCTACAACGGTAATGATACCACCTAAAATAATACCCATGATAATCGGGTTCGTATCTGTACTACTTTGAATAATATCACCAATACGAATTAAAGTATTATTAACAACAGGCGTCAATAATACTGCTATTAATCGTGCTAATGGTGCTAGTAGTACGATTGAACCAATTAAATCAACACCATCTGGCACATATTTTTCACTATACTTCATAATGTAACCAACAATATAACCGGCAAAGAATCCTGGTAATAAATCAAGACCACCACAAGATGCTGCAATGACTAAGGCATATACTGGTGAAACACCTATGGCAAGTGCAGTTAACCCGGCTGCCGCAACACCACCAAGACCTCCGGCAGCATCCCCTAAGTCTGCTAAAAATTTAATACCAAAGACTTCTCCACCAACATATTTATTAAAAGCCTCTACTAAAAAAGTGGCAATTGCAGCATTAGCTAAAGCACCCATTGCACGCATACCATTGGGTGCTTTATATGTAAATAACGTAAAAATAACTAAGACTAAAAACAAAAACAATGTACCTATTAATAAATCCATATATGATCTCCTTTATATTATTTTGTATATTCCATGTTATGCATGCATAGTACATACAATTTTCACTATTCTAACAACATGAAATATACAATTGTACAATGAGCTTTTGAAGATGTGTCAATCATTACTTGGGCGCATAATCGAAATAAATTTTTTAAAATTTATTCCTCCACCCTTAGTTCAACAAGACTAGCTAGGTTAATAAAAATTTGCTTTAGCAATAGATAGTTATTGCCCATCACATCCTATTAACTATTAAATGCTTTTTTCGCTGACTTTCTTTATCTTAAAAACTCTTAGGCGTTATTTTACTACAAAATTTATTATGTTTCACGGAATATTTTAAAATTTCTGATAATTTTATATTTATTTATATGTAAATTAACTAGATTCGCTAAATTTACACATCAAAAAGGATTCTCTCCCAAATTGAACTGATACATAATCATTTTTAAATTATTCACTTTTTCTTTATCAATGCAAAAAAATAGAAAAATCAAAAAAGACAGAAACAACTTGTCACAGTAGTTTCTGTCTTATCTTCGACTTCTTATTGTTCTAATTGTAATTGTCCATCTTGCATATGGTAAGACTTATCACAATATTCCTTTAATCGTTCATCATGTGTCACAATAATGCACGCTTTATTTCTCTTTTTAGCTTGATCTCGTAAAATTTTCACAACTTCAATGGCATTTTCAGTATCTAATGATGCGGTTGGTTCATCCGCTAATATAATCGATGGATTAGTATAAAGTGCTTTAGCAATTGCCACTCGCTGTCTTTGTCCTCCAGATAATTCAGATGGTAATTTGTTCCCCAATTCTGCTAAGCCTAGTTGCGTCATTAACTGATGATAATCTTCGTCACTCATAACATTGTTCTTCTTTTTCTTTAGTAATGTAAATTGCTGTTTAACAGTTAAAAACGGCACTAAATTCGTCGCTTGTAAAATAAAGCCAATATCAGACATTCTCACTTTTGCCAACTGCTTTTGACGCATTGTTGTAATATCTTGTTGATTAATCAAAATACGTCCAGTTGTCGGTGTTTGTAAAGCACCCGCCATAGTTAGAAAGGTACTTTTACCTGAACCTGATGGACCAACCAATGCAACTATGTCACCTTCATCAATATTAAAGTTTGTTGATTTAACCGCTTCAATTGTTTTGTTACCATCTTTAAAAGATTTTGTCACATCTTCAAATTGCAACATACCTTAGTCCCTCCTATCCTATAGCTTTTAATGGATCTATTTTTCTTATAGTTAACACTGAGAATAAACTGCCTATCATTGATACGACGATTAACACAAGCGCAAAAATAACAAGTGTCATGACATCAAATTTGACAGGTACAGCATCTGGTAAAAATGCACCAGTTATCGCAGTTAAGACAAGACCAATTATCGTACCAAATACTGCTAAAATGACAGTTTGTGATAAAACCACTTTGGCTAAATAACCATTTGTAAATCCTTGTGCTTTCAAAATACCAAATAAACTCGTTTTTTGTAATGTAATGACGTATAAAAAGATACCAATGACAGTTGCTGAAATCACAAACAAGAATGAAATCATAAAGTTAAGTGTTAAATTTTGAGGTTTGTAACCTGGTAAATTTTCAATAAAATCATTAATACTCACTGCTTCTAAATTATGATTCAACGTTTTATCTTTCCAATGTTTATCTCGAACAACAACTGCATTGACTTTATCTTTAGCTAACATTGGATTAATTTTTTGAATGGTGTCATTATTAGTGAAAATAACTGGAGATGCATTATATTTCGCGCTCTCTGAAAAGCCTACAATATGTAGCGTTTCATCTGACTGAGACAACGTTAATTTATCTCCTACTTTAAATCCTTTGTCCTTAAGTGTTTGATCTGCAACAACATCATTCGAGTTAGTTGCTTTATGACCTTCAATTAATTTAGGTACTAAGAATGACTTAGCTGTTACCCCAAATACCAAGACATTTTCTTCTTGATGTCCATTAGAAATAATTTCTCCTGTTTGTTTTAGAGGTGTTTGTTGCTGATATTTATCTTTAACATCTTTATTGTTAAAAATTGACTGTTGTACAGTTTGGTTAGCGTCTTTATTTAAGACAATGGCATCAGCATTCCATTTATCTATACCTTCTTTATTCATATTAATCAGGCCATTGGCTAGCCCTGATAATAGAAATAATAAGTAACTAATCATTGTTAAGACACCAATAATAAGCCCAAATTTTAATTTATTATGCCGAATTTCATTCCAAGCTAAAAACATGTAGGTCTCTCCTTTTTATAAATATCATTTTACGATTGCTATAACTCTTTTTAATTCATATCTAGAGACTAGAACAAAAGCATTTTTCACTTATAATTAAGCATTTGGCAGTAACTGTCTGGTTTGTAAAATGTTGGTTTGTCAACGTTTTACAAACCTAGTCAGTCTTGCCGGGGTGGGACGGACCCGTCATCAAAAATCCATGTGTGGATTTTACATTAATGTGCAAGACGGTCATCTACGAAATTGTTTATTTTGAAATAATTATTGCTGTCCCACTCCCATTTGCTTGGTTCTTTGTTCTGTCTCATTATACCCAAAGTTATATTATTTTAAAGGTTTCATTAACATTTGTTATATTTTTTATCATAAAATTCACATGCTTAGACATAATTAAAAGCCTCTTACTTTACTATTTTGTAAGAGGCTCATAGTTGCATTATCGATGATGATTATTTAACTTTACCAGTTTCAGGATCAAATTGCTTAATAGATTGTGTTCTCAATTTATCTTTTTGTTGATCTGTTAGTTTACTATTATTGTTATAAATTGTAGATTCCCAACTACCGTACATTGGATTAGGGAAAATAATGTATTTTTTACCAAAGTCATCTTTATGTTTGTTAATCAAGTCTTCACGAGATTGTGCCGTCGCTTCTTTAGGATCTGTGAAATCTAATAAGTTATCACCAAATAGCATCACAAGTTTATGATGTTTCTCAACTTGCTGTCTACGAGGTTCTTTACTCTTATCATCTTTACCTTTTAGTAAAATATGACTTTTTTTAGCTTGAGGAATACCTTCTTTTTTCAAATTACGTT
This sequence comes from Staphylococcus simiae, assembly GCF_017357005.1. Classification (NCBI taxonomy): domain Bacteria; kingdom Bacillati; phylum Bacillota; class Bacilli; order Caryophanales; family Staphylococcaceae; genus Staphylococcus; species Staphylococcus simiae. The sequence goes on along the minus strand of NZ_CP071589.1, from coordinate 262,460 downwards.
GTGTCGCTTTTAAGTCTTTATCTTTGTCTCTATCTGAAATGTAATAAATGTCTACACCTTTATCATCGGCATATTTTAAGAACTCTTTAGCACCATAAACGGGTTTAGCTTGAGCAGATTGAACCCATTCATGCCATCCTGCTGGAAAAGCTTTGTTATGTACTGAAGCATAGCCTTGGAATGGTGAATTGTCTAATACCGTTTCATCCAAATCTAATGCAATTGCTAATTTATGTTTGCCTTTATTCTTTTTAATTTCTTTATCAAGTTGAACTTTAGCACTATTATACCCTTGTAAATATAATGCTTTAGCCTCAGCAGAATTTTGATACCAAGCAACTGCCATCGTATTTTCTTTACCTAAGTTAACTTGTTCTGTGGATGTAGTTTGTTTTGTGTGTTGCGTTTGTTCTATTTCATCGGAACTTTTTGCCAATGCCGTTGAATGTGTCGCGATAGGCGCTGACATTGTTACAGCTACGGATAAACCGATTGCCGCAACTGATTTTGTTAATTTACTCATCAAATCACCTCATCTAAGAATTATAAAATACAATTAGAATTATAAATGTATTTGAACATCTTATGCAATTTTTACTTTAACAATAGTTTGTATTATTTTTTATTTGCTTGATAATCATTAGATCTTTTTGAAGTAGACTGAAAATATTTTTCGCTTTATTTTATAAAGGTACAACTGCAGGATCTAATTAAAAATCAAAACTATATATTTAATGACAGAACATACAATCTAATGAGGCTGATCAGTATTTCAAAACATGATTTATCAGTATATTAAAATGCAACAGTTGCTACTAATATCTTAAAGTTCATTACAGTACGATTTGTGTCTAACCCTTTTGAGTATTCTTTACTGATTTAAAGCAATGTTAATATGTGCTAAATGATGATTTTCATGCCATGATAATTTAGCAATAGTTTCCCCAACTGTTACCGTACCTTCATCTTTTAGCTTAAACGTACGATCAAGTTGTGCTAAGTCAATATCTTTAATCACTGCAACAATTCTTTGATTCAAAGCTTCTAATAACTGAATTGATATATCTATTGGTAAATCATAATCTTCCATTAACACCCATTGATTTTGATCAAATGGTGGTATTTCTGGATTAGCATCAGTTAAAGCTAATTTCAATCTTTGATACATATTTAATTGTGAATCAGCAATATGATGAACAAGCTGTTGCACTGTCCATGCGCCTGGTCTATATGTAGACTGAAGTTGATTATCCTTTATATTTTCAACAGTATGCTGTAAACGTTTAGTATATTCTTCAATATCTTGTGACCATGCATCCAAATGATCTTGAGTAATAGTCTGTGGTACTTGTAATTGGCCTATAGGAAATCTTACGTCCATATAATTCTCCCCCTTATTAAAATTTAACTTTATCTTATAACTTTATAAATTCTAATTCAATTCGCTGCTAACTATATCTTCTCCCCTTTTATTTGTCATAACTTAAAATAAATATAATTTTTCATATAATTCAGTGTTAAAATAACTCATATCGAGTTATTATTCCATTTTAATAATGTATTACTATTGCAATATTCAGTGTTTACTAATAAAATCAAATTGTTATCGTTTGAAAATTGATTATCGTCTTATTTTTCAGATTTTTTAAATTATTATGAATACATACAACTAGGAAGGAAATGACAATGAAAAAACAAGTTATTATTTCAGGACTCATGTTATTTTCATTATTTTTCGGTGCCGGAAATCTAATATTCCCACCTATGCTAGGTCATACTGCTGGCGAAAATATGTGGATTAGCATGCTAGGTTTTGCACTTACGGGTATATTGCTCCCCTTTATAACTGTAATTGTAGTAGCTTATTATGATGAAGGTGTTGAAAGTGTAGGAAATAGAATCCATCCATGGTTTGGCTTTGGCTTTGCTGTAGTCATTTATATGTCTATCGGTGCATTCTATGGTATTCCAAGGGCAGCTAACGTTGCTTATGAAATTGGTACTAGAAACATCTTACCGATACATAACCAATGGACTTTAATTATCTTTGCCGCAATCTTTTTTGCAATTGTTTATTGGCTTAGTTTAAATCCATCAAAAATTGTTGATAATTTAGGGAAACTATTAACACCGTTATTATTATTAATGGTAGCTTTATTAAGTATTGCAGTCATTATCAATCCAGAAGCAGCATTAGGCTCACCACATGACAAGTATGTGGCACATCCATTCGTTTCAGGTAGTTTAGAAGGTTACTTTACAATGGATTTAGTTGCTGCATTAGCCTTTTCAGTAGTCATTGTGAACGGCTATAAATTCAAAGGTATGACTGACCGTTTAAAAATATTAAAGTATGTCTGTTTATCAGGGTTAATTTCTGCTCTATTACTTGGCGTTATCTATTTTGCTTTAGCTTATGTTGGTGCATCTACAGCACCGGGCAATTATAAAGATGGTACAGATATTTTAACTTACAACTCATTACGTGTCTTTGGTTCATTTGGTGATATCGTCTTTGCGTTAACTGTTATATTAGCATGCTTAACGACGTGTATTGGTTTAGTCAATGCCTGTGCTACATTCACTAAAAAACATGTAAATAAATTTTCATATAAATCATTTGCTTTAGTATTTTCAATTATTGGTTTCTTATTTACAACATTAGGTTTAAAAATGATCTTAAGTATTGCTGTACCTTTACTAACATTAATATATCCAGTATCAATTGTACTTGTCTTAATTTCGTTTATTAATATGTTTAGCTCATTCAGATTTAGTTGGGCTTATCGTTTAGCGACAATTGTTACATTAGTGATTTCAATCTTACAAATTTTAAATAGCTTTAATTTACTACATGGCTTTGTCTTAAATTGGTTTAAAGCCTTACCGCTATCTAGTATCGACTTAGCTTGGTTAATACCATTTATCATATTTACGATTATTGGCTTAATCATTGACTTTGCTATTAAACGTAAACCTAATATGACAGCATCATAATGATTGTGTAAGTTTGATTTTGATTCATATGCTAATAAAAATACAGTTCATATTGATTGCGATATAGCATCAATATGTTTCCAATCTATCATGTATAACAATCTTTAGGGTGAGGTATAATTTCCCAAATCGAGTAGGAGGATAACCATTATTTGATTATCCGTCCTCTCACACCACCGAGCGTACGGTTCCGTACTCGGCGGTTCAATATCTTGCGTAAGCCGTCTCTGCGAGTTGGGTTAATGGTTCTAACCCCCACTTGTAGAGACGTTTTGTTGTAAGTGCACGATGAACTTCATGCGTTGATGATAAGCGCCAGTATTTCTTTCTTGAATTGGCAATTTTCATTGCACTCTTATGGTCAAGTCCATACTTACGTAACATCTTATATTTGGTTTTTATTCTTTTCCATCTTTTGAGGATTAGTTGTCTAATGCGTCGGTTTAACCATGATTGTAACTTCGTTACAAAACCTGTAATAAATCCTTTACCAAAGTAATTTATCCACCCTCGTGTTACTTGATTAATTTCTGATATAATCTCTTTAAAGGTACCTGGTCTATTTCGTTTCGTTAGACGTCTTAAGGTGCGTTTTAAATTTCTTCTTGCTTCCATAGTCGGTCTGAAACGATAAGTGCCATTTACTTTGGTCATTAGACAACTCAAGAACTTTAAACGTGTGATAGAACCTACCTTGCTCTTTTCACTATTTACAATAAGTTTAAGGTCTTTTTCGATAAACTTTGTCACACTTTCCATGACACGTTGACCCGCTCGTTTTGTACGTACAAAGATGACGAAGTCATCTGCATAACGAACAAAGCGATGACCACGTTTCTCCAATTCATTATCTAATTCGTGAAGATAAATATTACAAAGTAACGGGGAAATAACACCACCTTGCGGTGCACCTATTTCTCTACTTCGATAATTACCATTGAGGTCGATTGCACCAACCTGTAGGCTTCTACGAATAAATTTAGAAATGGCTTTATCTTGAACATGTCGTTCAAATAGATACATTAATTTATCATGGTTCAACATATCAAAGCACTGTTTTAAATCACAATCAACTGCAACTAAGTAACCTTCTTCATAGTATGTTGCACATTCTTTAAGTGCAGTTCCTGTACTACGATTCGGTCTAAAGCCATGACTGTGTTTTGAGAAAGTACGGTCGATACTAGGTTCAATGACTTGTTTAATGGCTTGTTGGATAACTCTGTCTCTTGCGACAGGGATTCCAAGCACGCGCTTTTTCCCATTTGATTTAGGTATTTCAACCTTTCTTACTGCTTGTGGCTTATACGTGCCATCAAGCAGTTTTTGTTTAATTTGTGGAAAGTATTTTGCGAAATGTGATGTTAATTCACTTACTCGCATGCCATCGATGCCAGGTGCACCGTTGTTTTTCTTCACTTTCTTAATTGCTTTTTGTATATTATTCTCTCTTACAACAAGCTCCATCATAGATGGAGACTCACGATACATTTCTTTCATTTCACCTAAGATTTACTGTACGCACTCATATATCCTTTTTCGTTCCACTACTTATCTTTCTATGAGTTGCCAATCATTAATTGTATTCTGTACGTTGTAAATCTCTAACCTCCATTCTTTACTTTGTATGAATATTGTTCAGTCCTTCAGTATTTCTACCTACTATGACCTCTGCTGACTTCTCATCATTCGTTATTACTACGATTTTTTTTATCGCTGATGAGACCTCCCCGGGTAAGAGTAACCACTTTCCACTCATTCCACTGCATCATTTACTATATAGAACTCGGGTAGTATCGGACTTTATCTTGTATTGCAGATTCATCCATTCCACATAGCCTTGTATGATATTTCTGTTCGTCAGTGCGAGTGTTTGCGTCCGACTTCCTTCAGATTCCATTTCACAATGGACACCCTTGTCTTTCGCTAACAGTTCCTACTACCAAGCCTGTAACGGACTTTCACCGTCTAGTAATTACCCATGCCGGGCGCACAACAATAGCACAAAGATGATTTTATTTTTAAATCGTCTTTGTGCTTATTTATGTTCAATACTTCGTTTTTATATAATTTTACATGTAAATATTTCAACATAATAAGACAACTTTTATCAATTTTCAATAGAAATTATCTTTGTTACTTTCACGAAGATCTTAATGTCTCAACTTTTTTATAGGCAATATCATTGAATTTGAACAGTCATAGATTATAAACGATACTCAATCATTTTCAAAATATAATCTTTGTTAATTTTGCAAAGAATGTTTTTCAAAAAATATTTTGTGAAAACATTCACAAAATTGTCTTTTCATAGTATACTCTCTATATTAAATGAAAAGTGAGGAACTAACATTGAAAGATAAACCAATAAAGTGGGATAAAATATTTTACGGTGATGAGTGGGTTAATAGTGTTGTTGAAACTATTAAGACTAAAGATATATTACAAAATGTTTATTTCAAACGTTATTTATTACGTGCGATGATGGCAGGATTCATCATTGGCATTATTACTGTATTTGTATTATCTGTTAAAGCAACACATGAACCTGATTTACCTGCTGGTATAGTAAATATGGCTGGCTCAATTACATTTAGTTTCGCTTTAGTACTCATACTATTTACCAATTCTGAATTACTGACCAGCAATTTTATGTATTTCACCGTTGGGTTATACTACAAAGTTATTAAACCAACAAGAGTATTAAAAATTTTCTTATTATGTTTTGCTGGGAATATATTAGGTGCTTTAATTCTATTTAGTTTTATGCGCTTTTCTAATGTTATGACACCAGAAATGCTTTCTCAATTATCATCTGTTATAGAACATAAAACATTATCTACAGGATTTTTAAGTATTCTAGTAAAAGCAATCTTTGCTAACTTTTTCATCAATATTTCATTAGTTATTGCGATGCAAATTGATGATGTCTTAGCTAAGATGTTTGTCATGATGTTTGGTGTCACTATCTTTGCTTTTATGGGCTATGAGCACGTCGTTTACAATAGTTGCTTATTTATGGGTGGACTTATTTATCAAGTAGATACATTACATTTTATTCCAGCCATGTCAAACATCATCGCTGCTTTTATTGGTAACTATATTGGTGGAGGCTTAATTATCGGTCTATTTTATGCTTATTTAAATGATCATAAACAATTTATTGATTAAAAGTAAGCTAATAACATCTTTATTAATCATATGACCTAGTGGATGGGAGTGGGACAGAAATAAATTTTATATAAAATTTATTTCGTAGATGTCCGTCTTGCACATTTAGAACTAGTTAGATTTACAATCTTTACTAGTTCTTGCCCAACTTGCATTGTCTGAAAAAACTGACTAACCAGTTTTTTTGTGTTGGGTCCCTTCCACCCCGGCAAGACTGACTTGGTTTTCAAAATGGTGATTTATCAGCGCTTTGAAAACCAGATAGTTACTGCCAAATGCTTAAATTTAAGTGTAAAATACATTTTGTCCCAAGCTTTTTCTCTACTAGCTAATATCATTATTTAATTAACCAGAATATCATTCATTATATGCAAAAAACACTTCACTATTAAAGTTAGTGAGGCGTTTTTAGGTACCCTCCCAAATTGGACTGATACATAATTATTCACTTTTTATGTATCAGTCCTAGAAAATAGAGGACTAAAAAAATCCCAAACACTTAAACGTTTTATCAACGTCTGTGTGTTTGGGATTTGTTATATCTTATCTACTTTGTAAATATGAAGTTGGATCTACTGCGTATTGGTTACCGATACCACCTGACATACGTTGGAAATGAACGTGTGGACCAGTTGAGTTACCAGTGCTACCAGAAACAGCAATTTGATCTCCAGCTTTCACTTTATCTCCTGCTTTTACAGTAACGCTATTATTATGCATATACCATTGATAGTTGTTACTGTTTGCTTCACGGATTGTCACTTGGTTACCACCACCATAGTTACTCCATCCTGCTTGTACAATTGTACCATCAGTTAATGAGTATACTGGTGAATTTGCAGGTACATCAAAGTCTATACCGTAATGAGCACCACCGCCATGATAGTGACCAAATGGTTGTAATTGTCTACGACTAGTTAACCAGCTTGCATTAGATGCATGACCTTGTGCTGTAGCATGGCTAGTAGCACCTTGATTATCATTTTGTGTAGCTGCTGAACCATTTGCATTAGATGATGCATTAGTGTTCGCATTTGAAGCTACTTGTCCTGAACTACCATTTGGATAATTTACGACCCCAGTACCATCATTACGATTATATGCATCACTGTAGTTTGATTGTGAACCGTTTTGTTGATACGTTGCATCAGGTCCCATATTTGGATTATATCCATATTTTTCAATTTGCTCATGACTTTGACTTGCTGTGTAGTCATTATTATCTTCAGCTGTTACTGGTTGAATTGATGTGTGATGTGTTGTTGCTTGTTGAGTTGCATTGTTAGAAGCTACACTATTTGGATAACAATTATAAAAATAATGTGTATGTCCTTGTGCATCTACTAAAGTATAATCATATTCCTTATTATCGAACATTGATTGGTTCCAGTTACCGTCTGGCGTATGATGATAGTTACCCATACTATCAACTGTATAGTAAGTCCCATAAGAGACATCTTGTGTTTGTGTTGATTGAGTAGTACTTTCTTGTGATTGTTGGGCATTATTGTTTAATTCAGCCGCATCAGCATGATGTGCTAAAGAAAAAGTAGCGAACCCCATTGTAGCGATTGTTGCTGCTGTTAATTTTTTCATTTATTAAACATCCTCCATTATTGTAATACGTAGTTATATCTAAATCGTACTATTATTGTAATACGTAGCTATAGCTAAATCGTACTACACATATTAAGGTATTTAAAAAAATGAGTAAAGTAAATCTAGTTAAAATATCAATCTTTTAATATTTTCGTAAAATTACTCTAACAACATTACATTATCATTACTTTTATTATAGATTTTGTAATATTTGAATTATTGATAGAGTTTTAAACAATTCTTTTATATATTACTACTATTGCCCTCTATTCATCTTTAGCTGTCACAACTTTTAAAAAACTAGGATGTTGATCTTTATAATCTTCCAACCATTCAAGTTCTAATTGTTGCCATGCTTCGCTATCACTATGTCGTTGATATAAACCATGATTATTTAACGCATAAAATTGACCGTCTTTATTCGGATCTGCTGTCAATTTATGAATATAACTTTCTTCAAATGGTAAACCTTCATTCCACAATTGCCATGTTTCATTGTGTAATTTGCGATAAACTGTAGCTTTTTTATTTGTTGGCATATGTGCTTCATAAGCACTATGTGCTGCTGATACAATGATATCTTCAGGATTTTGTGAATTAACTGCTAAGCTATATAAATATCGATGTTTGATACCATCACTTTTGAACGTCCATGTCTGTCCATCGTCTTGACTTTCAGCATAAGAATGTCCTGCTGTTAACATACCATCACCACATGCGGCATATAATCTACCTGGTGCCATAGGATGATTACGTAATGTATGAATATCTCTAGGACTCGGCTGTTCATCATCTCGCCAAGTATGACCACCGTCTATCGTTCTAATCACTGCACCGAATTCAATAGCAACATTTAATATTTGACTATTAACATAACTGCCTGCGATTGCTTGAACATGATGGGTTTCAGGACGCGGTGGAAATTGCCAACGTGATTTAGATGGTAATGATTGGATTGCTTCAAACTCTTTAAATGTTTGCCCTTTGTCATGCGAATAATACAAGGCACTTTGTTCAGTCCCTACATATAATATATTCGTAGTGTCATCTATATAAACTGCTGTCATATATGCAGAAGCAATTCCATTACCAAAATTAGGTGTATAGTATGAGTTACTTTGTCCAATCGCTTCAAAATGTTGACCAGCGTCTACGCTCTTCCATAAGCCATTTCCGTATGTCGTACAATAAACAATATTATGATCACTAGGGTCTATAGCTATACTAGTTGGATTAGTCCCTTTAAAATGACTAGTTACTTGATATCCTTGTGCTGTTTCTTTAATTACTAACAATTCTTTTTCTAATCCTGCATAAAATGTTCTCATCTAAATATCTCCAAATTCATCATGTATTTTATGACTCTATTTACCCTAAAAACAGAGAATCATGCTATGCACGATTCTCTGTATATTCCTGTCGTTATAAAAATTGACCGTGTTCATATATGACACGTTCTTTTTGTCCTTTGATAAATTGTTCAAAATTATCATTATGAAAATCTGACTCCAACAATTTAGATGTTTCATATTGTAATAATTCTTCACTCGTTTCTATAGTCATTTTTCTATAAAGCACACCATCTTTGAGTGCTACACGATTTATTTTTTGATAGTCCAATTCATTTGTCGTTCTAACTTCATAAGTTTTAAACCCTACCATTATGACTACTAAGAAATCCTCACCAAAATAAAATATTTCTAAATCATCACGTTTATGTTGTCCAATCAGCAGTCTACCTTTACTAAACGTTTTTTGTGGATACTGTTGCTTTAAATAATCTAAGATTTCCGCTTCTTTTAAGTTTAATTGCATATCATGGCGTCCTCTCTTTATAGTTGGATTTTTAATACGCTTTACTACCTATAGATTACACTTATTATGTTGTTATAACAATGCATAGCTCAACTACTATGTCTCACTAACATGTTATTAACCTAATCATTTAACTGTTGAATAGACATTTGTGGACTGACATCATAAATTGTCATTTCTTGTCGACTAATTAACTCTTCCGTTAATGTTAATTGTGTTATGGCATTACTATTATAATATTTCACATATACACTAGGATTTGTTAAATTTAATACCGTTTGATACATCGTATAATGACTATCAGCATCAGCTGGTCTCACTATGCCTTTAGGAATACTTACAGCATCCAATAATTTAAACGCATTTAACACATCTAACGCTTGATCATTATGTTGATCAATATTAGATTTCAAAAATGCCATACGTACGAAGCGTTCGGATGATGTAAAACCACCTGGCAATCCATATGTACCTGATTCATTACCTAAATGTTCTATCGTTACACCATCAAAGTTGTAGTTGTCAGCAGTATAAGGAGATATGTTAGCATACTGTCTTAAATGATTATAATGCCAAGCTAAGTCAGGATGATTAGTTAATACGCCTAACGGGTTATCTGTCACAACAACACGACCTTCATCGAAAGATACTTCAACCGACTGACCTGTAGCATCTGAAACATGATAATGTAATGGCGGTACTTCTTCAATATCATTTAATACAATCGCAACAACATTAATCGTTGCGGCTTGTTGTTTTAAATCTTCAATACTCGTTGTGTAACCTAAGATCCACGTTACGATTTCATTTTGAGTAATATTCATCGCTTTGTCTTTATGTTCAGTCGCGTAAGAACTATAGCCACGGAAATATTGTGTTGATAAAGCAACCCCGTGCTCATTGACACCATCCCCGTAAATAAATCCTTCCATATCACTGCCAGTACCGATAAATCCATACTTCGTTTGTCCTGTTGTACCTGTTCGTGATGTCCAATGATAATGTCTAGGTGTTACTGCTGGATAACCATCCAGTGGATAATCATAATCCATCGTTCTACCAAGTATGACTTGTCCATTTTGAGTTGTTATTGTATACCCTGTGCACATAATTATTTCTCCTTTATCATCAAATGTATATCACAATGTATTTTCTTACTTTTTAATTGATATTAATTCTCAATTATATGCTATCATATATTTAGTTATCGTGTTATCTAGCGCATCTTGAAGTTACTATAACACGATATTTTAGTAAAAATAATAATTTAGAGGTGACTATTTTGCAAAAAACGTATCAACGTTCTCAATCAAATATCATTATAGCGATTATGCTATCAGTGCTTACATATTGGTTATTTGCGCAATCTTTTATTAATATAGGTCCTTTAGTTGGCCAAACATATCATACGTCTCCAGGTATGTTAAATTTATCTATTAGTTTAACGTCTTTTGCTACAGGTATCTTTATGGTTGCTGCAGGAGATATCGCTGATAAAATAGGTCAATTACGAATGACTTATATAGGATTAATGATAAATATTTTGGCTTCATTACTATTAATTTTGTCTGGTTTAACTACATTGTTAATTGTTGGTCGTGTATTACAAGGTTTGTCAGCGGCCATTCTTTTACCGTCTACAGTTGGTGTGTTAAATAATCAATTTAAAGGGCAACAATTAAGACGTGCCATTAGCTACTTAATGATAAGTACCGTTGGTGGTATAGGCCTAGCCGGTGTTATCGGTGGTTTTATAGCTACTCGTATCAATTGGCAAACTAACTTTGTTATTAGCATTGCTATTTCATTAATAGCGTTTATGTTACTTAAAGGTAGTAAAGATCAGATTACTAAACACTTAGATCGCGCACCTTTCGATTATGTTGGAATGTTTATTTTTGGTATCATCGTAGGCAGTTTTACTTTATTACTGACACAAGGATTTGAACAAGGTTGGTTTAGCACATTTTCAATAACTTGCACCATTATTTTCATCTTAAGTGTTGCAGTATTTATCTTTATTGAACGTGGCAAACACTATCCATTTATTGACTTTAGCGTCTTTCGTAATCGTCCATTTATTGGCGCTTTCCTCAATAACTTCGTCTTAAATAGTGGCTTAGGTACTACAGTCGTATTTAATATCTATGCCCAAACGCATCTTCATTTAACAGCCGAACAAGCAGGTTATGTTACACTACCGTATGCTATTATGGCGATGTTCATGATTCGCTTTGGAGAAAAAGCAACACTCAAATTCGGCGGTAAATTGATGCTAATCTTAGGTCCATTGTTCCCTGCACTAGGTATTATTGGTATAACGATGACCACCTTGCCAACTTCTTATTATATGATTGCCGTTGTTGTAGGTTTCATTATCTGTGCGATTGGTAACGGATTAGTTGCTACACCAGGATTAACAATTGCTATTTTTAGCATGTCCGAAGAAAAAGTTGGTCTTGCAACAGGTATGTATAAAATGAGTGGTACATTAGGTGGTGCCTTTGGTATCGCATTAAACACTACAGTATTTGCAGCTTTACAATTACACTATGCCGCTAGTACTGCTGCTACCATATCATTTGTCGTAACGATTATCATGATGGTGATTGGTTCACTATCTGCCTTCTTCCTTATCCCTAAAAATGTTAAAGCTTAAAACATATATTTACGTGCCGTGATATGTGACAAATTGTGACATATCACGGCTTTATGTTTATTTTTTGCAATTCAGTTTATAACTATAGATGTATCTTTTTAAACTATGACAATAGATATCGTATATAGCGGCTATTTTTGTAATATTCAGACAAAAATAATTTTAAAATTTGTTGAGTTGCACGATTATCTATTGCTTATAAACATTTATACTGTATTGTGAGTGAATATATAAAAAATGAGGTCGAAAATTTATGGAAGAATTACAAATTAGTAAACGATTAATTATGACACCTGGACCAGTTAGTGTTGACCCACGTGTGTCTCAAGCGATGTCTAATACTATTTTAGGACAATTTGATTATGAATTCGTTGACATTATGAACAAAACAATGTCATTAATCCGCGAATCTTTCCTAACACATAATCAATGGTCATTCCCCATTGACGGTACAAGTCGTGCTGGTTTAGAAGCTGTGATTGCAAGTATTGTTAAACCTGGAGATGTCGTACTAGTACCTATCATTGGTCGCTTTGGCTATTTATTCACAGAATTAGTCACACGAGCTGGTGGTATTGTTCATAACATTCAAAAGCCGATGGGTGAGGTATTTGAACAACAAGAAATTATTGATGCTTTAGATGAAGTTAAACCAAAAGTATTAGCAATTGTGCACGGTGAAACGTCTACAGGCCGTTTACAACCTATCGATCAATTAGGTAAAGCATGTAGAGAACGTGGTATTTTCTCTGTTGTCGATGCCGTAGCTACATATTTAGGCACTGTGATTCCTGTTGACGATTGGGAATTAGATGCCGTTATTGGTGGCGCACAAAAATGTTTAGCTGTACCTTCTGGCATTACACCTATTACTTTTAATGATCGTTTTAGTGAAGAAATTAACAAACGTAAACGTGTAGAATTAGGTATTACAACAACTGAAGATAATGAAGATGATACATTTATACGTAGTAATTATTTAGATTTAACACAATTACAAGATTATTGGAGTGCCAAACGCTTAAATCATCACACTGAAGCAACAGCTATGCTTTACGGTTTATATACTGGTTTGCGATTAGCAATTGAAGAAGGTGTTCATGCACGAGCTGAACGTCATGAATATCATCACGAAGGTTTAAAACGTGCGTTAGAAGCACTAGGCTTATCTATCTTTGGAGATGCTAATAATGAAATGAAAATGGTCATTTGTGTCAATATTCCTGAAGGTATTGACGATGCTCAGTTCAGAAATGGTTTATTACACAATTTTGGTGTAGAAATTGCTGCATCATTTGGTGAATTAACTGGTAAAATTTGGAGAATTGGTCTAATGGGTTATGTAGTTAATAAACAAAACTTATTATCTTTCTTATCTATTTTTTCAGTGTATTTACAACAACAAGGCGTTAAAGGTTTGGATCCTGCGAAAGCGATGCAAACATTAATCGATTATTATAACGACTAATTAATTCAATACGTCATATTATATAGACTTTGGTTTGTATAATATGACGTATTTTTATTTTATCAATCCCCTATCCATGAATCACTTAACATTCAACCTTCAGAAAATTACATGTTATGATATGACTAAAGATAACTAAGGAGCGAAGTCCTATGACAAATCATGTTGTTATTTTAGGTTCAACAAATGTAGATCAATTTTTAACTGTTGAGCGATATGCTAAACCTGGTGAAACATTGCATATCGAAGAAGCACAGCAATCCTATGGTGGTGGTAAAGGCGCTAACCAAGCTATTGCAACTGCTCGTATGAATTCACATACAACCTTCATCACTAAAATTGGTAAAGATGGTATCGCCAACTTTATGCTTGATGATTTTAACGCAGCTAATATCGATACGTCCTATGTCTTCGAATCTGAAGATACCAAAACAGGTCAAGCATTTATTACTGTCGATTCCCAAGGTCAAAATATGATTTATGTCTATGGTGGTGCCAATATGACCATCGATGAATCTGATGTGATGACAGCGCAAGATGCCATTATCAATGCAGACTTCATCGTTGCACAATTAGAAGTGCCTATCCCCGCTATTACTAAAGCTTTTGAAATTGCTAGACAACACGGTGTCACAACTATACTAAATCCGGCACCAGCTAAAGCATTACCCCAATCATTGTTGAAGTTAATCGATGTGATCATTCCTAATGAAACTGAAGCTGAAGTATTATCAGGTATAGCTGTAACTGATGAGCAATCTATGATTGATAATGCCAATTACTTTTTATCTCTTGGTATCAAGACGGTCTTGATTACACTGGGTGAACAAGGTACTTATTATGCAACACAACATGACCATCAACTTATTAAAGCTTATAAAGTTAAAGCAATTGATACTACAGCAGCTGGCGACACATTTATTGGTGCCTTTGTCAGCAAGCTAACTAAAGAGATGGATAATCTAGCAGAAGCGATAGATTTTGGGAATAAAGCTAGCTCTTTAACTGTCCAAAAATCTGGCGCACAATCATCTATACCTCTTGCTAGTGATATTTCTAATAATTAAATATTGTTACGATAACATCAGAACATAGTTCAAGCAAACTACACTGTGATTAACCTGATCACGTTAGCCTTTGCTCACTATGTTCTTTTTTATTTGGTTCTCTATTTTTTGGGATCGATGTTTCGATACTTTCTATGTGCGTTTAATTAATCCGTCAAAAACAGAAAATACTTTGTTTAATCGCTCCACTCACCCTCTCAACAGTTTTAACATTATGTTATAGTTTGCACTATATTTATATTTCTATATTTAAACTATCAACTTTTAAAAATATTCCGTCCTTTATTATAATTTTTATATAAAAAACTACGTATGAATTATTGTAATTTTCAGACAATTAGTGTAATGTAACTTTAGTGGTATAAAGGGTTAAATTAAATCTTGAATCTGACTATCGTCAGTTCAACGACAGGGGGAGATGTCATTTATGACAAACGAATTAAAAAGAGAGTTAAGTAACAGACATATTCAATTAATCGCAATTGGTGGCGCAATTGGAACTGGTTTGTTCTTTGGTTCAGGTAACACGATTTCCAAAGCAGGTCCATCTATTTTATTTACCTATATAATTGTTGGGTTCTTTTTATTTTTATTTATGCGTGCTATGGGTGAAATGTTATTAGCTAGAACTCATTTCAAATCATTTCCAGATATTGCACACGAATATTTAGGTCCCTTCGCTGGTTTCATTGTCGGTTGGTCTTATTGGATGTCTTGGGTCATTACTGTTATGGCTGATGTTACAGCTATTTCACAATACATAAAATATTTCAATCCCAATATTCCAGCGTGGTTAACATGTTTTTCAGTCATATTATTACTTTTAGCCCTTAATTTAACTAGTACAAAGGTCTTTGGTGAACTCGAATTTTGGTTTTCACTTATTAAGGTAGTAACGATTATTGCACTTATCGTTGTAGGAATTGTCATGGTCTTATTAGCATTTAAATCACCTTCTGGAAATACAGCAAGTTTTAGTAACTTATATTCACATGGCGGTATGTTCCCTCATGGTACACTTGGTTTCTTAATGTCATTCCAAATGGCAGTATTTGCCTTTACAGGTATCGAATTTATCGGTATTACAGCTGGTGAGACTAAAGATCCACAGAAATCTTTACCACGAGCAATTAACAGTGTGCCTTTACGCATTATCATTTTTTATGTAGGGGCATTAGCAGTGATTATGATGATTGTACCTTGGAATCAAATCAACCCAGCTAACAGTCCATTTGTTGGATTATTTGCTTTAGCAGGTATACCATTTGCAGCAACGTTGATTAATTTCGTTGTCTTGACTGCAGCTGCTTCATCAGCTAACAGTGGTATCTTCGCGAATAGTCGTGTACTCTTCGGTTTGGGTGATAAGAAACAAGCACCAGAAGCAATGCATCAATTGTCACGTAGAGGTATCCCGCAAAATGCCTTATTTGTCACATGTGGTTTAATCTCTATTACCGTTTTATTAAACCTTATTATTCCAAACGCCGAACAAGTCTTTGTCTACATTACATCAGTAGCAACTTCAATTACATTAGTCGTTTGGTCATTGATTGTTATTGCTTATATTAGTTATATGAAAAAAGATAAAGCACTACACGCTGCAAGTACTTTTAAATTACCAGGTGGTATTGTTTCTGCCTACGCAGTTGTCACTTTCTTTATCTTTATCATTATCGTCTTAATGTTCAATGCTGATACACGTATAGGTCTTATTTTATCCCCTATTTGGTATATTGGTTTAACAATCGCTTATCATTTAAACAAAAAAAGACTACAAATTGATTAACAACATTTAGAGAACAGCATGATTGATTAAATTCTTCATTTGTTTTGTCTTTAAAATTAATTTGTGACAAGTTATTGTAATTTTCAAAATATACTAGCTTTCATCTTTGTTTATGCTATATTAGTGATAATGATTATCATTAAGGAGGCATATGATTATGTCGAAAGAAGCCGGACACACATTTTTAGCTAAATTAGGTAAGACAAGATTACGCCCAGGCGGTAAAAAGGCCACTGATTGGTTGATACAGCAAGGTCACTTTTCATCTCAAAAACGTGTATTAGAAGTAGCATGCAATATGTGTACTACATCTATCTACCTTGCTCAAACATATGGTTGCCATATCGATGCAGTGGATTTGAATAATAAAGCTTTAAATAAAGCACGTAACAATATTTCTAAAGCTAAGTTAGAGCATCTTATTGATGTGCAACAAGCGAATGCAATGCAACTACCATTTGAAGATAATTCGTTTGATATTATCTTGAATGAAGCAATGTTAACGATGTTGCCTGTCAAAGCTAAAGAAAAAGCTTTAGCTGAATACTACCGTGTATTAAAACCTGGTGGTGTATTACTGACACACGATATCGTGATTACTAATGAAGATAAAAAAGACGCTATCATTGAGCAATTATCATCAGCAATCAATGTAAATGTGTCACCACAAATTAAAAATGATTGGTTAGCATTATATAACCATACAGGCTTTAACAATATCAAATTTAACAATGGCCCTATGTCATTAATGACACCCAAAGGTATGATTTATGATGAAGGATTGTTAGGTACTGTTAAAATCATTAAAAATGCACTTAAAAAAGAGAATAGACCGATGTTCTTTACAATGTTTAAAACAATGTCGAAATTGCGCAAAGATATGAACTATATTGTCTTTGCAGCTAAAAAATAATATAAACAAGGAGTTCTGAGTCGAGTTATTCGTCCCAGAACTCCTTTTTATTATAGTTTCATCTTATGCCTCATATAAATCTAACAATGTATTCAACGTGTGTATGACACCATTATGCTGATTTGATTTTGCAATAATATCAGCATGTTCTTTTAACTCTGGATAAGCATTATCCATGGCCACTCTTGTATCAGCAATCTTAAATAATTCAATATCATTCAAACCATCACCGAAGACAATCGTTTCACTAGCATCTACACCTAAGCGTTGTTGCAATTGTTCCATCGTTGACCCTTTATGCACACCTTTTTTAGCAATGTCAATCCATTCTGCATCAGCTGCCACAACATACAAACGATCTTCAAAGTCTTTTAAATAAGTAGCATTATCAATACATGCTTTGTTAGCATCATGTACAGTCACTTTAACAAAGTCTTCGCTAATGTCACTATAATCATTAATATATTCCACATTTTCATAAGAGCCATGCACTATTTTTTGTTCAGCATCACTTATACCACGCTGAACATATGCTTTATTATCAGTACACACAATGACTGTTTGTTGAGGGTCAATATGACGCAATCGTTCAATTAATTCTAGTCCTAATTCTTTGTTAAATGTTTCAGCCCAAATTGTTTGGTGATTATATTGAATACGCGTTGCGCTATCGCCAACAATATAAGTATCTTGTTCTAAGCCATCTAATATTTGCGCTACTCTCTCACATTGTTTCCCCGTACAAAAAGCAAATGTTATATCATTACTTTGACATCTAGCTTTTAATTGTCGAAATGCTTCATGATCAATATCACCTTGTGGGTTTAAAAATGTTCCATCCATATCAGTAACAACCAATTTCAACTTCATTATCGATGACACTCCTTGGATAATTAGTCTAATGATTCTCCATTTGTTTCAATCACTTTTTTGAACCAATAAAATGAATCTTTTTTCATTCTATCAAGCGTACCATGACCTTCATTATCACGATCAACATATATCAAGCCGTAACGTTTCTTCATTTCTCCAGTAGTAAATGAAATGATATCAATGATGCCCCAAGGCGTATATCCAATCAAATCAACACCATCTAAATCTACTGCATCAATCGCTGCTTGAATATGTTTTCTTAAATAATCAATACGATAATCATCATGAATTTGACCATCTTCAATACGATCAATGGCACCGAAACCATTTTCAACAATAAATAGTGGAATTTGGTAACGATCGTATAAGACATTAAGTGTATATCTTAAACCTTGTGGATCAATGGCCCATCCCCAATCACTTGATTCGATATAAGGATTATCTACAGAATTAGGCAAGCCACCATTCACAACGTTATTATCGACAGTAGATTGTGCATCATGTTTTACAACAGTCGACATATAATAGCTAAAGCCAATATAATCAACAGTTCCTTGTCTTAAAATAGCATCATCACCATCGATATACCCAATATCATATCCTTTTTGTTCCAGCATTTTCTTAGCATAACCCGGGTAATAACCACGTACTTGCACATCTGGGAAGAAAAATCTTAATCTATTCGCAATTTGTGCTTCCATGATATCTTGTGGATTACAAGAATAAGGATAAATAGGGACATGTGAGATCATTGCACCTATTTGGAAATTAGGGTTAATTTCTTTACCAATTTTTACAGCTTTCGCACTAGCAATTAATTCATTATGTGCTACTTGATATAATACTTCTTCTGGATCGTCCGCTTCATTTAAAGTCACACCTGAGTTCGTCCATAAGAAAATTGGATTACTCGTATCCATCTGGTTATTAATTTCATTAAAAGTCATCCAATATGTCACTTTATCTTTATATCTGTCAAAGATGACTTCTGCGAATCTCGCAAAATAATCAGCAACTTTTCTGTTTCTAAAGCCACCATATTCTCTTGCTAAATGTAAAGGCATTTCAAAATGAGACAACGTAACGACAGGTTCTATACCATTTTTAATTAATTCATCAAAGACACGGTCATAAAATTTCAAACCTTCTTCATTAGGTTCATCTTCATCCCCATTAGGAAAAATGCGTGTCCACGCGATTGACGTTCGTAAACACTGAAGTCCCATTTCTTTAAATAACGCAATATCTTCTTTATAACGATGATAAAAATCAATGCCTACATGATTAGGGTAATATTTATCAGCTTCAACTGCTGTAGTAATTTCTCTAGCCTTACCATGTTCTCCACCTGTCATAACATCAATAACACTCAAACCCTTACCATCTTCATCGTATCCACCTTCAAATTGATTGGCAGCTAATGCGCCACCCCACATAAAATCACTTGGCAACTTAGACATACTCTATCTCTCCTTTACTTTTTAATAATCGTTAATAATTGGTCCACCAAAATTAAGTTTTATTAATCAGTTAAATATATATTAAAAAACCATCCTTAATTCTTACTATTAAATTACCCTATTACTTCCTATTTTAATACTTTTAGATTACCTTTATCTCTGCCAACATCCTAGTACTTTAAGCTAAAATGCCAAGTTCATTTTTATTTTTGTCGCTTTTTACATACAATTTTATTTTTACTACGATTACACTTAAAAGTAAGAGATGTTGTTATATCATGTTGCAAATTTGAATAGGAGGAATTTTTATTATGGAACATTCTAATGTACCCAATTATCAAGGTGGTAATAAGCTCATTACTGCGATTATGTTAGCCATCTTAACTTATTGGCTATTTGGACAATCCTTTTTAAATATTGGTCCACATGTCCAGCAAACCTATCAAAGTTCTGCCGGTATTATTAATATCGCAATTAGCTTAACTTCATTATTTACTGGCGTTTTTATGGTAACAGCTGGTGGCTTTGCTGATCGCTTTGGTCGTGTTAAAATCATGCGTCTTGGCTTAGTATTAAGTATTATCGGCTCAATCCTCATCATTATTACACATAGTAGTTGGTTATTGTTAGTCGGTAGAGCTGTCCAAGGATTTTCAGCTGCATGTTTAATGCCTGCTACAATTTCGCTTATCAACACTTATTATTATGGTAACGCGCGACATAGGGCAATGAGTTTCTGGTCTATGGGGTCTTATGGTGGTACAGGACTAGCCTCATTACTCGCAGGTTCTATTGCTACAGCCATCTCTTGGCAATGGATATTTATTATTTCCATTATTGTTACACTCATATCTTTTTATTTATTACGTGATGTGCCCGAAGTAAAAGAAGATAGTCATCACAATACACAATTTGATTTTTTAGGATTATTATTATTCATCATTTTTATGCTGAGCCTAAATGTCATTATCTCCATGGGCAATCAAATTGGTTGGCTTAGCGCTACTACGTTGCTATTAGCTTTACTATTCATTATCAGCTTATACGGCTTTATTATGATTGAAAAAAGACGTCAAGATCCATTTATAGACTTTAGTCTGTTTTCTAGTCGTTTTTTCATTGGTACTGTTATCGCCAACTTTTTAATGAATACAACAGTTGGTACACTAGCATTATTTAATATCTTCGCTCAACAAAACTTTAATATTTCTGGTTTATATTCTGGTTTCTTAACAATTCCTTATATGTTCGGTGTCTTAATCACTATTCGCATTGGTGAACGTATGATGAGAGAACGTCAAGCCAAGATTCCTATGATGATAGGCTCTGGATTCGTAGCATTAGGCATGTTATTTATCGGCTTAACTGTCATTCCTTTTAATGTTTATATTTTCAGTAGTTTATTTGGTTTCTTATTGTTCGGTATGGGACTCGGTTTCTTTGCAACACCGGGATTGAATACCGCAGTTTCAAATGCGCCTTCTGAAAAAGTGGGTATTGCTTCTGGCATTTATAAAATGGTTGCAACTATAGGTGCCGCCTTTGGTATTACTATTTTCACTTCGCTTTATAATATGATTAAAGCATCAAGTTCAATGACCATTGCAGCTATGACAGGTTTCTTACTATGTATGGTCTTTGTCATTATCGCTATATTCATCACAAAATGGATTATCCCTAACAAGCAATAATTTAAAATTTTATAAAGCACTAGCGATGATACAAGCACTTGAGCTGATCCCAATTAGTTGGAATAAAATAAAAACACTTCCGTTGAATTCTGTAAAGCGAATCATTGTGGAAGTGTTTTTTCTAGGTTAAGTTATTCATTTAAGTAAAACAATTCGTCATTTATAGTAGTGGTATCGGCATGGTGGTATTAAAATAGCTGAATCTGTGACTTTATATACCAATCTATGCTCATGATTTATTCTTCTACTATAGTAGCTCTTTAAATCACCACGTAATTGTTCAGGCCTACCTTCACCTTTAAGTACATCATCACATTGTATACTTTTTATTAAACGATTACTCTTTTACAATAACTTTTTCTTGTATTTGCTAGTACTTATCATCTTCAAACACATCAGGTAAAAAAGTGATATGTAACTTACTCATAAAATTCAATATCTACTTTCACTGAGTTGCCACGTTCTAAATCTGCTATGGATTGTGCTAAATGTTTAGCATTTGCAGGTGATTGTTGTAAATATAATGTTTCCATAATGGCATTGTAATCAGTTTCAGAAAGTAAAACGGCGTTGTGATCATTAGTTGTTATCGTTATAGCTTCAGCATTGTCATTGACATTATCTATAAGCTGTCTAAAGTTCTTTCTAGCATTTGAATACGATATAGCAGTCATCATACATACCTCCTTATCACTTTTAATACCACGATATTTTGCACAATAAGTATAGATTTACCATTCATTATCCACAACACTAAAAAGTAGTCCTACCCTTTAAATTTATAACTTAAAAAAGCAGTAGCAAACGTAAGAGATTGCTACTGCTTTGTCCTATTATATTTAGAAGAATATAGCTACAAATATAGGGACCACTGCGACAACAACCACACCTACTAAAACTAAGGAAATACTTGCCATGGATTCCTCGACAGGACCAAGTTCTTTTGCAGGCGCAACACCTAATGTATGACCACTCGTACCAAGTGCCAGTCCTCTAGCAATTGGGTTCGTAATATGGAATAATTTTAAGAATTTATTTCCTAAGGCATAAATAATCACACCATTTAAAATAACTGCTAAAGAAGTCAATTCTTTAATACCACCAATACCTGCTGACAAGGGTAAGGCAATCGCTGTTGTAGCTGCTTGAGGTAACATTGATAATATGACGTCATTGGCAAATTGAGCCAATTTAGCGAAAGCCATAATAATAAGTAGTGCGACAACTGTACCTATTCCAATACCACCAATAATTCTATGCCAATGTTTTACTAAAACATCACGTTTTTTATAAAGTGGAATAGCAAAACAAATTGTTGCTGGTTCAAGGAAGAAGTATATAATATCTCCCCCTATTTTATATGTTTTGTAAGGAATACCGGTAAAATAAAGGAAGGCAACACCGACAACCATACTGACAAATAAAGGCGCAAACAAGAAAAAGCGATTGGTCTTTTCAAATAGTAATGTTGCTAAATAGAATGGAATTACTGATAATAAAATACCGAAATAAGGTGTATTAAGTGCTAAATGCTCAGTCATGTGCTTGTGCCTCCTTCATTTTAATATCCTCTGCAATATCTTCAGTCGATCCTTTAGATGTTAATTTCATAATTAATTCAGTAACATAACCAGTACAAATAAGTAATAATACTGTCGATACAATAATCAAACCAATAATTAAAATCGGAGCTCTACTAATGACGCCTAATGAGTTAACTACTGAGATACCTGCTGGCACGAATAGCAAGCCAATATTATTCGTTAAAGTTGTTCCCACAGTTTCAACGTGTCTTAATTTAACAATACCTGTACATAATAAAATAAATAATAGCACTAAGCCTATCACTGACGCTGGCATAGGTATTGGCATAAATGACTCAATTATTTTTGATACTAATAGTACCAATCCTATAACTATACATTGATATAAAAAATGGGCTGGTTTTGATTCGTCTATTTTTTGTTTCACGACCATTGCCTCCTACGTTTAATTTATCTACAGTATAGTGTCTATCTTTTGTTTTGCGTCGTATTTTTGCTGAAATACAAAATTTCATAGCTAAAATGCATAAAAAAAAGGATTACTGTAAAGTAACCCTAAACAAGACCTGCCCATGCCTTAAATTCTTTCATAAATGAACGTCCCACTTGCATTTTAACCCCATTTGTCAAAATTACCATATAGGTGTAATTAAACCATTGTTGTACTTCTTTGATATGTTTTTTATTAATAATATAAGAACGATGAATACGTAAAAAATGTGATTGATCTAAACGTTTTTCATAACGATTTAACGGCTCTGTCGTTTCATATTGATGGTTGGTTGTGTGAATGGTCGTAATCCCATTATGTGTCCCAATACCTATAATATTTTTTTGTTTGAGCATATGTATTTTATCATCAATTTCTACAGGTAAACTTTGTTCAAAATCTCCAGACACGGCCTCAACTTTAGGTGTTGATTGATTGCCTGTTATTTGTTGTTGCGTCTTTACTTTATTGATTGCTTGTTCTACGCGCTGTTGACCAAATGGCTTTAAAATATAGTCTGTCGCATTCAATTCAAACGCTTGTACAGCATATTGATCATGTGCTGTAGCAAAAATGATGGCCGGAGGATTTTTCATTTTTTGAATTTTAGAGCCTAATTCAATCCCGTTTTCATCCATTAAATTAATATCTAAAAAGATGATGTCATAGTGATTTAATAATAATGCTTCCAATGTTTCTGTGACATTTTCCGCTTCATTAACCTCATCGAAACCACCAATTTCATTAAGTAGATAACCAAGTTCATTGCGTGCTAGTGGTTCATCATCGACAATTAATGCTTTCATTTCATTTCCTCCTCTTGTTTGTCACAAGGAAGTACACACCAGAATGTGGTACCGCTTGATGTTGAGTTAAACTGTAATGCTGCTGGTATGCCAAATAGTCCTTTTAAACGTAAATTCA
The DNA here is from genome assembly GCF_017357005.1 of Staphylococcus simiae. Taxonomy (NCBI): domain Bacteria; kingdom Bacillati; phylum Bacillota; class Bacilli; order Caryophanales; family Staphylococcaceae; genus Staphylococcus; species Staphylococcus simiae. The sequence goes on along the minus strand of NZ_CP071589.1, from coordinate 238,000 downwards.
AGTTTTCCAAAGCACTACCCGTTCCTGATTCAGATTCAACAGAAGTTTCACCTAGTAAATGTAACTTGTCATTGGCAATACCATGTCCATTATCCGCCACAATGATACGTACATGCTGTTCATCTTCCTCTATAACTGAAACTTTAACATTATTCCCTTGCTTACGATTGGTAAACGCGTGTTTAATGGCATTTTCAACTAATATTTGAATTAAAAATGGTGGCACTAATACTTTAGTGTAATGCTCTGGGACAGCAAATTGGATATTAAATCGCCCTGGATATCTGGCTTGTTCTAAAGATAAATAAGCTTGAACTTGGCTAAGTTCTTTATCTAAAGAAATGGTATGTTGTCTAGAACCTTGGAGATTGGCTCTAAAGAAATAGCTGAGCTCTAACAATAACTCACGCGCCTTCTCGCTATTGATTCTAACCAGTGCCGAAATCGTATTAATCGAATTAAAGAAGAAGTGTGGGCTGACTTGTGCTTGCAGTGACTTAATTTCAGCATCTTTGAGTAACTTACTTTGCATTTCAGCTTCACCTAATTCGATTTGACTACTAAATATATTAGCTAACCCTTCAGCTAATTGTCTTTCAACAAACGTTAAATCATTAGGGTTTGTAAAATACATTTTCAGCGTACCTATAATTGCGCCGTGCATTTCTAATGGAATAACAATTGCTGCACATAAAGGACAGTTGGGATGACTGCAGCCAATGCCTTCTTTCGTATGCACTTCTTTTAATTGTCCAGACTTTAAAACATCTCTAGACAAACTCGTAATAATTTCATTTTCTGGAATATGATGATCGCTACCAGCTCCAACATGCGACAAAATCTCATGTTTACTTGTGATAGCAACTGCTGATACTTTCATCAAATCTTTAATAATAACTGCAATATGTTCAGCAGATTCTTTATTTAAACCTTCTTTAAAGTACGGTAACGTCTGATTCATCAATTGTAAAACATCATGCGTCTGTACAGCTTTCATTTGTTCTTCTTGTTTTAATGTTGAAATAATAATCGACATAAATATAGCTGTACCTACACTATTAACAATAATCATAGGTATAGCGATTAATGAAATTAATTCCATGGCATATGCTTTATCTGTCGAAAATATTAAGATACTTAACATTTGTATACCTTCCATCAGTACACCGATAAAAGCACTTTTAACAATACTTGGGTAACGATTTAATTTACGCGTTTGTAAACCAAAGTAGCCAGATATGGTCCCAATAAAGAGTGATGAAATTAAATAAATCTCAGCACCTGCACCACCCATATATAATCTGAAGACACCAGAAATAATACCTACAAATAAACCAACAAATGGTCCGCCAACTAAACCAGCAACACCAATCGTTAACACACGTGTGTTGGCTAGTGATACATCGTTATTTAAATGAAAATAAATACTTCCCGAAACGCTATGGTCCGGATTAATAACAATACCAGTTAGATTTGACATTAAGGCAAACAAACTAAACACGATGCATAATTGTAAGCGCGCACGCCATGTACGTCTACGATTCATTAAGTTTTTAAAGTAAGGTATATTCATTAATACGTAAGCTAAAATGATTATTAAGCCTACTCTTTCAAGTAGTAACACAGTTAGAGATAACACCATAACACCCCAGTGATTTTTAATATATTTATTTTATCACAACAATACATGTACATTTCATGAATAATTCATATAAAAAAGACGACATAGTGACAGTGTCATAAAATACAACACTTCATTACATCGTCTTAATATGAACTTTTATATACAGTTATTATCATATATAAATTTGTACATGTTATAACTTGAATATTAATAATACATTTAACTTACTTTTTTAAATAGGACATGATTTTCTAAATGTACGTGTTCATGTGTAAATGCTTCTAAGTCTTTTAATCTTTGATATACTAAACGCCATGTGCCACAAGCTTCAGCAGGTGGTTGGAAATCTGATGTTAATTCTCGCATTTTTTCCAATAATTCACCTGTACCATTATGATCACTCACTAAATCATCTATAATGTCTTGAACATCATCTACTTGTTCGCCATTGGCATATTGAATCAATTTAGGAAAATCAACGTCATCTTCTTTTTCAGTATGCTCTAACATACCTTTTCTAAACGTGTCATAAACTGATTTAAGCTCTACTAAATATGGATTGTTTGGACCATGTACTTTAGACAATTTTGTCACATATGGTGTTAAATTTTTAAATTCTTCTCTTAAAGGCTCATGATAAGCCGCTTGTATATATTGAACTAAAGAAGGTACTGTTAAATATTTAGGATTTAACGAACCTTTCGAGTTAGTATTTTCAATTTCATTTAAACGTTCCATTAAACCGTCTAAATTAACCTTTTTATTGTCTTCGGCAGCTTTCTCAATTGTGACATTACCACCACAACAAAAATCAATTCCAACACTTCTGAAGACATCCGCTGCTTTAGGATAATCTGTTACTACATCTGCTACAATATCATTCTTATTTATCATATTGATTCCCTCCTTAAACCAAGTGTATACAATTTATTTAGAATTTAAATACATTAACAGCAAATGTCATATAATTATCATAATCATCTGACAATTTTAATTTTTATAAGCTAAAAAGTTGAAAATTTTATAGTTTGTGAATTAATTAACATTTAATACTTTGACTAAATTTGACTGTGACTTTTGTAAAGTGTAACCATTGCAACAGAGTATTAATAGCATTAAGGTAGTGATGTAGGAAAAAAACATGTAATGGAGGTATAATAATTGTCAAAAAAATTTATTAATACAACGATTTATAAACATCCTGATGTATCAGAGATACTCATTGAAGATGGCAAATTTGTCGAGTTCGGTAATGATTTAAAAGAAGCTGATGAAGTCATTGATTTAGAAGGTGCTTTAGTATTACCACCTTATGTTGATTCACATTTACATTTAGATTATTACTTTACTGGGCAAGATCCAAATATCAAAAATGAGTCTGGTACTTTATTTGAAGCAATTGATTTATGGAACGATTATAAAAAAGGCACAACAAAAGAAGAGATGAAATCACGAATGCGCCAAGCAATTAAAGATGTTGCTAGCTATGGCACGCAATATATTCGTGCTCAAACTGATTGCACTGATCCAAACTTGACTGGTATTAAAGCTGCTATCGAAGTACGCGATGAATTAAAAGATAATATTACGATTCAAGTAGTAGCATTCCCTCAAAATGGGATGTATTCCTTTAAAGAGGATGGTAAAACAGGACGCGATCTAGTTGAAGAAGCATTACAATTAGGTGCAGATTGTGTTGGTGGTATACCTCATAACGAGTGGAGCCCTCAAGATGGTGCTGAAGCTGTCAAAGAAATTGTTAGACTAGCAATTAAATATAATAAATTGATCGATGTACATTGCGATGAAACGGATGATGCCGATGCTCGTTTCTTAGAACAATTAAATGCTGAGGCAATGAAACAAGGCTATGGTCAATCAACAACGGCTTCACATACATGTTCATTCGGTTCAGCTGATGATGCTTATGCCTTTCGTATGATGGGATTATTTAGACAATCCGGCTTAAATTTTGTAGCATGCCCTACTGAAAACTTATATTTACAAGGACGACAAGATACGTATCCAAAACGTCGTGGATTAACACGTGTTAAAGAGTTTGTCGATAATGATATTAATGTAGCATTCGGTCAAGATTCCATTGTAGATTTATGGTATCCAGCTGGTTCAGGTAACCTAATGAATATTTTAGATAATGGTTTACATGCAACTCAATTAATGAGAGAACAAGATTTCCCTCGCAATTTTGATTTAATTACGTATAATGGTGCACAATTAATGCAAATTGAAGATGACTATGGTTTGGATGCTGGTAAGCCAGCTAACTTTATTGTGCTTGATGCGCCAAATGTCTTTGAGGCTCAACGACGTCGTGTTGAATGTCTCGCTTCAATTCGTCATGGCGAATTTTTATTCCGCAAAGCACGCCCAACTTATCTTACAGAACTTGATATAGATAAAAGCACTAAATAAATGAATGCGTAAATGAAAAGCAGTACTTGCATATATTACGGCAAGTACTGCTTTATTGTGTTATTTATTTTTCGACAAGCGTTTGAATGTTAATACTGATCCTACTGCCATTAATGCTGATGCAATGACAGCGATAAATGTTGAATTACTTGCTTGTTCCCCAGTTGCTGGTAATTCTGTCATGTGTGCTGCTGGTGCTTGTTCGACGTTTGTTGGTTGTTGCATATTGTTTTGAGTTTGTGCTTGATTCTGAGCGTTATTATTTGGTGCTTGTGTTTGGTTTTGAGCATTGTTAGTTGGTGCTTGTAGGTTGTTTGAAGTTGCTGTATTTGCATTTTGTCCGTTTAAGAAGTCACCATGTACTACTTTTTCACCATATGGACCACTTCTTGGAGTTGAATATTTAATTGTGTTGCCGTCTTTATATACATCAATAAATCCTACTCCATTATCTTCTTCACCATTAAATTGAAATCTATAGAAGTTTCCTTCATCAGTGTATTCTTTATTAAATGATACTTTACCTGCTTCTGTATAACCCTTAGAAATATTTACTGCCGCATTTTTAGCTTGATCTGCATTTATTTCTGCAGCTTTTGCTTCGTGCTCTGATTCTAAACATGTGAATAATAATGCCCCTGCTAATGTTGTTGTCGCTATCAAACTTACTTTTTTCATAATTGCATAACCTCCAACTTTTGATACCCCAAATATAAATAACTTTTTATTATATAGCAATACAATATTTTTGACATAGACAATATGTGTCCACCATTTTTATTTATCTTTAAAGTATGATATAAATTATCTATATGTTTATTTATTAAAAAACCTTATTTTTTAGTTGTGTATAAACAAAAGGGATGAAGGGGAGACGTAATTGGATAAATCAACACGTATATTAAATATATTAACTTTGCTTATTAATGGGAACATTGTTAATAAAAATAATATACAAACATTAACTGAAGTCAGTGACAAATCTATTCAGCGAGATATTACAACTATTAATAACTTTTTTTACGAAAGTGAATATTGGAGAAGTCAGAAGTCTAAAATTATTTACAATAGGGTATTAAATGGCTACCAATTAGTTAATAATATTAACCATGAAAATAGTTTGGGTATTTTAAGTTTGTTAATTAAAATAAAAAGTTTAACACCTATATTACATTATGATATTTACAAACTATTTTTAGATAATATTGCTAGTGCCAAGCTTGAAGATCAAAATATTCTTAAAGAGATGCTTAATAGCTTTAAAGTGAGAACAGATTTATTACCAGGAACATCTCTTATGACCATTCAAAAAGCAATTTCTAATCAACATTACATTAGAATGACTACTAAAAACGAGAAATTATTTGTTAAACCTTTATCCATTTTATATATGCACTTCGATTATTGGTTTAGTTATGAATATGAAAAAAAGGTTTATAATATAGCGATGAGAAATATCATTGCTGTTGATACGCTTAGTTCTAAATTTAATCAAACAAATATACAAGAGCCCTTCAAATTCGAAATAGATACGTCAATTTGGCATCAATTTCAAAAACAATATTCTATAAAGAAATTAGTTGCTCATAACGATACTTCAGTAACTGTATTAGTTAATTGCACTAAGTTTGATGCTTATTATATTGCTTATCAGCTTGCACCATTAGCTAAAATGTTAGGACCTCAAAGTTATATTGATGATTTTGTTCAAAGATTAGAAGAAATACATAAAACTTATACTGAATAATGACTAAGAGGATGTATGTGACGAAGCATACACCCTCTTTTGTCATTGTTAATAATAAAACATAATGTCTTCATCATCAGCATCAATATTAATAACATGTCCTTCTTGAAGATTGCCATAAATCATTTCATCAGTAATATATTCATTTAAAAAGTTCGAAATGATTTGTTGATTTTGTTGTTCACTTTCAGTCGAAACATATATTTGTTCCGCAATAAGTTGAATGGCTTGTTCAGAACATATTAATCCGAAACCTTGCTCTTGAATCAAAGTCTTTTCATGGTTTAATATCCTCTTCGTTTCTTCAAAATATCTACTTTGTGTAACGTGGTCATGATTAACTTGTTGCTTAAACATAATGTTTCCCCCTATTGTTTATTCAAGCGCTATTTAACAGTTGCTATAACTTAATCATTTGATTATTCTATTGCCTACTTCCCAAACATCAGTACAATTTATTTAGGAACCTTTTAAAAAGAGCGCTATTTAATTACACTTCTATTAAAACATTTTCAAAGGACATTAAATGTCCTCTTGCAAAATTATCTGAGTATATTAGTCTATTTTAAAAATTGACACATTTTAGCCAAAAGTAGGTCATAAAAAAGATGCCCAATTTATTTTGGACATCTTTTTTGCATTATCTTTACTTAATTCTTTCTTTTATATATTTTCCAGCAAAACCATTTAAAGCTTCTCCGCCTGCTACTTCTTGTTTAGCATATTCTCCTGATGAATGACCTCGTAAATTGTAGCCATAAGTGCGTAAACCGTATACTTGGTATTTATTATTAACCATTGGTGAACCTGACGCACCTGAACGGAATTTATCCTTAATTTGAATCTCTGTTCCATTGCCAGAACGTTGTAATACTCGATATTTATTCCAATATGCTTTGGTATTATCGTCTTTTTTACCATCAAATTGCCATGGATAACCTAATGAATATAAACGATCATTAAATTTAAGGTGATTAATTTGACTATCAGACGCTAATTTTAACGGTTGAACGTATTTTGCTAAATTTTCTTTAGTATATACAATTGCAATGTCATGTTGGGGTACTTTAATAACTTTAGTAGCATGAAAACGATACGGGATGTGTTTACCATCACGATTCATATCAAAAGTAATCTCTTTCACTGCAGCTGGTTGTCCATTCTTACGGTCAATGACATGGCCATTGGTTAAAAAAGTATGTGGTCCAACTACAAATCCTGTACCCATACTATCTTTGCCATACCCTTTCCAACCATCATTATTAGAAACTCTTCCCACAGCCTTGTATGGTGTTTTATTAGCATAACCATAATGTGAGATAGTCACATCATGATTACTAATCTTTTTAGCTTTAGACAATGCCTGTGCATCATTTGGACTATGCATACCATCATAGTAATAATTTTCTGCTGCTTGAGCTGAATTGGCAGTCGTAAGCATAGTCATCACTGTTACAGCACTAGCTATTAATTGTTTAGTTGTCATATTAAACTCCCTTGGTTTATAGATTGAATCTAGTTATAAAGAATTTATAACTTAAAACTTAAATTATCATAAGTTTGAGTAAAATATGGAGTAACTCTTCTAGTTTTAATTTTTTCAATATTTATATCTTTTCTTTGATTACCAATTCGCAAGTCAAAATAGTTAGAATCATATTGCATTGATAAAAATACATCATATATTTCATTTTTTTGAAATTCATTAGCTTTAAAATAAAAATCAATTATATATATATTTTGTCTTACTTTTTTTACAGTAGTTTCTACTCTTGTATTATTTTTAATACCTTCATTATTTATAGTTGATCTATTATAAAATGTTCCCCAAAATTTAGGTGTTATATCATTTATAGAGTTATTAATTTCCATCTCAACTTCTATTTTAAAATTATTTTTTGACAAAGTATTTCTTTCAACTTTTGTTAATCTCACTTGAGGTTCTATTCTTATTTTAGGAGATTTTAAATCTTCAAATAATTTCAACCATGACTCTGCAAAACGCTCATTAGAAAAAGACTTGGCTTTTATAACTGCTTCTTCTGAATACTTTTTCTTTTTATTATTTGAAACATTTAAGTAAGCGATTATAGTTGCAGCTAATTCATCTATATTACCATCCGAAACTAGAAATCCATTTTTCTCGTTATCAATCATATCTGAAGGACCATACTTAATGTCATATGCTATTACAGGTGTTCCATTTGCTATACTCTCTTGTATAACTAACGCAAATCCTTCATATTTAGATGTTAATATTGAGCATGTAGCGCTTTGTAGCACTTCATTAGTATTATTTGTATAACCCATTAGTTTTACATTATGTTGTACATTTAATTTATTAATCAAATTTTGTAATGATTCTTTTTGATCACCATCTCCATAAATATATAACTTGGCATCTGGACTTTTCTGAATCACTTTTTTAAATGCTTTAATTGCATGATCCAATCGTTTTTCCTCATGTAGCCTAGAGATTATCACAATTTTATTTGGGTCTTTCTTGGTTACTACTTTAGGTATTTCAATTGAATGTGGAATTACATAATAATTGTTTCTTTCACCAAATCGTTTAATTATGTCTCCTCTTTGCTTGTTTGTTAGCAATACAAGACCATCGATTTTATTCAAATTATTTAATACTTTCCTATTACCTAGACGAATTATTTTTGTATCAGGCCTTTCATGAATACTATGAGTCATAAAAATTTTTCGAACTCTTGAGTCATTAATATTTAAAATAACTGAATCTTGTGCCCTAGCTTCACCAATAATATATGTACATCTATCCTCAATAAATTTTTCAATAAAATACGTCTTAAATTCATCAAAAGAATTGAATCTTAATATAGAATCATCAAATAATACTATATTTTTAATGTTTTTTTTATTATTTGTAGAATCATATTCTCTTGATTGAAATGCTGAACCATCTTTTCTGTAAAAAATTTGTCTAGAAAGTTTTGCATCAATATAAAAACTTGTCCAGTATAAAAAACCATCGTGATCAACAATATCTTTTTTAAAACATATACTATTGTCTGTAAAATGCTTAACTTCAGTAAGTATATTATTTTTATATTTAATTTCTAATCTTTTGATACCATTATTGTAAAATTCAGTTGTAGAATCATTTACTTTCACTTTTGTTAAATCACTTATATCAACTGAGTATTTATTTGTTGTATATTTTAAACCACGCTCTCTAAAGTATTCATTAATATTTAAAATATCAGTCTTATTTTCAAGCTCATAACGTCTTTGTATTTCATTTTTTATATTATTAAAATTTTGATCAGCATGAAAAGTTAGAATTTTAGACTTAATTTTATTGTAGTCATATAAAATTCTAGTTTTATTTAATAATGATGCTGTCAATCCACCATGATCCTTATCTAACCTACTGGTTACAAATATAATACTCATAATAAGCCCCTTTTAAATATTGTATTTTATAATTTAATAAAACAATAAAAATAATCGTTTGTTAAAATAGAATTAATATATTAAATGTAAAGTTAAGAAAAATAATTGTTTAATTTTATATTTAACTACCGAATAAATCTCTTACTAAACGTTCACTTGAACGACCGTCTTGATATTTAAAATGTTTATCAAGGAAAGGTACAACTTTTTGTTCATCATAATTTTCATTATTTAAAGCATCCATTAATTCATCAAATGATTGTACAATTTTTCCTGGAACAAATGATTCATACGGTTCATAAAAATCCCTAGTTGTAATATAATCTTCTAAATCAAATGCATAGAATATCATTGGTCGTTTAAATACTGCAAATTCATATATTAATGATGAATAATCACTAATTAATAAATCAGTTATAAACAAAATATCGTTTACTTCCCTGAAATCAGAAACATCAACAAAATATTTTTGATGTTGATTAGATATATTCAATCGATTCTTAACAAATGGGTGCATTTTAAACAATACAACTGCATTATGTTCTTCACAATATTTTGCTAGACGCTCAAAATCTATTTTGAAAAATGGATAATGTGCAGTACCATGTCCATTACCTCTAAATGTTGGGGCAAATAATATAACTTTTTTACCCTTGATTATTGGTAATTCATCTTCCATTTCTCTTCTAATAGACTTCGCGTAATCCTCGTCAAATAAAACATCAGTACGTGGAACACCTGTTGGTACAACATTTTTTTCTTTAATACCAAATGCTTCAGCATAAAATGGTATATCCGTTTCCGAAGAAACATATGCCTTTGTATAACTACGATGATTTAGTGAATCAATAAATGGTCCGCCTTTTTTTCCTGTACGACTAAATCCTACTGTTTTAAATGCACCTACCGCATGCCATACTTGAATAACTTCTTGAGATCGTCTAAATCGAACTGTATATATCAGGGGATGAAAGTCATCAACAAAAATATAATCAGCTTTTCCTAATAAATATGGCAATCTAAATTTATCAATCAGACCACGACGATCGGTTATATTTGCTTTGAAAATAGTATGAATATTATATTTTTGATCTAGATTTTGTCTTAGCATCTCATCATAAATATATTTAAAATTCCCTGACATTGTTCCTCTTGAATCTGAGGTAAAAAGTACCGTTTTCCCTTTTTTCAAATGGAAGAACTTAGTTGTATTAAAAATTGTTTGAAATACAAATTTTCTGATATTAAATGAATATTTTCTAATTTTTTTATTCACTTCTTTATATTTTCTTACAATAAATAATTGTTTAGGTTTTGGCATAGTTACATTAACGTCAAATACAAATTCATTTACATCGCTAGAAATCTCAGGCGTTATTGTATATATCGTTTTTTTAGAATTACCACCTTTCTTAAACTCTTTTAGATAGCTTTGTAATAAATAATTGATTTTACCATTTTGCGTTTCTATTTCATTGTATTGTTCTTCCTCATCTTCTTTTAACAATTGATAAGCATCATTAATCACTTCTGGATTTAATTCGGCAATATATGAAAAATCTTGCTCATTTACTAATAAATATTTATCTTGAGGTAAATAATAACCATCATCTAAAATGGCAACGTTAAATCGACATACAAACTTATTATCATCAATTTTGACATCATTTGCTTTCAATATTCGTGTTTCAGTTAAGTTTCTCAATACAAATTTACTTTTTGTTAAATCTAAGTTTTCACTATGACCTTCAACAAATAATTGAACGCGTTCCCAATAGATTTTATCTATATATATCTTACTTTTAACCAATGCGTATTCATCCTTTTCTATTTACATAGTCCATTTCAAGACAGTTTTTCCCCATGATGTTGATAAATCTGATTCAAATGCTTCTGTTAAGTCGTTGATTGTGGCTATCTCAAATTCTTGTCCTTTTAATAATGAAAGCTTTTCAACAATGTCAGGATATTGTACGTACAAATCAACAACATCTTGAAAATCTTTTGTTCCACTTCTACTACTACCTATTAATGTAATGCCTTTTTCTAATACTAAACGCGTATTTACTTCTACTGGAAATTCACTTACGCCCAGAAGAGCTATACTTCCTTCTGGTGAAATATAATCAATCATTTGATTAATTGCAGATTGACTACCACGTCCACCTACACACTCAAATGCATGATCAAATGTTAAATTCTTAGGTATTTTATTGATGTAAAACACTTCATCAACAAATGAAAAATGACTTAATTTATAATCTGTTTTACCAAAAACATAGATTTTAGATTCTGGGTATAATTTTCTTAATAAGATTGCTGTAATATAACCCAGATTTCCATCTCCCCATATTCCAAATGAATTCTTATTACTAATCGATTTCCTTTCAAATCTGCGTATTGCATGCATACTAACTGAAACAAGTTCAGTATATGAAATAATACTCAAGTCAATATCATCAGGTAAGGTTACAACTCTATCGTGATTTAAAAATACAAAGTCTTGCATAAAACCATCATATCCACTAGATCTAAAATAACTAGATTTGAGGTAATTTTCTGCAATAACTTCGTCAGTTTCTGTTGGTGTATTTGGAACCATAACAACTTTTGTCCCTTTTTCATAAATTCCTTTACTATCAAAAACCACTTCTCCAACACCCTCATGTATTAATGACATAGGAAGTTTTTGATACAAGACATTTTCATCCCTACTACCTGTATAATATCTTTGATCAGCAGCACATATAGACATATATAACGGTCTAACTATTACATGGTTACTGTAAATATCAACATTGTTGTAGGTTACTTCAAATTGTCTAGGAGCTACTAATTGATATACTTGATTAATCATCTGTAATATCACCTCTTATAATTGCATCAGCTACTTTTAAATCGTATGGAGTTGTAACTTTGATATTATATAATTCTCCTTTGACAAGGCGAACTGGTTTATTTGTTTCGACAATAATCTTACAAGCATCAGACAAAATACTTTTTTGTTCGTTAGTTAATTGGTTATAACTTTCTTTCAATAATTTAATATTAAAAGATTGTGGTGTTTGCCCTTGATACATTTCGTTTCTAACAGGAATCGAATCAATTATTTCATCATTCTTAGAAGTTACAATAGTATCAATAGCATCTATAACTGTATCCACTGCTCCATATTCCATCGCTGCAGTAATATTTTCATTAATAATACGATGAGTTAAAAATGGTCTTACCGCATCATGAGTCACAATGATATCTTCATCATTAAGACCTTTTTCTTGTTCTATAAAATTGATAATGTTCATGATTGTATCATTACGATCAGCACCACCTTGAACAACCTCAATTCTATCATCGGATATTTTGAATTTTTTCAAGGTATCTTTTGTATGAGTCACCCATTGTTGAGGCGTGGCTATTATGATTTTTTCAAATTCATTAATTAAAATAAATTTTTCTAGTGTGTGTATTAAGATAGGTTTATTATCTAAATCTAAAAATTGTTTAGGTAAAGGGACATTACCCATTCTAGATCCTATACCTCCGGCTAAAATACCTGCATATTTCATTGAATCCCCTCCACTTTTATTATATTTTGCAAAATATCATTTTCTACTAATTTTATTATCATATTTATTGAAATATTTATAGGCAATATACATACATTCTAGCATTTTAAACTTTATATTACACTCAAAAATATATTGATTGGTTAATCAAGCTTTATTTCTATCCAAACCATACTTCTATGCTTAAATTCATTAATCAAAACTTATTTTCGTATCTGAATAATATTTAATATCAAAAATAAAAATAGACCAAGCCTCTAAATTAGATAACTTAGTCTATTTATTGATAACGTGACACTGATTTTTTCTTTCAAAATTCTAACTATTACTAATTATTGTTTTGATTACATCTTGTGTTGCTTTCCCATTTTCAGTATAACAATATTCATTATAAAATCTTTCTATTTCTTCATTGTATCGTTCTTTCAAACTCCCACTCTCTTTTAAAAGATCTAATAATTCATTTTCATTTTTTGCAATGGGACCTGGTAACTCTTTATAATAATCTAAATAAAAACCTCTTAGATTTTGATCATAATTCTCCAAATCATATGCATAAAAGATTTGTGGTCTCTTTAAAATACCATAATCAAACATCACAGATGAATAATCTGTAATTAATATGTCACTTATTAAGTATAAATCGGAAACATCTGTATAATCAGATACATCTTTTAAAAAGTTGTCATTTTCATCTACTCTAGTAGTTACTAAATAATGCATTCTTAATAATAGTACAAATTCATCACCAATGACCTGACGCAATTTATCTACATCAAAACTCACATTAAACTTATACGACCCTTTTGTAATATATTCATCATCTCTCCAAGTAGGCGCGTACATGATTACTTTCTTATTTTTAGGTATATTTAATTGTTTCTTTATTTCATTAATATAACTTTCATTATACTGTTTGTTAACTAGTTTATCATTTCTTGGATAACCAGTTTCAATAATTTTGCTTTTATCTACTTTGAAAGCTTGATTAAATATTTTAGTAGAATACTGATTAGGTGAGATTAAATAATCCCATCTTTCACTTTCTAACACAATATTCTTTCTATATTGTTGAGTATTTGTATTTGGCATATGGACATCTTGAATATCTAAACCGATTTTTTTCAAAGGTGTTCCATGCCAAGTTTGTAGGTATTTAATTTTAGAAGATTTATAAAACCATGCTGGTATTCTTGTGTTAATAATCCAATAACTTGCTCTTGGCATAACTAATAACCATTTTAATGAAAATCTTCTAACATAAGGTACATCATTTTCTATGAAAATCTGTTCGTGTCCTTTTTTTACTCCCCATATCAATTTATAGTCTGATGTTTCTTTCAAATATTCATATAATGCTCTTGGATTATCATTAAATTGCTTACCATGAAAGCTTTCAAAATAAATGAGCTTTTTATTAATAAAATGCGATTCAGCTTTAAATATAGCACTGACTACACGTGTATAAATCTTCTTTAGATATTTTGTGATCATATTCATTCTCCTTAAAAAACTTAGACAATTAACTTTAATAAACTAATTGTATCACCTTGCAAACATTATTACTGAACTAAATTCCCAACCTTATTCTATTATAGATTAAATCATTATATTTTTATATTAATTTATTATTAAATGATACTATAAAATGATTAATCGATGCCAGATATGTTATAGTTATAATAATTGTATAACAAATATGGAGGATGACAATTGAAAAGAGTAATTACGTATGGAACTTACGATTTATTACATTATGGTCATATTGAATTACTAAGAAGAGCACGTGAAATGGGAGATTATCTCATTGTTGCACTTTCTACTGATGAATTTAATCAAATTAAAAACAAAAAATCTTACTATGATTTTGAACAACGAAAAATGATGTTAGAATCAATTCGTTATGTAGACTTAGTTATTCCGGAAGATAATTGGGGTCAAAAAGAAACTGATGTTGATAAATATGATGTCGATGTCTTCGTAATGGGACATGACTGGGAAGGTGAATTTGACTTCTTAAAAGATAAATGTGAAGTCATTTATTTAAATCGTACAGAAGGTATTTCAACTACTAAAATCAAACAAGAATTATATGGTAAAGATGTTAAATGATTATTTTTATGTTAATGACCAATCTCCTAAATGGTAGTGGAGATTGGTCTTATTTTATTATTCAAAAATTCTTTTCACAATGTCTTGCGCTGCTTTTCCTGTTTCAAATGTACAGAATTTATGATAAAAATCTTGATATTTATCTTTATAATTTTTCTTTACTTGCTCAATATTAATTATGGCATCAATTAATGCTTCGTTAGTATTCAATAAAGGGCCTGGTGCCTCATTTTCAAAATCAAAATAGAACCCTCTTAAATCATTCTTATAATGTTCTAAATCATAAGTGAAAAATAATAATGGCCGTTTAGTATTAGCATAATCAAACATCACTGATGAGTAATCAGTAATGCATATATCAGAAATTAAATATAGTTCGCTAATATCATTGTATTTACCTACATTGATAACGAAATCTTGTAACTCTTGATCAATACGCAACGCATTACTAATTATGATATGTGGACGAAGTAATAAAACATAATCGTCTGCTAAGTTTTCTTTCATCTTAGCTAAGTCTAATTTTAAATTAATGATATGCTTCTTAGCTTTATTCACTTCATCATCTCGGAATGTTGGTGCATAAAGAATGACTTTTTTATCTTTTGCAATACCAAGTCGTTGTCTGACTTCTAATTGTTTTTCCGTAACAAAGCGGTCATCAGTATTATAGAACATATCATTTCTTGGATAGCCCACTTCTAATATTTCCTTCTTATAGTTAAATGCTGATTTAAAGCATTGTGTCGCATAGGGACTTGGTGATACTAAATAGTCCCATGTTTTAATGGCTTGATTTACACGTTCTTTATAGTCATCAGTGCGTCCTTTAAAATGTTCAACATCATTGAGCATTTTCTTCAAAGGCGTACCATGCCACGTTTGAAGATAAATGGTATCTTTATGTTTTTTCATATAGGTTGGGAAATTTTGGTTATTAATCCAATATTTCGCACGTGATAAATAATAATAATATTCCGGTGATAGACGCTTAACTGTTATCACACGTTCATCGTTAAATGGATACTGAACATTAGTTACCCAAACAATACGGTATTTATTAGTGTAACTTTTCAAAGCATCATAAATGACTTTGGGACTATCACTCACTGATTTACCTACATTGCTTTCGATAACAATTAAATCTTGTTGAACAGGTACGACTTTTGTTATCAATGCATTCATTTTTTTCATCAACTTATAATATTGTGGTAACTTTTGAAACCTTTTATATAAGTGAGCTGTGATGACATTATGTTTTACTTTGCTATTAACTAATGGCTTATTGTAAGATATTGCAGCTTGATAAATACGTTCACAATTTTGTTGATCTCTAAAATTATAAAAGTTTAATGCACGTTGTTTTATCATTGCTGGCACTTCAAAATGATGATCTATCATTTCTTGTAATTTCATTTCTAAATCTTGTTGGTTATTAACAATGAAACCTGGCAATTCATTTTCGATATCAATATGTGACGGATGCTTACCTAAAAAGCGATCTTTATCATACTGATAATAAATCACTGGTTTATTTAAGAAACTAAAGTCAAAACCGACACTCGAATAATCATTGATCATTAATTTACTTTCTTTAATTAATTGTTGAACATCTACATCTCCTTGTCTAATACTTTTCACATAATCAGGCACTTCAAATAAATCAATAAACGGTTGCATATTCGGATGTAAACAAAAAACAAATTGTAGTCCTTGATGAGAATAACGTTTAATTATGTCACTATTTAACAACGCATTCATTCGAGATAAGTATTCAGATTGACGTATTTGATCAGCACTTGTTAGCCAATCACGCCATGTCGGTATGATAAGCACTTGATTTTTTACAGTGGTTGATTGCTCAAATAAACTATCAAAACGTGCTAAACCAGTAACTTTTACTTGCTCAGCATCAAACTTCAAATCTTTGACCACAATTTCTTTCTCACGTTGTGAGCTCGTAATAAAGACGTCTAAATTACAGTTTTTCAACTGATTACCATAAATACCCGATAAATTTTTAGTTCCGAGTACACCATGCTGTAGAAAAACTTTCGTTGCTGTAATCTTCTGCTCAAATATTTTACTATTCGTTGGATAGATTAATTCTGGATAATGTGTTGTACAAATATAATCAGCTTGCAACATCATCTTAAAATGCTCAGCTGAACCAAAATCAATAATATTGCCAAACGGTTCAACTTTATGTCGTTCTTTGGAATCTTTGTCAATGACATAATATACAGCTAGCTCAGGATGTTCTGTTCTCATATATTTAAAGAAGTGATAGCCGTTTTCCTGTGCTTTGTATGGTCGTTCACCAATAATCCAAACATCACTTTGTTTTTTATTAACTGTATTATCTCTCAAACATTGTAAATATGTTTGATAACTATCAATGTCATAAGTATTAATATGAAATGATAAATTTTTACCTTTCATAGTAAAATACGGTGTAGCAGAACGTATGTCACCTTGATATTCTGTGATTATTTCACCTTTCAATATATATTCAGCAATGATTCTTGGACATCCTACTTTAATTTGAATTGGGTTTAATAGTTCTTCGATATCAATATTTAAGAAAACATCAATCACATCTTCGTTATCTAAGTGAAACTGCAAAAATGATATTAATGATTGATAAATATCGACGTTATAATTAAATTTTGTTACACCGCTTTTTGAGTTAGCATAAATGTTAACAACTTTTTCCATTGGTACTTCAATTAAATAATCACTCAGTCTGCTTTTAATCATAAGTGATGCTTTCTGTAACTTTGCATTGACTAAAGAAAATTGTCCATCAATAATGGCTTCAGAATTTGTGAACTTCACTTTATTGATATGTCTTTTGGAAAAGAAAGTACTTAAAGCTAATTCTTTGCCTAATACAAGATGGAATTGTCCATTTTTTGTTATGTATGGATTAATGTATAAACCTCTTTGATTTATCGGTGCTAAGTTTATCACTTTTAAATGATCTTTTTTAACATTAATACTTCTTTGTGTTGTTATGATATCATTTGACTCTTCAATAATGACATATATCTTTGTCCCAGAATAATGTTCAAATGTATGTAACACATTTATTAAATCAATTTCAAAATAGTTAGCGTCATGGCTACTAGGTAAAAATGTTAATGACTGATATTCATTTTTAATGTAAATTTTATCGACTGATTTACTAGTTTGCTCAAATTTAAGTGTTAATTTATTTTGTTCCTGCTCAATAAGTATATAATTCATTTATATCCCCCATTATGTCTTTAATATTTCTCAAAGTTGCTCCAATAATATTCTAAGTTGTCCTTTAACATTAATGGCTAAATTCCATTTTTATTATATACTCATTTAAATTAATATTCCATTTTTATATGTATTTTCAATTATATTTTAATCTTGTTATCAAATTAAGAAACATTAAGTTTTACTCATCTTTTAAAATGTTAATCTCTTAAGCAACTAGCATAGCTAATATCTCCAATCATATGTAAAATTGAAGAATTATATTATATAATGACAGTATTAGTTATAAGAAATTACTAACTTCCATTGCTTTTATGTGAAAGGATTCTATAATATGAAACAACTTTGGTTAGAAAAAATAAATGACAGTTTTGTTAAATCGTTCTTTCAACAACAATCTAAAGAAGAGCAAGATGAAGGTTTCCAAACTAAACTTAGTTTTGGTACGGCAGGTATTCGAGGAAAATTTGGCTTAGGTGAAGGACGTCTAAATAAGTATACAGTTGCTAAGGTCGCTTTAGGTTTGGCTCAATATTTAAAACAACAAGCAACATCACCAAGTGTCGTTATTCATTATGATATAAGGCATTTATCTCCAGAGTTTAGCCAACTCATTGCTCAAATATTAGCGTCACATGACATCACTGTTTACTTACCTAATACATATAAAACAACACCCGAGCTTTCTTTTGCAGTGAGATATATGAAAGCTTCTGCTGGAATTATGATTACAGCTAGTCACAATCCCAAAGATTATAACGGCATTAAAGTTTATGGGGCCGATGGTGCGCAAATAGACACAACGATTGCAGAATCACTTAGTAACTACATTGATCAAATTGGTGATCCACTATCTATTGATATAACTTCAGTTACGACTCATAATAATGACTTTATTCAAACGCTAGATAATAGTGTAACTCAACATTATATTCAACAAGTAATCAAGTTAACAGATCATATACCACAATCTAATTTAAAAGTTGTTTTTACTAGTTTACATGGTACAAGCGTACCTATTGTACCTACATTACTAGATGATTTAAGTTTCACACAATACACTTTAGTTCAATCACAATGTATACCAGATTCAAATTTCAGTTCAGTTAAAAGTGCCAATCCAGAAGATCATCAATCATTTGATCAATCAATTGATATAGCCAATGATATCGGAGCAGATCTCATGATTAGTACCGATCCTGATGCTGATAGATTTGGACTAGTTGAACGAGATGCTGATGGTACGCTTTATTATTTTAATGGTAATCAAATTGGTGCCTTGTTATTAAACTATCGTATCAAACAAACAGCTCATTTAAATAACCGTTTAATGATTCAATCGATTGTTAGTAGCGAGTTGGCCAAATCATTAGCACGTTATCATAATGTTGCTATAAAAGAAGTATTGACTGGTTTCAAATATATTGCCGAAGAAATTAGAGCACTTGATAAGCAAACTAACTTTATATTCGGTTACGAGGAAAGCTATGGTTATTTAGCTGAAGCATTTGTTAGAGATAAGGATGCTGTGCAAATCGTTCCTTTATTAATTAGATACGCAGCTGAATTAAAAAATAACAATCGCATGTTAAAAGATGAACTTAATGATATTTATGCCCAAGTTGGAATGCATGAAGACAAACTATTTTCTCATACCTTTGAAGGATTAGCTGGCAAAGAAAAAATTGCAACTATCATGGATAATTTTAGAAATGCTACGCCTAATCAGATTAACGGTTTAACCATTACTACTATAGAAGATTATTTAACTGGCGTTAGAACTGAATCTTCAAACGGGAAAGCTTCAAAGATTACGTTACCACGAGCAGATGTCATTAAAATATATTTTAAAGAGGGATTTATCGCCTTACGACCGTCCGGAACCGAGCCTAAAATTAAGCTTTACATATCCTTATCATGTAGTAACTTTGATCAAGTTGCTAATGACATTAATACACAAATATTTAATTAAATATATTAGAACGCTAACTAATGAAATACTACATCTTATTAGTTAGCGTTTCTTTTTAGTTTCCTTCAAAACAATAGCCAATTAACTTGTCGTAGCATTACAACAAATCAATTGGCTATGTTTACATTCAAATGATGTTAGTCATTAACGACAAACATCACTTTGTCATATTTTTCTTTCTTATTAACTAATTTATCAAATGTTACTGGACCTTCAGATAATGGTAGATAATGTGAAATAATCGGTGTTACATTAATATCTTTTGTTTGCATATAATGTAACGTCGCATGCCATTCTTTTCCTGGAAATGGGCTTGATAAGCCATTCCATGACCCATGTACACTCAGTTCATTACGTAAGATTTTCTCAAAATGCTGTCTTGTAATCTCTATATCTGCATATGGAATACCTAATAACAGTACCTCCCCACCCTTTTTGGGTAGTGTTAGAATTTGTCCAATGGTTATCTTGGCTCCAGATGATTCTATGGCGACATCAATTTGATCACGATAGTGTGTTTCAATAAATGTTTCTAAATCTGTTTCAAGCGAATTGATAACTTGATGTGCACCTAATTTTTTTGCAATATCTAGTTTATGGTCGTCAATATCGATAGCAATAATCTTTGCAGCACCAAAGATACGTGCCCATTGAATGGCTAGCAACCCGATGCTACCACATCCCATAATAGCTACCGTCATGCCAGGTTGTATGGCTGTTTTATAAAAACCGTGTGCTACAACAGCAGATGGCTCAACCATAGCTGCAGTTGCATAATCAACATCACCCGGTACTTTCAAGACATTTTGACTTGGTAACTTAACAAATTCAGCAAACGATCCTGGCTCATAGGAACCTATCACATATAATGATTTACAGCGTGAATACTCTCCTTTTAAACAGTAATCACATTCATAACAAGGCATTGCAGGACAACCTGTAACCTTATCTCCAGGATTCAGATGTGTCACCGCTTCTCCGACCTCTTCCACTACACCTGAAAATTCATGACCAAATGTCATACCAGTGATATAGGGACCCAGTTTTTTATAACGTGATGTATCAGAACCACAAATTCCAGTAGCTTTCACTTTAATTAGCACGTCATTATCATTGACTATCGTTGGTTGCTCGCTATCTTCATATCTCAAATCTTCAACATCATATAAATTTAAAGATTTCACTCGTCAATCACCTCACTCTAGCGTTAATTCGCAACTTTTTTCTTTTTAAAGAATACTGTTGCGGCATAACCAGAAAGCACTACAGAGTTACTAATCAACAAATGATCCATATAAAAATTCGTAATTTGTCTAAATGGTCCAAGCATAAACTCCAACATTGTTTCTACCATATCTATTCACCTCTACTTAATTGTCCAGTGGCTTCAGTAACGCTTTAATACCTTCACCTGATTTCAAGTGTTGATACGCATTATCCCAGTCATCAATATAAAATTCTTTTGTCACTAATGCTTCTGCATCCACTAAGCCGTCTGCCATTAGTTTTAAAGACGGTTCCCAATCAGCAGGTTTTTGACTTCTACTGCCGACTACTGTTAATTCTTTTTGAATGATTTTTTCTAAATCAAATGGAATTTCAGCCTCTTTAAAAATACCAATTTGGCTATAGCGTCCTTTTTTACGTAAAATATCTAAACCTTGTAATGCTGCGGGTACTGCACCTGAACATTCAACAACGACATCTGCACCGTAACCATCAGTTATATCATTAACGAATGTTTTTAAATCTGTTTGTTGTAAGTTCACAATATAATCCATATTCAGTTCTTGTGCTTTGTCTAAACGAACTTTATCGTTATCTAAACCTGTCACAACGACTTTAGCACCTTTACTTTTCAACACTTGCGCTACTAACAAGCCAATAGGTCCAGGCCCCATAACTACCGCAATATCTCCAGGATTCACTGTTATCTTAGAAACACCGTGGTAAGCACATGCTAATGGTTCCGTCATTGCTGCTGATTGATAGGACACATTATCAGGTATATGGTGTAAACTTTCTTCACGTGCGATAACATAATTGGTAAATGCACCATCTACTTGCGTACCAATACCTTTTCTGTGGTTACATAAGTTATAATCTTTCATCTGACAATACTCACATTCATTACATACATAAAATGTTGTTTCTGAAGTGACACGATCTCCAACTTTGAAATCTGTCACATCGTCACCAACCTCAACAATTTCTCCTGAAAATTCATGCCCTAATGTCACAGGAAAATTCACTTTATAGTGTCCTTCATAGGTATGAATATCTGTGCCACAAATTCCTGCATAATGTACTTTAATTTTTACTTTGTCATCTACTGGTGTTGCTACTTCTTTATCAAGAAGTTCTAAGTTGCCATGTCCTGCTTTTGTCTTTACTAAAGCTTTCATCACATACACCTCGATATCTAATTAAATAGACTAAATATTTTAAAGATAATATAGTTAACGATGTTACCACCTTGGTCAATACTAGAGATTTCAGAAGATCCTTTAGGCATTTGAACATTCGTTCCTTTAGCCATATCTGTGAAAATTGGCGCTACGTCTGTTGCAATATATAATGAAATTGCGATCATAATCGTACCTACAATGACAGAATGAATAATGTTACCTCTAGCTGCACCAACGATAAATGCTACAACGAATGGTATTGTTGCTAAGTCACCAAACGGCAGCACTTGGTTACCTGGTAAGATAACTGCTAATAATACTGTGATTGGTACTAAAATTAACGCTGTAGAAATGACAGCAGGATGTCCTAATGCCACCGCTGCATCTAAACCAATGTAAATTTCACGATCTCCAAAACGTTTGTTTAACCAAGTTCTTGCTGATTCTGATACAGGCATTAAACCTTCCATTAAGATCTTAACCATTCTAGGCATTAACACCATTACTGCTGCCATTGACATACCTAAGTTGATGACATCTCCAACGTTATATCCTGCTAATAAACCAATACCTAAACCTAAGACAAGACCTACGAAAATAGATTCGCCAAATGCTCCGAAACGTTTTTGAATTGTTTCAGGATCAGCATCTAATTTATTGATACCAGGGATTTTTTGTAATAATTTCACTAAATAAATACCTGGTGCGTATGAAATCGTACTACCAGTTGCAATAGAAACACCTGGTAAGTCGAAGAATTCACTCATCATCGGCGCAGTCCAGTCTGCTACTTTTAGACAAATCACTTGGAAGACGACTGCTGCTAATAGTGCTTGCCACATACTACCAGAAATGGCATAAACCATCGCCGCCATAAATGTGTAATGCCAGAAGTTCCAAATATCTACGTTCATTGTTTTAGTTGCTTTTGTAAGTAATAAAACAACATTGACTATGATACCTAAAGGAATAATAAAAGCTGCGACAGATGATGCCCAGGCGATTGATGACGTTGCTGGCCAACCTACATCAATAACATTTAAGCTCACCCCTAAATTTTTAACCATTGCTTGCGCTGCTGGACCTAAGTTTTTAACTAATAAATCAATAACTAAGAAGATACCAACAAATGCAACACCGATAGTTAAACCTGATCTAAATGCCGCACCTACTTTTTGTCTAAAGAAGATACCTAATAAGAAAATAACTACTGGTAAAATAACCGTTGCACCTAAATCTAAGAACCCCCTAATAAAATCAGTGAAGTATGTCATGTGTTAAACCCTCCCTATTCTGAGAAATGAATATATGTTCTTTCAATTTGTGTTTACATGCAAATTTCATATAAATATCTGTATGCGTTGAACGTTGTCTGTGTCATCTTAGAAACTCATTTATTTTTGTAATTCTTCTAAGATTTGCTTTTTAGTATCTTCAATACCAATTCCAGTTAAGAAGTTACGTGCATTAATAACTGGGAATGGGTATTCCTTTTTAGTCATAGCAGTTGTTACTAGTAAATCTGCTGTTTGTTCATAAGGACCTACTTCAGTAATTTTGATTTGTTTAATGTCTACTTTAATATTATGCTCTTTTGCCATTTCCTCGATTGCGTTATTCACTACTGTTGATGTTGCGATACCTGCTCCACATGCTACTAATACTTGTTTCATTTTAAATTCCTCCATTTAGTTAATTATTTTTTATGTGTTTACTTATGTGCTAAATACTGATTAATTAATGCTGCTAATTCTGTCGTGTCTGTTGCACGAAGAATACTCTCTAGTTTGTCGTCACTTTGGAAAATTTGCATCAATTGTTGCAATAGTGATAATTGATCATCCACTTTATCCATCGCTAACATAAAGACAATTTTGACATTTGTTTCTTGATCAAGTGTGCCCATCTCCACAAATGGCACTTCATCTTCCAAAATGGCTACACCAATCGTTCTTTCATTAATGTGTTCAACATCTGTATGTGGAATGGCTACAGAACATCGTTGCGTTGGTAAAGCTGTTGCAAATTCATGTTCTCTATCAATGACTGCTTGCTTAAACGTTTCTTTGACATAACCGTTACGATTAAGCAAATCAGACATCTGCGATAATACATCCCCTTTGTCTGATGCTTGTAAGCTCAGTAAAATATTTTCTTTTTGAATTAATGGTTGTGACATCAAGACTCCCTCATTTCTTTATTAGAAAATTCCTTTAAAATAGTATTAATTTCAGAATTTTTACGACTGTGTATGACTCTGTCAACCGCTTCATTATCTTGAGCTAAATCTCTAAGCTGTAATAGTGCTCTTAAATGTGCAACTTTATCAACAGCAGCTATTGGCACAATGATATGAATAGGTGTGCCATCAGACATTATCACTGGTTCTTGTAATATCAACATACTCATTGCCGTTTTATGTACATTTGTTTCAGAGTAGGCATGAGGTATAGCAATATTTTGCATAATCACCATATATGAATCATCAAATACTTGTTGCATTTCTGTTATATAGTCTTGATTAATGAAATGATTGCTAACTAATGATTCACTTGCTTTAGTAATGGCATCATTGATATCACGAACTTTATATTCTTTTCTGATATGTCTGGCTGGTATTAAATCTGCTAAATCTAATTCACGATTATTCGTTAAGATTGAACTGTTTATCGTAGTTAAAGAATTAAAATTAACGATAAAATCTTCCAACCCTTCGCGTAGTTCACTAATGTCATTAACTGTTGTTGTGCGTTCAATAAGTGCCATTAATTTATTGATTTCGTTATCAATATCAGCAGACTCTTTGTTAATAAATTTCATAACTTCTTTGCGTAATTTACGTTGTTCCACATCTGATAGTGACGCCTTAGTAATAAATAACTTTTTATGTGTTAAGACGAACATCGGTGAAAATATAATGTCATAATCAAGCGCATAATCTTCAAATTCTCTTAATGAAATAGCGTCCAAAAAGATCATCTCAGGGAATAAATTACGAAGTTCGTACAACATCATTTGTGATACCGATGTCCCTTGCGTACAAACAATAATGGCTTTAATTTTCCCTTCAAAATTTTCATCTTGGCGTCTCAAACTGCCACCAAATAACATCGTTAGATAGGATAATTCATTATCTGGTAATGCTTTACCTAAATATTCAGTTAATGGCGTACTTGCTTGTTTCACCATGTGAAATAGCTCTTGATAGTTACCTTGAAGTGGGTCAACTAACTCATCACGATCAGTTAAATTATATTTAATACGATAAAATGCGGGTGTTAAATGTAATAACAACTGCTGTGTTAACTTGGCTTTATCTTCTATATTAATGAAGGTAATTTGCTCAAAGTAATGAATCATTTGTTTAATTGCCGCTTCTAATTCAGGTAAGCTATGCGTATCATTTAAATCAACCCATTGTACACTTGTAGATAATAGATGTAACGTAAGATACAATTTTTCTGCTTCTGGAATATCTGTAAAATGCTGTGTAATAATCTCAGTCGCTTGATATTCTTTAGTATCTTTTAAATATTGATAGTTTATGTTCAAAGGATTAACAATCAAACCATCATGAATGCGTCGTTGAATTATACTTAATACATAGGGTAATGCACTCAGTGATTTATCAATAAAGCGACTTTTCAAAAATTGCTCGACATCTTTCAACCTCTTTTTTTGAACATCTATATCTTCAAAGGTTAAATTTAATGCTTTCAACATCTCACTCTTAGTAAGTTCATAATCATCACGTTGATTGATTAATTTAAAAAGAAAACGACGTATTTCAATTTCATCACCAATCATTTCGTAACCATTTCTCCTAGAATATTTAAGTTTTAGGCCTTGATCTTGTAAGTACTGGCGAATGTAATTAATATCATGAATAATCGTGTTCTTACTCACTTGTAAATCAATAGCAAAATGATTTAAAGATGATGCATTCTCCTTACTAAAAAGCATCAACATTAAATAATAACGTCGCTTAGCGATACTAAATATTTGATTCACCGGATCCGTTAAATCTTGCGTATCGTGTTCGTGTTTAAATAATTTAATCACTTCTAAACTCACAATGAAGTTACCTTGACTCGTTCGTTCTAATTTTGGATAGCCTTCGTTTTCTAACCAAATATTAATTTTTTGAATTCGATAACCGAGTTGTCTTCTAGATAATGCAAAAATTGTTTCAAGCTCTTTACCTTGAATGGTTGGATTCAATGCAATTTCTTTAAGTATTTGTTGATTGTCCACATCCATATATGATCCTCCCTTGAGCACCTAAGCCTAATTTATCATCAGACATCACACCGATGTACATGCTTTGAACACATATTCATGTGATGACGATGTACATCATTGTGATTTGCTAACTTTTTCATTATAATGCGTAGTTATTCTTTCTGAATTTTTTAAGTTATTAATTATGACAAAATGGATAACAATAACAGTTCGCAGTAAAAATATATTGCTATAGCCTGTAAAAGAGGTTAATATCTTTAAGATATTGTTAACTTTTAAAAGTAGGTGGGATAATGCAAAGTCATAAGATGAAGACTGCTACAAGTAGACAATCTTATATTCAAACATCATTGATATTGATGCTATTGTTTGCATCTTGGGGTATATGGTGGTCATTTTTTCAAATTTGGTTAACTTCTAAAGATCAAGGTTTGGGTTTGAATGGTAGTAACGTAGGTTTAATCTTTACAACTAATTCATTTGTCACATTGATTTTCGTCTTCATTTATGGCGTCATTCAAGATAAATTGCAGTTAAAGCGTGGACTATTAATTGTCTGTTCATGCCTATCTACGTTAGTAGCACCCTTTTTTATATGGGTCTTTGTTCCTTTAATTCAACATACATTTGGGCTCGCTATCGCTGTTGGTTCTATATTCTTATCAAGTGGATTTTTAGCGGCTATAGGTTTATTCGAAGCTGTTAGTGAAAAAATGAGTCGAACTTACCACTTTAATTATGGTCAAGCTCGTGCTTGGGGCACATTTGGCTATGCTATCGTGGCACTCATCGCTGGTTTTATTTTTAATATTAATCCTTACTTAAATTTCTGGTTAGGTTCTGTCCTTGGTCTAGTACTCTTACTTGTTCTTTCGTTATGGAAAACCGTGCCACAAACAAGTAATGATTCGGGGAATAGTTCAGGTTATATGGAACCGGTTCCGTCTATAACATCGATGCTTTTTTTATTAAAAGTTAAAGATATTTGGAAAATTATTATTTTCACTATGTTTTCTTGGTCGTTTTATACCATTTTTGAACAACAAATGTTTCCTGAATTTTATACTGACTTATTTTCATCTGCTAGTTTAGGCCATAAAGCATACGGCACAATTAATTCAATTCAAGTATTTTTCGAAGCTATAATGATGGGTGTTGTTCCATTAATTATGCACAAAATTGGAGTCAAACGAACGATATTGATTGGTGTATCAATTATGTTTATACGTATTGGGGTATCTAGTATCATTTCAAGTCCGTACAGTGCTTCAGTGATTAAAATGTTTCAAGCTTTAGAAATACCATTTTTTGTCTTACCTATGTTCCGTTATATTACATTACATTTTGATACAAAATTATCTGCAGTTATTTACATGATTGGCTACAATGTCTCTGCACAAATCGGTCAAGTCATATTATCTAGCCCACTCGGTATCTTAAGAGACCATCTTGGCTATCAACCAACATTTTTCGTTATTGCCATCATCATTTGTATCGCTGGCATTTTTGGTTACTTCACGTTAAGAAAAGACGATGACTTCGTCTATGGAGATGTCTTTAATAAATCTTAGGTAGATTAGTATTGTTTGGGGAAGCGAGGCAGATATAATTCTTTTAAAAGTCGTGTCGTAGATTCCAACTTGCATATTAATGAAACAATTAAAATCGTACACGAAGGTACTACTGGCTAAAATCAATCTACAAAACAACAAAAAAGCTAGCGAGGGATTAGGGTAATCCTTCTGCTAGCTTTGTATTTATACGTTGAAGTTGTTATGTGACTTTATAATATAGAGGCTTCATCTATGGTGCTTAACTTTTTAATCATACTTTGACTGTGTTCATCTAAGTTGATGACATAAACTGTGTTGTGTTGAAGTTTTAATTTATCCACTAAAGTATCTATTGCATTGACTGCTGAATCATCCCACAATTTTGCTTGTTGAAAATCAAGTGTGATTGTACGATCTTGTTCATGTATATCGATTTGCTTCATTATCGATTCAACTGATGCAAAGAATACTGGTCCTCTCAAGTAATAGTATATATCCATACCTTCTACATGTTTATCCACTTTTATATGTGAAATTTTCGTAGCAAAGAATAAAGCACTTAAAATAACACCAATCACCACACCTATAGCTAAATTATGTGTTGCAAGTACGATGATGACAGTCAATAACATCACTATAGCATCTGTCTTAGGCGCTTTAACTAAATATTTAAATGACTTCCAATCAAATGTTCCTACTGACACCATTACCATAATACTAGCTAAGATTGGCATAGGAATTTGAACGACAAAGTTTCCTAACACAATAATCATAAACATCAAGACTGTACCTGCTGTCAATGTTGATAATCTTGTAGTAGCTCCAGAACGCACATTAATCATCGATTGGCCAATCATGGCACACCCACCCATAGCACCAAACATACCGGAAAAAATATTAGCAATTCCTTGACCACGTGATTCTCTATTTTTATTACTTGATGTATCTGTGACCGTATCTATTAATTTTGAAGTTAATAAACTTTCAACTAAGCCGACAATAGCCATTGACGCAGAATAAGGTAAAATAATTTTTAAGGTATCCAGATTAAAAGGCACATTAGGAATAACTAATTGCGGTAATGTACGTTTAATATCACCTAAATCGCCTACAGTATGTACATTAGAACCTGTTGTCATGGATACAATGGTCAATATGATAATCGCGATTAATGGTGCGGGAATAGCTGTAAAATAACGTGGCAATACATAAATAATAAGTAAGGTTACTATGACATAAATATATGTATCTATTGAAATACCAAAAATATGTTCAATTTGTGCCATAAATATCATAATTGCTAAGGCATTGACGAAACCAATCATGACAGAATTGGGGATAAATTTAATAAGTTGCCCCACTTTAAATATGCCTAGTATTAATTGAATGACTCCCATTAAAATAGTCGCAGCAATTAAATAATCCAGACCGTAGTCTTTAACTAGTGGTGTCACAATTAACGCTACCGCACCGGTTGCTGCTGATATCATAGCTGGTCTTCCACCTACAAAGGCACTAACGACTGCAATAATGAAAGAAGCATATAAACCAATCATCGGATCCACGCCTGCAATGATAGAAAAGGCAATCGCTTCTGGTATTAATGCTAGTGCAACGACGATACCTGCTAATATATTGGTCTTAGGGTCTTTAAACCATTCATTTTTTATTTTGTTGTTCATATTTGCTCCTTTCAAATTTTTATATTTATATGTACATTCCATATAAACAACTAATTTTTTCTTATAATCAAAACAAACCTATTTTAGCAGTATTCATAATGACTATCTATAGTTAATGTCATTTATTAATCAAGACAATACATCTATCAAGATACATAGGCAATCACCTTGCCAACATGACCCGCCATAGAATCAAATTGTACAAACAGAACAACAGCTCGAAACATCACTCGTTCCAAGCTGTCATCCAGTCATTATTTTATTATGTTATTGTTTATCGTATGTCTGTAACGCTTCTTCCATAATATTCCATACTTGCTCCACATCAACCTCAGTTGCAAAATAAGCATTCGCAGCTTTACCAGTAACACGATTTAAATCTACTGACATGGTGCCATAAGTTAAGTCACTTTGATGTTCTATATCAATATTCACATGTTGCATTGTAAATACTTCTGGATGCAATAAATATAAAATTGTACATGCATCATGAATAGGTCCGCCGTCCATATCAAAAAATTTTTTATAAGTTGATTTGAAAAAGCGTAATAATTCTACGACAAATTGTGCAACATCGTTATCTATATGACTAAAGCGCTCAATCACTTGATCAGTTGCTAAGACTTGGTGTGTGACGTCTAAGCCAAAGACATTGATACGTATACCACTCTCAAAAACACGTTTTGCAGCTTCTGCATCTACCCATATATTAAATTCTGCTGTAGGTGTCCAATTACCAAACGTACCACCGCCCATTAGAGTGATAGAAGCTATATTATCTGCAATGTCAGGTCGACGAATTAATGCTGTCGCGACATTCGTTAAAGGGCCCGTCGCAACGATAGTCACTGGCTCTGAACTAGTTGTAACATGATGAATAATAACATCGGCAGCCGCTTGCTTAAGTGGTTCTTTAGCTGGTTTATCTGGAAGTGTTGGTCCATCTAAGCCACTTTCACCATGTATTTCAGCTGCAAATGCTGCTTCTTTGATCAACGGTC
Organism: Staphylococcus simiae; assembly: GCF_017357005.1. Taxonomy (NCBI): domain Bacteria; kingdom Bacillati; phylum Bacillota; class Bacilli; order Caryophanales; family Staphylococcaceae; genus Staphylococcus; species Staphylococcus simiae. The sequence continues at coordinate 206,985 of NZ_CP071589.1, read as the reverse complement.
GATTTGCTCCAACTGCTACATCAATATCATCACGTCCCATTATATCTAGCACATTCAACGCGTTCGTAGTATTTTTCTCTACTGCTTGATTTCCAGCAACCGTAGTTACTGCTAATATATCTAATGTACTGTTTGCGGCTCCTGCTAAAATTAAGGCTATAGCATCATCATGCCCTGGATCACAATCCATAATTATCTTTGTCGACATTACTACAACACACCTTTCCTAAATATTATAAAATTCTATAGTTCATCATAACCTTATCACTGATGTCACCTTTAACATTTATTGTAAACGTTATTATAACGATACGCATTGTCATTTTCTCTAAAACAAATTCAAAATTTGTTACTTCGTCTAAAATTTACTATATCAACTTGGTTTGTTAGCAAGTCATTTTTGACATAAAAATGAGACTATTTGAAATACATCAGTGTATCAAATAGTCTCTCATTATGGGGTATGGTTTATATTAAGTCTTGGTAGATGACGACTTTCTAATTATTTTAGTTCGTCAGCTTTTGACATAATATCTTTGAGTGTCTGTACTGAGTGCGCAAATTGAGTGCGTTCTTCTTCATTTAATGGTGTTTCTACAACATTACGAATACCACCTCTATTGATGACAGCAGGTACGCCAATATATAAATCTTCTTGACCATATTCTCCTTCCAATAAAGCAGAAATTGTTAATACAGCGTCTTCATTTCTAAAAATAGCTTCGGTAATTCTTGTTAAGCCCATAGCTACACCATAATATGTGGCACCTTTAGCTTTGATAATATCATAAGCGGCATCTCTAGTTTGAACAAAGATTTGTGCCACTTTTTCTTTTTCTTGTGGGTGTTTTTCTAAAATTTCTTTTAGAGGTTGTCCCGCAATATTAGCATGTGACCATACTGCTAATTCAGTATCTCCGTGTTCACCAATAATTTGTGCGTGAACACTACTTGGTGCCACATCAAATTCTTCACTTAATAATAATCTGAAACGTGCAGAATCTAAAATTGTTCCTGAACCTATAACACGTTCTTTAGGCAATCCAGAGAATTTCCATGTTGCATAAGAAAGAATATCAACTGGATTTGTAGCTACTAAGAAAATACCATCAAATTGAGATGCCATTACTTCATCTACAATAGATTTAAATATTTTCAAGTTTTTACTTACTAGATCTAAACGTGTTTCTCCTGGTTTTTGAGCAGCTCCTGCACAAATAACAACTAAATCTGCATCATGACAATCACTATACTCACCAGCTTTAACACGAACGGTTGTTGGAGAATAAGGTGTTGCATGTTTTAAATCCATCACATCACCTTTTACTTTTTCAGTATCTAAGTCAATGATAACTAATTCATCAACGATACTTTGGTTAACAAGTGAAAATGCATAACTAGATCCAACTGCCCCATTTCCGATAAGTACTACTTTATTTCCTTTAAATTGGTTCATTTTTTAAAACTCCCTTTAATATTGTTGTCTAAACCTTTGATGGTTTACTATTTCATTATCTTTAAGGTGCCATTAACACCTCTAACTTTAACTAATTCCTTCATATTTAATAATCAAATAAAACTTTGTGATTTATTTCACATATAGAATGTAACACGCATATAAATAACGGTCAATTATTAATTGTGATTTATTTCACATTTTTATAATAACTTTACACTTTCTGCGTTTTCTATACCTAATTAATTTCAACATCGAGTAGGAGGATAACCATTATTTGATTATCCGTCCTCTCACACCACCGAGCGTACGGTTCCGTACTCGGCGGTTCAATATCTTGCGTAAGCCGTCTCTGCGAGTTGGGTTAATGGTTCTAACCCCCACTTGTAGAGACGTTTTGTTGTAAGTGCACGATGAACTTCATGCGTTGATGATAAGCGCCAGTATTTCTTTCTTGAATTGGCAATTTTCATTGCACTCTTATGGTCAAGTCCATACTTACGTAACATCTTATATTTGGTTTTTATTCTTTTCCATCTTTTGAGGATTAGTTGTCTAATGCGTCGGTTTAACCATGATTGTAACTTCGTTACAAAACCTGTAATAAATCCTTTACCAAAGTAATTTATCCACCCTCGTGTTACTTGATTAATTTCTGATATAATCTCTTTAAAGGTACCTGGTTGTAAATGTCAATAAAAGAATGTACAAAAATGATTGTTTAAGAATGTACAAAAATGTCATTCTGTCTTTTCAACTTTCACAAAATGGTCTTTTAACCGATAAGACTTCCCAGTTATTTTTATGACATTTGAGTGATGTAATATGCGATCTAAAATGGCATTAGCTATTTTAGGGTCTTCAAATATTTCATTCCATAAATTGAAATTAATATTTGTAGTAAAAATGGTACTTTTCTTCTCATATCTTAAATCAATCAGTTGGAAAAAGAGTTTGGCATCTTCACTATCAATAGGTAAATAGCCTATTTCATCAATAATTAGTAATTTATATTTACTATAGTGCTTGAGTCTATTTTCTAACCGATTCTCTAATTGAGATTTTTTCAAATTTTGTATTAAATCATGACATTTAATGAAATACGTACTTACTCTTTTTTTCGCTGCTGACATACCAATTGATGTAGCTAAATGGGTTTTACCTACACCACTTGGACCTAAAAAGACAATATTCTGATGGTTTTCTATAAATCGTAAATGAGTAAAATCTACGATTTCTTGTTTATTGACGTTAGGTTGGAATGAAAAGTCAAAGTCGCACAGTTCCTTTTTAAAAGGGAATGCTGCTACCTTAACCATTGATTCAATCATATTCTTTTCTTTAACTGCGATTTCATAATCACTCAATTTAATTAAAGTATCAATAAATGATAAATCGTTAGTGATACTAAAATCTATCACTTCATCTAAATGAGTAATCATTTGATTCATTTTTAGATATGACAGATTATCTTTTAAACGTTGGTAGTTAGTAATATTATTCATCATACATCTCTCCTATCGTTTTTAAATTATCTAAGGCCAGCTGATTAATATCATCATGGTCTCCATAGGAGACAGCTAGCGTTTCTAAATAGTGTTGTTGCTGATAATTTAATTTATGATGGGTAATAGGATGCTCAACGATTAATTTGGTGTTATAATAAACAAACAAACGTTGATCATAAACTTGAACTTCAACCGTTTTTCCATAGTATTCAGCAGGAACTGAGTACTGATTGGAGCGATATGTAATCATATTCGAACGATTGACTTTCAAATATTTATGTTCTACTTTATATGAGTTTCTTACATGGACATTGGGTAATGGCTGTAAGAAGCTCTTTTCTTTTTTTACTTCAATAATTGGTATTTTTCCTGTCCCATTATGCACTGAGTAATTCAAACGATCATTTAATTCGTCAATAAATTGTGGAATTTCATGTAAGTATAATTGTCCTTGATAGGCATGAATTTCATCTAATATTTTCATAATGGATTCAACTTTACCTTTCGTTCTAGGACGACCAGCTATACACGGCTTCACTTTAAAATTAAAATCATCAGCGAATTGTTTGAATTTAGGATTAACTTGTCCACTAAACGTTTCAGTCCTAGGTTGACTCATCACTGTTTTCATATTATCTGTAACAAGTTCCTCTGGAACACCTTCAATAGATTCAAAAGCTTGAACCATTAAATTAAGTAATACATCTAATGATTTACTCATCGTAACTTGCATAATTTTGAAGCGTGAATATGACAGGAGTAAAACACCAATATTTAAAGATACCTCTTGATGATCCTTCGTTTTAAATCTTATATCTTCCTTCCAATCAAATTGAGCTTGGCAACCTGGTTTTGTTTCAAATCTAGTTGTTCCAACAGGCGTTGACTTTTGTCGTCCTTTTTTAAAATAATTATTGAATAAATCATGTTTTCTTATATATGTTCTAAATGTGGAATACGCACAATTTAGACCATGATTATCTTTAAGGTATTGCCATAACACGCGTTTATAAAAGAATTTCTGTTCACATTCTTCAGACAACAATTCTTTTATTAAATCATAATAGGGATCAATTTTAGATTGTTTTTTTCGATTAACCGAAGGTTTAAAGCCATTTAAATATTTATCTATTGTTCTTCGATCTACATTCATTTGTCTTGCGATTTCACTTTTATTAATTTTCATGTTTAAGCTCTCCATAACAATTTTTAATTTTGGTAAATCTGAAAGAGTTGTAACTTCATAATCTGTATTTATATCTAAAGATAATTTCATTGTTATTCACCTCAATAAAATTATCTCTAAATTTTACAGATTGTACATACTTAAACAGTCAAAAGTGTACATTATTAAATTATCATTTCCACCTGGTCTATTTCGTTTCGTTAGACGTCTTAAGGTGCGTTTTAAATTTCTTCTTGCTTCCATAGTCGGTCTGAAACGATAAGTGCCATTTACTTTGGTCATTAGACAACTCAAGAACTTTAAACGTGTGATAGAACCTACCTTGCTCTTTTCACTATTTACAATAAGTTTAAGGTCTTTTTCGATAAACTTTGTCACACTTTCCATGACACGTTGACCCGCTCGTTTTGTACGTACAAAGATGACGAAGTCATCTGCATAACGAACAAAGCGATGACCACGTTTCTCCAATTCATTATCTAATTCGTGAAGATAAATATTACAAAGTAACGGGGAAATAACACCACCTTGCGGTGCACCTATTTCTCTACTTCGATAATTACCATTGAGGTCGATTGCACCAACCTGTAGGCTTCTACGAATAAATTTAGAAATGGCTTTATCTTGAACATGTCGTTCAAATAGATACATTAATTTATCATGGTTCAACATATCAAAGCACTGTTTTAAATCACAATCAACTGCAACTAAGTAACCTTCTTCATAGTATGTTGCACATTCTTTAAGTGCAGTTCCTGTACTACGATTCGGTCTAAAGCCATGACTGTGTTTTGAGAAAGTACGGTCGATACTAGGTTCAATGACTTGTTTAATGGCTTGTTGGATAACTCTGTCTCTTGCGACAGGGATTCCAAGCACGCGCTTTTTCCCATTTGATTTAGGTATTTCAACCTTTCTTACTGCTTGTGGCTTATACGTGCCATCAAGCAGTTTTTGTTTAATTTGTGGAAAGTATTTTGCGAAATGTGATGTTAATTCACTTACTCGCATGCCATCGATGCCAGGTGCACCGTTGTTTTTCTTCACTTTCTTAATTGCTTTTTGTATATTATTCTCTCTTACAACAAGCTCCATCATAGATGGAGACTCACGATACATTTCTTTCATTTCACCTAAGATTTACTGTACGCACTCATATATCCTTTTTCGTTCCACTACTTATCTTTCTATGAGTTGCCAATCATTAATTGTATTCTGTACGTTGTAAATCTCTAACCTCCATTCTTTACTTTGTATGAATATTGTTCAGTCCTTCAGTATTTCTACCTACTATGACCTCTGCTGACTTCTCATCATTCGTTATTACTACGATTTTTTTATCGCTGATGAGACCTCCCCGGGTAAGAGTAACCACTTTCCACTCATTCCACTGCATCATTTACTATATAGAACTCGGGTAGTATCGGACTTTATCTTGTATTGCAGATTCATCCATTCCACATAGCCTTGTATGATATTTCTGTTCGTCAGTGCGAGTGTTTGCGTCCGACTTCCTTCAGATTCCATTTCACAATGGACACCCTTGTCTTTCGCTAACAGTTCCTACTACCAAGCCTGTAACGGACTTTCACCGTCTAGTAATTACCCATGCCGGGCGCACAATAAAAGAGATATGACCATTTATCTGATCATATCTCTTATTGATATTTTTAATTTGCTGATGTTGAATTGCTATATAAAAATAGCTTGTCTTTATATAGTAGATTTAACAAAACCCATTCATTTATCTTATAGTACATTATTTAGTATATCTTTGTTAAATTTCGACAAATACAGCCTATTTTTAATGTATATTTAGTCAATTGTATACAATTTTTGCTAAAAAGTAAGGAAATAAATAAAAATGTCATATAATTATCAAACTTTTAGAAATAATTATATTTTTTTGTTTCAAACAATTGAATATGACAATTTTTAGTAGAATAATTGAATTAAACAGATTAAAGGAGGAGTATCATGCTTACAGAACAAGAAAAAGATATTATCAAACAAACGGTGCCATTATTAAAAGACAAAGGAACAGAAATTACATCTATTTTCTATCCTAAAATGTTCAAGGCACATCCCGAACTTTTAAATATGTTCAACCAAACTAACCAAAAGAAAGGTATGCAATCTTCTGCCTTAGCACAAGCAGTAATGGCTGCAGCAGTTAATATTGATAATTTATCAGTGATTAAACCTGTCATTATGCCAGTAGCTCATAAACACTGTGCGTTACAAGTTTATGAAGAACATTATCCAATCGTGGGGGAAAATTTATTAAAAGCTATCCAAGACGTCACTGGTCTAGAAGAAGACGATCCAGTTATTCAAACTTGGGCTAAAGCGTATGGTGAAATTGCTGATGTCTTTATTCAAATTGAAAAAGAAATCTATGATCAAATGCTATGGATTGGGTTTAAACCTTTCAAAGTTACTAAAATCAAACAAGAATCTGAAGATATTAAATCATTTACAGTTGAGTCAGAAGATTATGACTTAAGTCAATTTGAAGCTGGACAATATATTACTGTAGATGTTTCAAGTGATAAACTTCCATATAGAGCTAAACGTCACTATTCAATCGTTTCAGGCGATAAAAATCACTTAACTTTCGGTGTTAAACGTGATGTAACAACTGAACACGAAGGCGAAGTTTCAACTATTTTACATGATGAAGTTAAAGAAGGAGATATGATTAACTTAGCTGCTCCAGTTGGTGGATTCGTCTTAGAAAATACTGATAAACCTCAATTATTCTTAGGATCAGGTATCGGTGTTACACCATTGGTTGCTATGTTTGATGCGGCTACGGCTAAAGGTGCTGACACTCAAATGGTTCAAGTCGCAGCTGATAGTAATCATTTACCATTTAAAGATGAGTTTAATCAAATTGCTAGTCAAAATGACAATGCCAAACTATACACTCACTTAAAAGATGACAGTGGCTATTTAGATGCTGAAGGTATTAAACCATTCTTAGAAAATAATCCAGAAGTTTATATTTGTGGTGGTACTAAATTCTTACAATCTATGATTGAAGCACTTAAAGCACTTGATTATGATATGAACCATGTTCATTTCGAAACATTCGTACCAAGATTAAGTGTTGAAGTTTAATAATTAAAAAAAGAGGTTGGGATGATTCATGAAAGTTAATACACGTTACGTTCAAGTATTTGTACTTTATTTAATTAGTGTTATCACTTCAAATATTGTTACAAATAGCAATAGTTTAATTAAAACACTTGTTCAAACACTTACAGGATTCACTGTATTTTCAATTGGCTTAAGATATTTAACAAAACGCAAACAGAAAAAAGCGTAAGTGAAGACTAAGAGGAGAAGGCATCGTTGCATGCTCTCTCCTCTTTTTTCATATTCAACATTCAACAAATCGTGTTAATAGAAAATAACTTTAAATTTTTTATCAGTACGATTTATTATAGAACCATTTTATTACTTAGTCATCATTGCTTGATTAAGATAGACACCATGTTGTGGTGTTTCAAATAATTGTAGTTGATACATCTGACTACCTTGTGGTAAGTGTTTATTAAATTCATCCCACAACCATTGTGCTATATTTTCAGCAGTTGTATTAAATGAAGGCAATGTGTCATTAAGTAGTTGGTGATGTAACTTAGGTTTGATAAAAACTTCATAAATATGGTCAATATCATTAAAATCCATAGCCATTCCCAAGTCATTTATCGATGATAACACATCTACTTCTAAGTCATATAAATGTTGTTGCAAATCTTTAAATTGCGTTGCCGAAAAATAAATTCTATTATCACAAATAAATTTGTAACTTTGCTTTAACACAACTTCTCCACTTTTGTATTGAAAATGTTGTGGTGCCATCAGATGATCGAATTGAGTCATATTATTATCCCCCTTTTCAACTTAATAAGTATATTCTATATCACTTTTATGTTTTTAGTTATTATTTTAGGTAATCTTAATAGTAAGACATTAATTATATTTGGAAAGGAAGATAGCAATGACTGTTGATATTGAACGCATTTATGACCATAACCAAGAGCAAGATGTAGTACGTGTATTAGTAGATAGAGTATGGCCTCGAGGTATTTCTAAAGAAAAGGCTCAGTTAGATCACTGGTTAAAAGATGTAGGACCTACAACTGAATTACGTAAATGGTTTAATCATGACCCACAACGTTTTCAAGCATTCAAAGAAAAGTATGAACAAGAGTTACGTCATAATGATGATCAGAAGGCTGCTTTTAAAGAGCTTCAAGATATCGTTAACAATAATGAACACGTGTTATTACTATATGCAGCCAAAGATGAACAATACAATCAAGCCGTTGTGCTACAACAGCTATTAACAAAGTAAGTTAATAAATATTAGTCACGTTACCAATAGACATATTGCAAACAACCGTTGAAAGATAACTATTTCTTAACTTGTCATGCGAGATAGCCATAGTGTATGATAGAGATTCAAATGACTATGGTGAGTAGCATGATTCAACTCAACTTGTCACTATTCAACACGATTTACAAACTATTTTCACAAAATCATTAAGATTAGTTTATGATGTAAATAGTAATAAATTTATGGAGTTGATGACATGAGAATAAATGTTTTGCAACATACGCCAAATGAGGGTACAGGATTTATCAGTGATTGGGCTAAGGACAACGGACATGAGATGTATATTTATCATCCCTATTTTTATAACGGTATTTTACCAAGTGCTCAAGACACAGACTTACTTATTATTCTAGGTGGTCCAATGAGTCCAAATGATTCACATGATTGGATTGGTAAAGAAAGAGAATTAATTAGAACATTATTAGCAGAGCATAAGCCAATGTTTGGTGCTTGTTTTGGTGCTCAGCAAATAACAAAAGCATTAGGGTATACTGTAACTAAATCACCAGTAAAAGAAGTTGGTTGGGATACAGTCTATCTTAAATCTGATACTATTCCAGATTTACCTAAAGCATTGACAGCGTTACATTGGCATGAAGATATGTTCCAAATTCCTAACAATGCTGAACTGTTATTTTCAAGTGATCATTTAACTAATCAAGGTTTCCTATTAAATGATAACGTGATTGGCTTGCAATTTCATTTTGAACCAGGACCTTTTGAAGTTAAAGAAATCGTGACGAATGATTTTGCTTATGCAGTTGATTCTGTATTAAATCAAACCCCTCAAGACATCCTTAATCATGAAGTTCCTAAGGAAAATAAAAAAGTAATGTACAAATTATTAGATTATATTGTTAGTAAATAAGTTAAATATGGAAATAGTCTAACATACCTTTTTTATCCGTATTACAACGATGCATAAGTTATATTATTTACAACTAATACACAAAGGGGAGTGGGACAGAAATGAATGTTATATAACATTCATTTCTGTCCCACTCCCCCTTTTACTGACTACCTATTTATACTCTATTTTGATTTCTCATTATGCTGAAACATTTCATAGTCATGCCACTTTTAGTCGATACCACAGTAATCCTATGAATGCTGAAATGGCACATAAAACAAATAGTAGACTGCTATGATGATTAATTAAATATCCACCCATCATTGAGCCTAATGTAATTCCAACATACATCGCAGTTTGATTCCATGCCATGACACTGCCTGAGAATGCAGCATGTCGTTTAGCAATAAATGATTGATACGCCGAAAATATTAAGTAGCCACTAAATGCCCAAATTGATAGCATTGGCAATAATAACACTGGCATTTTAATAATTAAACTGAGTATGATTAACACAATCCCTAAAGCCGTCATGCCTATTTTAATGACTTTATCATTACCTAACTTGTCTGCTAGCCATCCTCCAGATAGACTTCCTATTAACGCGCCAATACCATAAAAAGTAAAGGCGATACTTACCATGACAGTAGTTAAGCCGGTTACATTTTTGAAAATTGTTCCTAAGAACGTGTAGACACCATATACTGCCAACGCCCAAAACATTGTAACAGCTACGTCAATTACCATATGTTTAAAGGCCATTAGATTCATATTAGATTGTTCCATCTGTTTAATAATATTAGGTAGTACTGCACTATTTAGCAAACTTAAAATGACTGTACTTATAGCTAATAGGATAAATACTGTTCTCCAATGTGTTGCACTTGCAATTAGATTACCTATAGGCGCACCCACCCAAATAGCAGTTAAAAATCCAGAAGTAGCAATTGATAAATAAAGACCATTTTTCTTTTGAGGTGCTAAGTCACCTGTGATAGCAAACACAGAAGACGTAATCATTGCTGCTGAACCCCCAGCAAAGATACGACTAAGCAAAATGGTTAAGTATGATCCAGAGATATACGTTATGCCATTAGCAATAGCGAATAATATCAATCCAACAATAATATTGCGCTTTTTCCCCCAGTGATCTGCTATTATACCAAATATTGGTGCTGTCACAGCATAAATAATTGCAAATGACGTTACAATCCAGCTAGCTTGTTGAGACGATATACCAAAATCCTCAGTCATCGATGGTAGCAAGGGAGAGACAACAAATAAGTCAGTACCGACAAAGAATAATGTTAACCATGCAACTACAAGTTGATATTGACTCGTTCTTAAGTGTTTCATTTTTCTAACCTTCTTTAAATATATGTTTACTTTAAGTGTATGACGATATCGTATTGCTTTCAACCCATTGAAAATGTACAAATATTTACTTTTACGTAGCAAAGTTCTACACTAATAGTTGTGAATTTATTTGAACAATACATAGAAAGAGAGCGTGTTTTATTTTGAAATTCCTCAAATTTGCAAGCGTACTTGCCGCATCTACATTAGCATTAACAGCATGTGGCTCATCCCATTCTTCAGATAAAGATTTAAATGTGTCTTTACCACTTAAGACGAAATCCATCGCACCTTATGAAACAGATGTTCCAGTTAAAATTGGTGCCGCAGAGTCTTTATTTAAAACAGATAAAAATGGAGATATTAAAAAATTATTAGTTAAATCATATAAACAACCTGACCCTAATACATTAGACATTGAACTAAAAGACAATATTAAATTTCAAAATGGTCATAAATTAACAGCTGAAAAAGTGAAAAACAGCCTAGAAAATAGTATTAACAAAAGTGACTTAGTCAAATATTCATTACCCATCAAACACATTTCAGCTAAGGGTCAACATTTAACTATCACAACTAAAGAAGCGTATCCTGAACTAGTTTCAGAACTGGCTAATCCATTTATGGCAATATATGATACTGATGCCAAAACAGATGTTAACAAAGCACCTATTGGTACTGGACCTTATCAAATTAAAGATTATAAACAATCACAAAAAATCTCATTATCCAAATACGATCATTATTGGCAAGGTCAACCAAAATTAAATCATATTACAGTGACGTATCAAGAAGATGGTAATAACCGAGTACGTAATCTTGAATCGAATAAAGTTGATTTAATTACTGACGTACCTGTTGATAAAGTTAAGGACATCGATCGTAACAGTGATTTAAAAACCACTAAAGAATCTGGCTTTAGAACATCACTATTAATGTATAACCAAACAAGCGATAAAATGACTCAAAACACACGCCAAGCATTAGACAAAATCATAGATAGAAAAGGGATTGCGGAACATATTTATCAAGGATACGCGAAACCAGCTACTGGTCCATTTAATGACAAACTAAAATTTGTTAAAGAACCGTCACTATCATCACAAGATATTAATGAAGCTAAAAAACTATTAGCAAAAGAAGGTTATTCTGCTAAACATCCACTTAAAATTCGTTTAGTAACTTATGATGGTCGACCTGAGTTACCAAAAATTGCACAAGTATTACAGTCAGATGCTAAAAAAGCAAATGTAGATATAGATATTAAAAAAGTAGATGACATTGAAGGTTATTTAAAAGATAAATCACAATGGGATGCTACAATGTATAGTTTTGGAACAATACCACGTGGTGATACTGGCTACTTCTTTAATCAAGCCTATAAAAAAGATGGTACAATTAATAAAGGCAACTATCATAATGAAAAAGTAGAATCTTTAATTGATAAATTAAATTCAACTGTAGATAAAAATGAACGCCATCAAATTTCTAATGAAATTATTAAACAATCGACTAAAGATACTCCTAGTAGCTACATTGCTTATAACGATCAAATCGTCGCTGCACAAAAAAATGTCAAAAATTATCAAGTAACACCTGAAGGTATTTACTTAATAGACTATAAAACAACAAAAGAAAAATAATTTAAGCATAGTATGACAAAATCACTGAAAGAATTTATATTCTTTTGGTGATTTTTTTGTTTACTTTTATATGTTTTCTCTTAACATGTCCAATTTCTCACTAATTTTCAAGAAAAATATTAAAAAGTCATAAATTTTCCATTAAATTTTCGCCCTCTTTTTTTAATAATTCTGCAAGAATATTAAATCACATAAATGCATATTCATACATTAAATTCAGTGTTGATTTCCGGCTATTCTTATCTCAAACAACATCATTTAAATTGTTGCATAACTTAAATTTATAATATTTTAATTCATAATAAATAAACTAGATATACATGTAATGTTTATCATAATTCCTATTTCAAATATAGAATTATCAATACATATCATGAATACATTCCGTTTATTTTAAATACCTTCTAAAACAGCTTATTTAAAAACTTTAATAATTTTTATTTCCTGTTAATATTTATTTTCATTGTTTTTTATAAATTACATTTAAGTATATATATAAATGTTAATGTTGGTGTACAACTAAATTCGTTAATACTAATAATAAAAATAAACAACATTTCCCTATTTTTGTATATTGCAAAACATATATATCTTAAATAACATGAATGTATAAATATTTATTTGAGGTGAATAATTGTGAAAAAGAAAAGTATTTATTCAATTAGAAAATTAAGTGTGGGCATCGCATCTGTATCTTTAGGTGCATTATTTATCCTTGGTGGTCATTCTGCTTCTGCAGCTGAGTATGAAGGTTCTTATTGGAATGACAACACTAATGGTCCTGATTTTTCATTAGCAGACGGATCAGTATGGAATGACAATGTAAGTGCACCAGATAACACTAATGTTGAAGGTTCTGGTTCTTATTGGGATGATAACGTAAGCGGTCCTGATAACACTAATGTTGAAGGTTCTGGTTCTTACTGGGATGATAACGTAAGTGGTCCTGATAACACTAATGTTGAAGGTTCTGGTTCTTATTGGGATGATAACATCAGTGGTCCTGACCATACTCTAGTTGATGGTGAAATTTCTGGTTCTTATTGGGACGATAATATCAGTGGTCCTGACCATACTTTAGTTGAAGGCGAAACTTCTGGTTCTTACTGGAGTGACGATGTGTTCAACCCTAATGAAATTTACAATCCAACAGAAGTCCCTAATATGGCTGACGAACCTAAAGCTGAGGAACCTACTCCTGAGAACCCAGCAACTGAAGATCCTAAAGCTGAGGAACCTACTCCTGAGAACCCAACAACTGAAGATCCTAAAGCTGAGGAACCTAAAGCTGAAAATCCAGCAACTGAAAATCCAGCAACTGAAGATCCTATGGTTGAAGAACCTAGTATGGAAGAACCTAGTATGGAACTACCATCATCTGATGACGATGTAGTAGAAGTTGTAGCACCTGGTCAAACTTTAGGTGAAATTGCAGATGCTTATGGTGTAACTCCAGAAGCTATTGCTAAAGCAAATGGTATCACTGTTGATAGTATTATCTATCCTGGTCAAGAATTAGTGATTCCTTCATCTAATGTAGAAATGTCTAATGGTACAATGGAATAAGGTCAAGCTACTCAATCTATGAATGCTTTACCTGAAACAGGAGAAAATGATAGTACTTACGCTACTACAATTTTTGGTGGTTTATCATTAATCCTTGGTACTACACTATTAGCAAAACGTCGTCGTGAACAATAATTTTTATAATATTAATTGCATTTAACATATGAAATTACATTCAATAAGCACAAAGGATTGGCACTTTTAAAGTACCAATCCTTTGTTTTCTTTATATAATATATTGTTTTTGATATTTAACTCGACCTTACTATTTTTTTATTTATGTTCTTCCAAACTTTAATAGTCTCATAGCGTTTAAGATTACAATCAAGATACTAGCTTCATGAACAAACATGCCAACAGACATAGTTAGCCAATGACTTGTAAACAAAGCAATTAATAAGAATATGACAGTTGATACTGCTATCATTATATTTTCAATCATATTTCTATTTGTTTTTTTACTTAATTTAATAGCATGATTTAAATGTTTAAAATCTGATTTTACGAGAACAACATCTGAAGTATCTATGGCAACATCTGTACCACTACCTACGGCAATTCCTATATCTGCTATAGCTATTGATGGGCTATCATTAATACCATCTCCTACAAATGCTACAACATGACCTTGATCCTTCAATTTCTGTACATAATCTGCTTTGTCTTTCGGAAACATATTCCCAATCGCTGTAGTTAATCCCAACTCTTTCGCTACAATATCTACACTCGTTTGATTATCACCAGAAAGTACCACTAATTGTTTAATACCTAATTTCGACATTTGCTTTAATTGTTGTTTAATATCCAATCTCACTTTATCTTTAATACCTAACGTTACACATAATTGATTATTGATAGCTACCATAACAATAGAATGTCCTAACGATTCAAGCTCATCAATATGTTGCAAACTATTTGTCGGGAAATTAATATGATGTTCTTTCATCAGTTGTTTATTACCAACATAAACTCTATCACCGTTGACTTGTGCTTCTATACCTTGACCTCTAACAACATTCATGTGATTAATAGGTACTGTCTCGATGTTATCCAAATAATCGACTATAGCATTTGCTAAAGGGTGATTAGATTCGATTTCAATACTTTTTAAATATTGTAAGGCTTGATGAATCTGACTACTATAATTATATTGTTGGTGTACTTTTGGTTGTCCTTCAGTTAATGTACCAGTTTTATCAAAAATCATCGTATCTACTTTACTTAACGATCGGATTATTTCAGCGCCCTTCAATAAAATACCATGACGTGCCCCATTTCCAATACCTGCAACATTCGACACAGGTACGCCAATAACTAGTGCTCCTGGACATCCTAATACTAATACTGTAATTGCTAATTCTATATTTCGACTAATAATATAAACGACAATACTCATTATTAATATAAGAGGTGTGTAATATTTAGCAAATTGATCAATAAAACGTTCAGCTTGGGATTTGCTATCTTGTGCATTTTCAACAAGTTCTATAATTTTCCCAAATGCTGTCTCTTCTCCCACTTTATCAGTCTGAACATATAATATACCATTCTCTAATATTGTACCTGCTAATACAGTATCATTTTCACTTTTATAAATACCTTTACTTTCACCTGTAATACTAGCTTCATTGACAACACCAGATCCATTAACAATGGTGCCATCAACTGGAAGACGTTCTCCTGTCTTTACTTGTAAAATATCGTTTTTAGTAACATCAAATATATCTACTTTTTTAAAACGATTATCAACTAATTTCATAGCTGTTTGTGGTTCTAAATCTGTCAATTCTTTGATTGCTCTTCTTGTTTTATTCATTGTTTTTTGTTCTAAATAACTACCAAATAAAAATAAGAAAGTTACAACTGCTGCTTCTTCATAATTTCTTATAACAATTGCCCCTATAACGGCAATTGTCACTAAAACATCTATACTTAAAACCCTTATTTTAATACTTTGATATGCTTGAAGTGCAATAGGTAATACACCTATAATACCTGCAATGAGCATTACAATATTACTAAATAAGACCAACTTAAAAAGTAAATTGGTAATCATTGCAATGATAATTAATATAGCGTTAACCCATGTTATTGTTGCTTTATGTTTAAGTATAAAACGTTGCATTTATTCACCCTCTTCGTTATGACTTAATCATTGTTTATCGTGAAACAATTTACTAATTTTATAGTGCATAGTCATTTACATTTTTGCTTTAAGACGGTAACGTTCGACTGGATAACCTAATTTTTCAATGTTATTAACAATTGTTGTGATATTTACTTTTTGAGAATCAAAAGTTGTAAATACTTTACTACTATTAAAACGAATATCTATACTTTCATTTTCAACTCCGTCAATTTTTCTTAATGCATGATTAATCTTCTTAATACAACTTGGACAAGTTAAAGGTTCTAATTTTAATTCTGCAATTGTCATTTATAAAACTCCTTCCGTTGTGTTTGTATCTTTACTATATCTACTTTTTAAAAGTTAATAATTGACATAGGTCAACTTTTTTCAATAAATAATATATTATAGTGAATATAACAATATTTAATGAAAAAGAGGTGATTATAATGCAGTGCAATCATTCATTAGCTCAGTGTGTTCATTATGTTCCTATATTTAAAAACTTATCGGATCATTTACTTACTGGTATCAAACAATATTTAACTTCATTGCATCTTGCTAAAAATGAATTTGTTTATCAAGAAGGTGATTTAGCTAATAAACTATATATTGTTAATAGTGGGCAAATCCATATATTTCGTTTGAGTGAAGATGGACATGAACAATTAGTAAGAATTTTAAAACCAGGGGATTTTATTGGAGAATGGGATATATTCGATAATGAAGATACATTTCATCAAGATTTCGCTCAAGCAATAAAGCCTACTAACTTATGTGTATTAGAACAACAACATTTCAGTTCTTTTTTATTAAATAATCCTTCTGTAGCAATTAATATCATACGAGAAATGGCCCATAGACTTAATCAGGCAGATCAAATGCTATTAACAATGTCATCACAAGAAGTTATGGATAGGCTTGTTTACTACTTATTGAGTATTAAAGATCAATCTTCAATTATTCATCTTCCGATGTCTAGAAAAGACTTAGCATCATATTTGGGTACTTCTCCAGAAACACTATCAAGACGATTCAAAAAATTAGTTCAAAATAAAATTATACAAGTTCATAAGCCAACTATGATTGAAATAATTAACTTACAGCAATTGCAAAATTACTTAGATAATTGATTGTACATCTATAAATAATTAATTTCTGAATACTTTGTGAAATATTGAACTTTCTAGACTTCTTTTATGATACTCAGGGTATAGAATTATATAACGACTTTAAGGAGTGACGATATGTTTAATTTAGATAATCAAGTTGCATTAATCACAGGTGGTGCTAACGGCATTGGCAAAGGGATTGTCGAAGCCTTATATCGTGCAGGCGCTACAGTGATTGTAGCTGACATAGATCAACACAATGGAGAACAAACAGCTAAATTATTTAAAGGTGCCTATTATCATCTTGATGTTACTGATAAGCAAGCGATACACCAAACCATTGATACGATTATAGAAGATTATGGCAAAATTGATATTTTAGCTTCTAATACAGGTATATTCCCTCAGGCAATGATTGAAGATATGACTGATGATGATTGGGATAAAATTATGAATGTTAATCTTAAGAGTATGTTCCATGTGACGCAAAAAGTATTGGCTCATATGAAATCTAGACAATACGGTCGTGTTATTATTACATCTTCTGTCACTGGTCCAATTACAGGATATCCAGGTTGGGCTCATTACGGTGCTTCTAAAGCGGGTCAATTGGGCTATATGCGTAGTGCAGCACTTGAATACGCTAAGTTTGGCATCACTGTCAATGCTGTTCAACCAGGTAATATTTTAACTGAAGGTTTAAAAGCAAAGGGTGATAGTTATATTGAAAATACTAAAAAAATTGTTCCTACTCACGATTTAGGCGAACCAACAGACATTGGTTATGCGGTCGTATACTTTGCCTCTAAAGAAGCTAAATTTGTTACTGGACAAGCAATTGTGGTTGATGGTGGACAAACCTTACCTGAAGAACCCGATGGCATTCTATAACTTTGAACATCACCATTTATCATTTAGAAGATAAATTAAAAACAGCAATAAGAGGATGATTATTGTAATATCCTTCTTACTGCTGTTTTTGTCATAATATATTACTGATGAGTGGAACTACGATACAAATCTTGTTAATGATCATTGGTATAACTTTGAACATTTCATAAGCAAGTTATGATTAAGCGTCTACTAAGCACTTAAAATAATTTATTAATGTAACTCTTTACTTAATTATTCAAATAAAATTCTAAAGCAACGATCCATGTAGCTTTCATCTTTCTTGTCTTCCTTAATCTGCTGTGCTAGATCAGCATTATCTGTAATAATACCGTCTACTGGAGATTGTAAATATTTCGTAATATCCTCTTCCCCATCAATCGTCCAAGTGTACACTTGTTTATGTTCACGATGAGCCTGATTAACTAGTCTTGGTGTATATGAAAAATCTTCGATAACAAAGAAGTCTAAATTCGTATCTTTAAAATGACCAAACTGCAATGGAATAATATAACCACTATCAATTTCAGGTGCTTGTCGTTTCAATTTTGTCATGACATTATAGTCTAATGACATCACTCTATAATCACGTTCGACGTCATATTGCTTTAATTTATTAATTACACGTTCAGTATAGTCGTTTGGTTCTGTGCCTTGAGGCTTCAGTTCAACTAGTAATTTAACATGAGATTGTTTAGCCTGTTTAATAAAATCATCTAAAGATACGATTTTATCTTTATGACCATCTTGATGTGTTGGCAAGCCGACAACATCTTTAAATTTAGATTCTGAAATATTTTTATTAATACCTGTTAGTCTTTTTAAATTATTATCATGACTAACAACAAAGCGATGATCTTTAGTCATAATTGTATCCAATTCGACATAATCAACATGCTGTTTGGCAGCAGCTTTTAATGAAGTAAGTGAATTTTCTACACCTTTATCAGTAAAGCCTCGGTGACCGACAATTTTAATGTGTTGATTTATCGTATTACTATACAGTAAGTACATGTTATAACCAACAAAGCACAGTGTGGCAACAATCATCGTTATAATAAACAACTTAGATTTCCGCTTCGGCTTAGGATATTGCAACTCCAATGCAGGATGATTAATGACATCTTGTTGTTTTAAATGTAGTACTAGGACACTTATCAATGATAATTTTGAAAATAAATAATAGATAAACAAACAACTTTTAATCATAACGAAATACATAGAAGATAGTATAAAACTATGTCCATCTTCATCAAAGTAATTAAAGACAAAAGTCGTTACCGCGATAATCAATACTAAAATGATAGAAAGCACCAATTCTAAAATGACAATGTCAATCACTAGTCTAATTTTATTATTTTTCGTAATTTGCCAACTTAACTTCATATTTTTATAAACTGACTGTCGATTTAAAATAGTTGGTGGATTTTATAATCAACTTAGCCACCTATAAATAAAAAACGTCACGTGAATTTCATGTTATTATTGAGGCTCTCACACTCTTCAATAAAGGATGAATTCACATGACGCAAAATCATTGTAACACGATAAAACATAAAGGAACACACCTAACTTATGAAGAACGCATTCGTATCGAAACCCTTAAAGATTTAGGCTTTTCTAATCGTGCTATTGCACGTGAATTAGGACGTGCGCCTCAAACTATCCATAATGAAATAAAACGCGGTACTACACGTCAAATTTCACGCCAAAAATATCAAGATAAAGTTTATGAATATGAACAATTCCAATATATTCCATCACTCGCACAACAAAATTACTACAAGAATCGACAACGTTGTGGCGCACAATCTTTATGGCGGAAAAATCCTCATTTTATAGCTTGGGCTGATGACTTAATGATTCAACAACGTTGGTCACCTGAAGCTGTTGTGGCATGTGCTCATCGTGAAAATGTATTCCGTAAAGATTTAATACCATGTGTGACAACTTTATATGCTTGGATTAATGATAATATCATGGCGACTAAAAATATCCATCTTTTAGAGAAGTTAAAACGTCGAATGTCTAATCAAACTTATCATCGTACACATCGTCGTATTTTAGGTCCAAGTATTGAACAGCGTCCACAGGACGTCCAATCTCGTCAAACCTTTGGACATTGGGAAATCGATACTGTCATCAGTACCAAAGATAAATCTAAACCTGTCATCTTAACACTCGTTGAACGTGCTACACGTTTTGAAATCTTAAAGCTGATTAATGATAAAAGCGCTCATTCAGTCTCACAAGGATTAACATCAATATTTAAGCATTTAAAGTCGCTCACACCACATATATTCAAATCAATCACAGCAGATAATGGCTCAGAATTCGCATCATTATATGAAGAATTTGGTCATGACATCAATATTTATTTCGCACATCCATTTTCATCATTTGAACGTGGTACCAGTGAAAATCAACATAAAATGTTACGTCGATTTATACCTAAAGGAACTGATCTATCAACCGTGAGTCAATGTCGCTTAAAACAAGTGCAACAATTTATGAATGATTATCCTAGAAAAATCCTAGGCTATGACACAGCTCATCATAGAATGGCTCAAGCATTAAAAGTATTAAATCTATTATAGTTATTTAACAGCTAAATACTTTAGCTGTTACTAACCCAAGATGAGTCATAGATAGAATATCTACCACTCATCTTGGGTTTACAAAACAGAAAAGAGCCTAAAACGTTAGTACTACTTAAAAAATATAAGTGGCTAACTTAAACTTGAAATTTACGATTTAAAATAGTTAAAGGCAATGTAAAAATAAATTTAAAATTCAAGACAAAGACAATAATCATAAAAACACTATAAAATATTAAGCCTTTAGTTGTTTTCAATAGCTCTTCTGTTAAAAATTTAGGTATGTAAAGATTTTTCGTTAAGACAGAACTTAAACCTAAATTAGCGATGGGAATCATTAATATCAAATAGAGCAAGAAGAAGATAAAAGACAAACCAATTAATTTTCGAACGTTATATAAAGCATTCTTGATAATGGACTTTATTGTAATAATTTGACGATCAAAGCCCGCATAAATCATATAAACCAGTAATGAAAATTCGACATAAATTAAAAATGCGATACTCAAAATGAATATCATTAATAGTGTCAAACTTAATGGATGGGAGATAATTGTCATCCAATTTTTATTCGTTAATTGACTTTGCGATGCTGCCATTAACATTAAATTGAATAGTACAATTAAGTAGGTACTACTAATGATAACCATGACCAACTGCAGCAAAATACCATTAACACCAAAACGACCTTTATTTTGATACAGCAGTTTTAATACGGTCCATATGTCTGTCATTGTTCTTTTCATAAACACGCTCCATGTTATTTACATAATAACTTCTATCTTAATATTCTTTTTTATGACAGGTCAATAAGAAGTTAACAATGTAGGTAATATTCATCTATTATAGTTGCCATATTGATTTCATGTTTCCACCAAATGTTGATGCTTATTGGGTCCGCGAAGCAGGGTCAGGTCCTTCTTACATGGATATTGATCATAAAAATGCCTTTACTGAAAAACACGTTAAATGGTTAGCTTACAATACCATGCATATAGCCAATATTTTAAAAGCCCATCCTATACCCAATATTAGGAATCTATTGAACGATTAAATGAGTAGGTTCAAGAGTATCACTAACAATACAACAATTATTTAAAGTTGGTTCTCACAAATTAGGCTCATCACTTTAAATATATAATGGCATGGTATGATACTGAAGTTAATGGTGGTCTTTTATGATGTATAGAGAAGTTGATATGCATATTAAATGATCAAGTCTATTTAAACTCAATGTATATTTAACAACACCACAACTTTAATATACATCACCATACAGAGAAGCACGTCCTGTTAAAGTTATAACTTTACAGAACGTGCTTCATTGTTGAGTTTTAATTGTATTTATAATTCAACGGGAATTTTCCCTTTGAAATCAACATAGCGATAAGCTGCTTTCACAGCTTCATCATCTGGTGCTTCAACTTCTTCTAATTGATATGGGATGCCTAATGTTTTCCATTTATGGACACCTAACTGATGATAAGGTAAGATTTCAAACTTCTCGACGTTATCGAGTGAATTAATAAATTTACCTAATTCAACCAAATCTTCTTTATCATCTGAATAGCCAGGTACAAGTACGTGACGAATCCATACAGGTTGCTTCATTGCAGATAGTTTTCGAGCAAAATTTAAAATATGTGTATTTGGTTTACCCGTCAATTTAATATGTTTATCGTTATTAATATGTTTAATATCTAACAATATTAAATCTGTATGTTTCTGTAATTCATCAAAATGTCTCTCAAATGCTTTAGTGTCATTGGCACAACCAGCAGAAGTGTCAAGACATGTATGCACACCATTGTGTTGTAATTCGGCAAATAATTTTTCTAAAAATGGCATTTGTAGTAACGGTTCTCCTCCGCTTACTGTCAC
The DNA here is from genome assembly GCF_017357005.1 of Staphylococcus simiae. Lineage (NCBI taxonomy): Bacteria > Bacillati > Bacillota > Bacilli > Caryophanales > Staphylococcaceae > Staphylococcus > Staphylococcus simiae. Next base: position 184,403 of record NZ_CP071589.1, on the reverse strand, counting down.
ACCACCACCTGAGGCATCAAAATATGGTTTATATGGTAAGATTTCGTCAACCATTTCCTCAATAGTTACCTCTCTTGATGGCTCATTAATTTTCCAAGTATCTGGGTTATGACAGTATAAGCATCTGAGTAAACATCCTTGCGTAAATAAGATATATCTTAAACCTGGTCCATCGACAGTTCCTAAACTCTCTACAGAATGTAAGTGTCCCTTTAGCATTGTGCTCCCACCTTATTTGTTATTACATACTTTCATGGAATGTACGAGAAATAACATCCAGTTGTTGTTCACGTGTTAATTTAATAAAGTTAACAGCATAACCTGATACACGAATTGTTAATTGAGGGTATTCTTCTGGATGTTCCATCGCATCAAGTAATGTTTCACGATTAAAGACATTGATATTTAAGTGATGTCCATGTTGCATTGCATAACCGTCAAGCATACTTGTTAAATTGCGATTTTGATCATCTGCTTCTTTACCTAACGATTTAGGCACGATACTGAATGTATTTGAAATACCATCTTTACAGCAATCGTAAGGTATTTTAGCAACTGAACTTAATGAAGATAACGCACCTTTTTGGTCACGACCATGCATTGGGTTCGCTCCAGGCGCAAATGGTTCTCCTGCCTTACGTCCATCTGGCGTGTTACCAGTCTTCTTACCGTAAACCACATTAGAAGTGATTGTTAAGACACTCATTGTATGTTCAGAATCACGATATGTTTTATGGCTACGTAATTTTGTCATAAAACGTTCCACTAAATCAACAGCAATATCATCCACACGACTATCGTTATTACCATATTTAGGGAAATCACCTTCAATTTCAAAGTCGACAACAAGTCCTTCTTCGTTACGAATTGGTTTAACTTGTGCATATTTAATAGCAGATAATGAATCAGCTGCAACTGATAAACCAGCAATACCTGTGGCCATTGTACGAATGATTTCTGTATCATGTAATGCCATTTCAATGCGTTCATAACTGTATTTATCATGCATATAGTGAATAACATTTAATGAATTAATGTATACGCCTGCTAACCAATCCATCATTTGATCAAATTTATTGAATACTTCGTCATAATCTAATACTTCACTATGAACACCTTCATAATTAGGGCCTACTTGCGCACCAGATTTTTCATCTTTACCACCATTAATTGCATACAATAACGTTTTAGCTAGGTTAGCACGTGCACCGAAGAATTGCATTTGTTTACCGATTGTCATTGCAGATACACAACATGCGATACCATAGTCATCACCATAGCTTTCACGCATAATATCATCATTTTCATATTGTATCGAACTTGTTTTAATACTCATTTTTGCACAATACGTTTTAAAATTATCTGGTAAACGTACTGACCATAATACTGTTAAATTTGGTTCAGGAGCTGGTCCTAAATTATCTAAAGAATGTAAGAAACGGAATGAGCTTTTCGTTACAAGTGGTTTACCATCGATACCTACACCACCGATAGACTCAGTTACCCAAGTTGGGTCTCCTGAGAACAACTCATTGTAATCCGGAGTACGCGCAAATTTAACAATACGTAATTTCATGATAAAGTGGTCAATAATTTCTTGAACTTCACTTTCTGTAATGTCACCATTTTTCAAATCACGTTCAGCATAAATATCTAAGAATGTTGATGTGCGTCCCAAACTCATTGCCGCACCATTTTGTTCTTTTATTGCTGCAAGATATGCTAAGTATAACCATTGAACAGCTTCTTTAAAGTTTTCAGCCGGACGACTTAAATCAAATCCATAAGTTTGACCTAATTCTTTTAATTCTTTTAACGCACGATATTGTTCAGATAGTTCTTCACGAAGGCGAATAATATCTTCTGACATTTCAGTAGACATCGTATTGAAGTCGTGCATTTTTTCAGCCATTAAGAAATCTACACCATAAAGTGCCACACGACGATAGTCACCGATAATACGTCCACGTCCATATGCATCAGGTAATCCTGTTATAACACCCGCTTTTCGACAATTAAGCATTTCTTTAGAATACACATCGAATACACCTTGGTTATGTGTCTTACGATAGTCTGTAAAGATTTTTTCAGTTTCTTCATCTAATTCATAACCATATGCTTCGCAAGCTGCTTTCGCCATGCGAATACCACCAAATGGTTGCATGGAACGTTTGAATGGTTTCTCAGTTTGTACGCCGACAATTGTTTCTAACTCTTGATCTAAGTATCCTGCATCATGTGAAGTAATTGTTGACGGTACTTTTGTATCCATATCCCACATGCCACCACGTTCACGTTCTTCTTTAGACAATTGCATAACTTGATCCCATAGTTTAGATGTTGCCTCAGTTGGTCCAACTAAAAATGAATCATTTCCTTCATAAAGCGTGTAGTTTAATTGAATAAATTCTCTAACATCTACATGTCTATTCCATCTACCATTTTTAAATCCTTGCCAAGCCTTTGTGTGATCCTTGTTTGTTTCTAGCATATTAAACGCCTCCATTGTTATATTGTTAATTGTTTGAAATTATATGTTAACGTTTTCACATGCATTGTATCATGTAAGTTGTGATATTTTTCACATGATATTTGTATATTTTTCATCAAAAATATGTATATTCCAAGGAACTGTACTATTCTATAATACAGAAAAGCGAAATAATGTAAGCTGTTACATAACAGATGTAAAGTCTGCTATATATATTGTAATAATATTATTTAGTAGTTTAGGAATTTTAGTATGGTTAAGATTATCAATCACCAAAAGTTAATAATTAGTTAATGGTATTTAACTATGCTCATATATACAATAAATGTGTTACATAATGTAGCAATAACATCTAGATAAATAGACGGAGGACATCATGATTTTCATCATATTATTATGCTTTTTTGCTATACGATTAATGAGTTTATATATTTCTATTAAACATGCCAAACAATTAAAATTACAAGGTGCCAAAGAATATGGTGTCATTAATTCAAAATGGTTAGCCTTAACACACATTTTAATTTACGTTGGTGCAGGTTTAGAAATTATTATCAACAAAGATTCCTTTAGCGTATTGAATATCATTGGATTAGTACTATTAATATTTGCCTATACTATGCTATTTATTGTCATTCATACGCTAGGTCATATTTGGACTTTAAAGTTATTCATTTTACCTAAGCATCCGATTATTAAATCCGGTTTATATCGTGTAACAAAACACCCTAATTATTTCTTAAATATCATTCCTGAATTAATCGGTGTCTTATTATTAACACACGCGACATACACATCTCTATTACTTATTCCATATGGCTATTTCTTATATCAACGTATTAAATTAGAAGATCGATTAATGACATTCAAATAATACGATTTAACAGCGAGTGCTCACATGATAAAGCACTCGTTTTATTAATATAGTTACCGTCCCGCAGTCTGAATTCAGACAACCGTTAGGCTACCAAATCCACATCCTAACAATAAACCTTCCTTACTTCTATATATATCAATTTTCAAAAAATTATAAATCCACATATATAATACATATAATTACTAATTCATTTATTGACCTTGAAATTTTAATTTTCTAATAATATGAGTATCATTATTTCTTAAATATATTGTGCATTACACTTTAATTTGATAATATTAACAATATTATATTAGCTATTTTGAAAGGTCAGGTTAACAGACTACACATGAAAAAATTGATTGCGCTCTTAATGTCATTATTAATACTATCTTTAACTCAGTCTCCGTACAGTCAGGCTGCTGAAACACCTGTAGATATTGCTAAATCTCAGCATCAAACTTTAGACCCAACTTTTAATCCACAAGGAATGTTTGTCACAACCGAACAGGGACAAATATTATATCAATACCATGCTAATAAAGAACTTGATCCAGCTTCCACTGCAAAATTAATGACGCTGTACCTCGTCTTTAATAGTATTAAATCAGGGGACATTCACTTAAATGACAAAATTAAAATTTCTGCTGACCAAGCTAAATTAACGCGTTTACCAAATCTGACTACTGTACCACTTGATCAAGGTAAGTCTTATACAGTAGAAGAATTAATTAAACAAGCTGCATTAGAGTCTAGTAATGCTGCAACAATCATACTTGCAGATCATGTTAGCAAAGATAGTTCAGCTTTTACAGATAAAATGAATGAAACTGCTAAACAATTACATATGACACATACTCATTTTACAAATCCAAGTGGTGCCAATAATAATCTCTTAGATAGCTATGCACCTAAAAAATATAAAAACGAAACAACATCACATTCAACAGCACAAGATATGACAGTGTTATCTCAACATTTGATTAACAAACACCCAAATATCTTACAAATCACTAAATTAACTAATGACCAACAACAAGGTAATCAATTGCATAATACGAATACGTCGTTACCGTCATTACAAGATGCAATGTCTGGCGTCGATGGTCTAAAAACTGGTACTAGCGAAAATGGTTATAATATAGTGTTAACTGCTAAGCAAGACCATTTACGTATTAATGCGGTGGTATTAAACGTTCGTCCATATCCTAGTGAAGCTGCTAAACATGCTCGTCAAAAATTAGCTAATGCTGCGATTAAACGTGGCTTTGATGATTATGAATATCGCAAAGTACTATCTAAAGGTGAACATAAATTTGATGGTAAGAGCTATACTGTTTCGTCTGATTTATATGATGTTGTTCCAAAAGATAAGTCAAAATATAAATTGCATCTATCTGAAGATAATAACGTTTCAGTCGCTTATAAACGACAATTTATACCAGGACAACACGCACCATCTGTAAAGGCTGAACCATTATCCAATAATCATTGGTACACGATTCCTTTACATATACTATTAGCAATTGGCGGACTTGTAGCAACAGGCATGCTAATTATTATCGGTATTAAAGTATATAATAACTTCACAAGATAAATTGAAATATTTAAGCCAATAACATTGAGTATTGTCATTGAACTTTACTCAGTGTTATTGGCTTTTTTAGGTTCTCTCACAAATTGGACTGATACATAATTATTCACTTTTTATTTATCAGCCCTGAAAATAGAGAATCCTTTTTTAGTGCGTTATTTTAAATCATATAAACTACGTTCCCCATCAGGTAATTGCTTAATAAATGACTCTGGATTCTCAGCATAAGCATTACCAACGCCACCTTTCATACGTTGAAAATGTATATGTGGTCCAGTCGTTTGCTCTCCTGTATTTCCAGAGTAAGCAATTATATCTCCTACTTTAACATGGTCACCTTCTTCAACATTATAACGGTTCAAATGCATATACCATTGATGATATTGCCCATTATCTTCGGAAATTTGTAATACTTTACCTCCTAATTGATTATCAAAAGTTCTTGTAACAGTACCATTTGTCACGGCTTTAATCGGCGTATTTTTCGGAACAGCATAATCTATACCATAGTGTTTACTATCAAAATCATTATGCTTATATTCACCAAACGATTCAGTTTGACGACTACCATTAAACATACGGTGCCAGTCTTTGTCTTCCTTCGATATCGTGGCTTCGTTATGGTGTTCTAATTGTTTCCACCATTGTTGCATATCATCTTTATAATGATAAATACTACCAAAGATAGCGACAATCATAACAATACCTAATATATATTTAAGTGTTTTCTTCAATTGAATTAACATCCTTTTTATTTAATGGTGTATAAGTATAGTCGCAAATACTTGTTTTTGCTAGTCAGACACTATCATACTTTAGTAGTAACTTGGTTAAATATGAAATCGAGTAGGAGGATAACCATTATTTGATTATCCGTCCTCTCACACCACCGAGCGTACGGTTCCGTACTCGGCGGTTCAATATCTTGCGTAAGCCGTCTCTGCGAGTTGGGTTAATGGTTCTAACCCCCACTTGTAGAGACGTTTTGTTGTAAGTGCACGATGAACTTCATGCGTTGATGATAAGCGCCAGTATTTCTTTCTTGAATTGGCAATTTTCATTGCACTCTTATGGTCAAGTCCATACTTACGTAACATCTTATATTTGGTTTTTATTCTTTTCCATCTTTTGAGGATTAGTTGTCTAATGCGTCGGTTTAACCATGATTGTAACTTCGTTACAAAACCTGTAATAAATCCTTTACCAAAGTAATTTATCCACCCTCGTGTTACTTGATTAATTTCTGATATAATCTCTTTAAAGGTACCTGGTCTATTTCGTTTCGTTAGACGTCTTAAGGTGCGTTTTAAATTTCTTCTTGCTTCCATAGTCGGTCTGAAACGATAAGTCCCATTTACTTTGGTCATTAGACAACTCAAGAACTTTAAACGTGTGATAGAACCTACCTTGCTCTTTTCACTATTTACAATAAGTTTAAGGTCTTTTTCGATAAACTTTGTCACACTTTCCATGACACGTTGACCCGCTCGTTTTGTACGTACAAAGATGACGAAGTCATCTGCATAACGAACAAAGCGATGACCACGTTTCTCCAATTCATTATCTAATTCGTGAAGATAAATATTACAAAGTAACGGGGAAATAACACCACCTTGCGGTGCACCTATTTCTCTACTTCGATAATTACCATTGAGGTCGATTGCACCAACCTGTAGGCTTCTACGAATAAATTTAGAAATGGCTTTATCTTGAACATGTCGTTCAAATAGATACATTAATTTATCATGGTTCAACATATCAAAGCACTGTTTTAAATCACAATCAACTGCAACTAAGTAACCTTCTTCATAGTATGTTGCACATTCTTTAAGTGCAGTTCCTGTACTACGATTCGGTCTAAAGCCATGACTGTGTTTTGAGAAAGTACGGTCGATACTAGGTTCAATGACTTGTTTAATGGCTTGTTGGATAACTCTGTCTCTTGCGACAGGGATTCCAAGCACGCGCTTTTTCCCATTTGATTTAGGTATTTCAACCTTTCTTACTGCTTGTGGCTTATACGTGCCATCAAGCAGTTTTTGTTTAATTTGTGGAAAGTATTTTGCGAAATGTGATGTTAATTCACTTACTCGCATGCCATCGATGCCAGGTGCACCGTTGTTTTTCTTCACTTTCTTAATTGCTTTTTGTATATTATTCTCTCTTACAACAAGCTCCATCATAGATGGAGACTCACGATACATTTCTTTCATTTCACCTAAGATTTACTGTACGCACTCATATATCCTTTTTCGTTCCACTACTTATCTTTCTATGAGTTGCCAATCATTAATTGTATTCTGTACGTTGTAAATCTCTAACCTCCATTCTTTACTTTGTATGAATATTGTTCAGTCCTTCAGTATTTCTACCTACTATGACCTCTGCTGACTTCTCATCATTCGTTATTACTACGATTTTTTTTATCGCTGATGAGACCTCCCCGGGTAAGAGTAACCACTTTCCACTCATTCCACTGCATCATTTACTATATAGAACTCGGGTAGTATCGGACTTTATCTTGTATTGCAGATTCATCCATTCCACATAGCCTTGTATGATATTTCTGTTCGTCAGTGCGAGTGTTTGCGTCCGACTTCCTGGAAATGATAATTTAATAATGTACACTTTTGACTGTTTAAGTATGTACAATCTGTAAAATTTAGAGATAATTTTATTGAGGTGAATAACAATGAAATTATCTTTAGATATAAATACAGATTATGAAGTTACAACTCTTTCAGATTTACCAAAATTAAAAATTGTTATGGAGAGCTTAAACATGAAAATTAATAAAAGTGAAATCGCAAGACAAATGAATGTAGATCGAAGAACAATAGATAAATATTTAAATGGCTTTAAACCTTCGGTTAATCGAAAAAAACAATCTAAAATTGATCCCTATTATGATTTAATAAAAGAATTGTTGTCTGAAGAATGTGAACAGAAATTCTTTTATAAACGCGTGTTATGGCAATACCTTAAAGATAATCATGGTCTAAATTGTGCGTATTCCACATTTAGAACATATATAAGAAAACATGATTTATTCAATAATTATTTTAAAAAAAGACGACAAAAGTCAACGCCTGTTGGAACAACTAGATTTGAAACAAAACCAGGTTGCCAAGCTCAATTTGATTGGAAGGAAGATATAAGATTTAAAACGAAGGATCATCAAGAGGTATCTTTAAATATTGGTGTTTTACTCCTGTCATATTCACGCTTCAAAATTATGCAAGTTACGATGAGTAAATCATTAGATGTATTACTTAATTTAATGGTTCAAGCTTTTGAATCTATTGAAGGTGTTCCAGAGGAACTTGTTACAGATAATATGAAAACAGTGATGAGTCAACCTAGGACTGAAACGTTTAGTGGACAAGTTAATCCTAAATTCAAACAATTCGCTGATGATTTTAATTTTAAAGTGAAGCCGTGTATAGCTGGTCGTCCTAGAACGAAAGGTAAAGTTGAATCCATTATGAAAATATTAGATGAAATTCATGCCTATCAAGGACAATTATACTTACATGAAATTCCACAATTTATTGACGAATTAAATGATCGTTTGAATTACTCAGTGCATAATGGGACAGGAAAAATACCAATTATTGAAGTAAAAAAAGAAAAGAGCTTCTTACAGCCATTACCCAATGTCCATGTAAGAAACTCATATAAAGTAGAACATAAATATTTGAAAGTCAATCGTTCGAATATGATTACATATCGCTCCAATCAGTACTCAGTTCCTGCTGAATACTATGGAAAAACGGTTGAAGTTCAAGTTTATGATCAACGTTTGTTTGTTTATTATAACACCAAATTAATCGTTGAGCATCCTATTACCCATCATAAATTAAATTATCAGCAACAACACTATTTAGAAACGCTAGCTGTCTCCTATGGAGACCATGATGATATTAATCAGCTGGCCTTAGATAATTTAAAAACGATAGGAGAGATGTATGATGAATAATATTACTAACTACCAACGTTTAAAAGATAATCTGTCATATCTAAAAATGAATCAAATGATTACTCATTTAGATGAAGTGATAGATTTTAGTATCACTAACGATTTATCATTTATTGATACTTTAATTAAATTGAGTGATTATGAAATCGCAGTTAAAGAAAAGAATATGATTGAATCAATGGTTAAGGTAGCAGCATTCCCTTTTAAAAAGGAACTGTGCGACTTTGACTTTTCATTCCAACCTAACGTCAATAAACAAGAAATCGTAGATTTTACTCATTTACGATTTATAGAAAACCATCAGAATATTGTCTTTTTAGGTCCAAGTGGTGTAGGTAAAACCCATTTAGCTACATCAATTGGTATGTCAGCAGCGAAAAAAAGAGTAAGTACGTATTTCATTAAATGTCATGATTTAATACAAAATTTGAAAAAATCTCAATTAGAGAATCGGTTAGAAAATAGACTCAAGCACTATAGTAAATATAAATTACTAATTATTGATGAAATAGGCTATTTACCTATTGATAGTGAAGATGCCAAACTCTTTTTCCAACTGATTGATTTAAGATATGAGAAGAAAAGTACCATTTTTACTACAAATATTAATTTCAATTTATGGAATGAAATATTTGAAGACCCTAAAATAGCTAATGCCATTTTAGATCGCATATTACATCACTCAAATGTCATAAAAATAACTGGGAAGTCTTATCGGTTAAAAGACCATTTTGTGAAAGTTGAAAAGACAGAATGACATTTTTGTACATTCTTAAACAATCATTTTTGTACATTCTTTTATTGACATTTACAGACTTCCTTCAGATTCCATTTCACAATGGACACCCTTGTCTTTCGCTAACAGTTCCTACTACCAAGCCTGTAACGGACTTTCACCGTCTAGTAATTACCCATGCCGGGCGCACAACTAAAATAAGGGCCAAAGCCGGAACGACTTTGACCCTCATTACAATGAATAATATTTCTAATAATGATTGGACGCGAAAGCTAGTAAAACGTTAGTTCAATATTTTCAGTCTAGACAGTTACTACCAATGTCATCATATTCATTATTGAATACTTTTGATAATATTATTTCTCAGGATATAATCCTAAATATTCTTCAAGTGTTTTACCTGAATCGTACACTTTTGTTGCGGTTTTTTTACCTAAATAACGTAAATGCCATGGTTCATATTGGTAACCTGTGATATGCGTGCCATCTTTAGGATATCTAACGATAAATCCATATTTATGTGCATTTTTCTTAATCCATTTACCTTCTTTAGTATTACCGAATGTCGTTTTTAAATTTTCAGGTGAATTAGCTGCACCAACATCAAATGTTAAACCTGTTTGATGTTCAGAATAACCTGGACGCGCACTGTACTTATCAGCAGCTTTTTTACCATCTCTAGCAACGTAATTATTATATAAAGACACTTGCGTTTGATAACTTCTAAAGTTACTAATATTAGTTATATGCAAACCTTCTTTACTAGCATCTGCAATCATACGGTTAAGTGCTTGTTGTGCTTTTGGATCTACACCAGGATTATAATCTTTTGGTAAACTAATTTTCTTATTAACAATTAAAATTCCATCTACGTATGTACGACCATCTTTTACAACTTTATGATGTTTCTTATGTTCACTTTGATTACTTTGATTTTTGTTCTTATCGTTAGCATCGCTATTTGATGTTGAACATGCTGCAAATAATAAACAACTTGTTAATACTAATCCGATTACCTTTTTCATTTACGTATTACCCCTTTATAATTTGAACAATATTATATTAATTTTCATTTTAAGGCATTTTTAATTAATAGTATATAGTACTATTTAAAAATAGTGGCTTATCTATAAAATTTGTGACATTGAGAGTTGTCATATTTAAATACAATAGGTATAATAATTATACTTAAAAGATAGATACAAAGGAGATAAACACATGACTAAATTATTATATATCACAGCCCATCCATTTGATGAACTTGTTTCAAATTCAATGGCTGGCGGTAAAGCATTTATCGAAGCTTACCAAGAGAACCATCCTAAAGACGAAGTAAAACATATCGATTTATTCGAGGAATATATTCCATTAATTGATAAAGATGTCCTAACTGGTTGGGGTAAAGCTGCAAATGGTGAATCATTAACACAAGAAGAACAAACTAAAATTGATCGTCTGAGTGACATTTTAGAAGACTTTTTAAGTGCGGATAAATATGTTTTTGTTACACCGATGTGGAACTTATCTTCTCCTCCTGTAGTTAAAGCATATATTGATGCTGTATGTGTTGCTGGTAAAACATTCAAATATACTTCTGAAGGTGCTGTAGGTTTACTAACTGATAAAAAAGCCCTACATATTCAATCACGTGGTGGCTATTATACAGAAGGTCCTGAAGCAGAAAAAGAGATGGGCGATCGTTATTTACGTACGGTACTAACGTTCTTAGGCGTATCTTCATATACAACATTAGCCATCGAAGGTCACAATGCTGAACCACATAAAGCTGAAGAGATTAAAATCGCTGGTATTAATGAAGCTAAAGAACTAGGAAAAACATTCTAGTTTATACTTATAGAGAAACCACTGTGCGAAAGATTTAATTCACACAGTGGTTTTTTAGTGGATATTGTTGACTTGGATGTGCTTATTGATCTGCTACAACACCATTGTGACCTGTTCTAGCAGCAACATCGCCTGGTAACTGTCTATCGCCAACTAATTCATTATAGTGTTCGGCTTCAGATTATGTCATGTCTGGTTTACTTCTTAAATATGCCTCATATTCTTCTATTTTCTGCATTTGTACATCTTTTGTATTATTAACATTTTGATTTATCTGTTCATTTTGATTGGTCTGAACTTGTTGATTATTGTAGTTATTATCATTATTATTTGTAGCAACTTCTTCATCATTCTGTTGATTCTGTTCTATATTTTCTGATTCTTTTTTCTCGTTATCTTCATTTTTACTTTTTTTCTTAGCATGTTGCTCTTTTTTAGGCTTATTGTCTGACTCTTTTTTATCATTATCAAAATTACAACCACCCAAAACAATAGATAAAACTAAAATTAAAAATACTATAAATTTAGCTCTCATTCACTTTACCTCTTTTATTATTTTTATATAATTAAATCACAAAATTTATTATATAAAACAAATAGTTGTAAAGCCATACTTTTTAATTATTTAAAATCCAATCATTTATTTAATTGATGTTGTTCTATAGTGACATTACGTCCTACTGATGTACTGAAAATAAGAATTGCTAATGATGTTATGACTAATATCATAATTGATGCTATCCAATTATGCGTCGCATCATGTAAACTACCAAATAAAAATGGTCCTATTGCTGCAAATAAATAACCAATGGATTGTGACATACCTGATAATTTGGCAGCTGTACTACTTTCTTCTGTCTTCAAGCTAAAGAATGTATTAACAAGACCAAATGATAAACCATTAGCAATACCTAAAAGTAAAATTGATATTAATGCTATTTGTGGTAAGAAAAGCATAGCTAAAGTTCCAGCAATAAACATTAAACCTGTTAATAACACAAGAGGAACTTGTGACGTCATTTTAGTTGCCCAAATTGGTGTTATAAATGTTAAAGGAATGATCGCCAGTTGTAATATTGATAAATACAAGCCCGCTTCATTAATCGACACACCATAATCTGCTAAATAAGCTGGCATCCAGTTGATAATTGAATAGAAAATTAATGACTGTCCTCCCATCAACAATGTAATACGCCATGCAATAGATGATTTCCAAATATTAACTTTAGCCACCTGATTTGATGTGGTAGATTCATTTTTATGATTCAATTGAAAAACCCAAATCAAAGTTGCAATCAACGTAATAATACCAATTATTCCAAGCGCAATTTGATAATTAAACGCTTTGACTAATGGACCTGTAGAATATGATGATAAACTACCAAAAATATTCATGACAACTGTATAATATCCGGTCATAATACCTATACGTAAAGGAAACTTAGCTTTAATCATTGCTGGTGTTAAGACATTACCAAAAGCAATACCAATACCAATGAATATTGTACCAATATATAAGCCACTTACATTTGGTAATGAACGGATGATCACACCTAACAAGATGATAACCAATGCCCCAAATAACGTTCTTTCGATACCAAATGTATTACTTGTTTTTGCTGCAAAGAGTGAGATAATCGCAAAAGCAATTAATGGAATAATCGTTATAATACTGACAGCTATATTATTAAGATGTAAAGCATCTTTAATACTTGGTAAGGCGACACCCACTGATGTGATTGGCGCACGTAAATTAGCTCCTATTAATAAAATACCTATAAAAAGAAGCCAATTAATTTTATTATTTGACTGTAAATCTTTTTCCATATTGTCCTCCCTATTTATATTATTTCGTACACAACAATAATATATGGTACAATATGTGCGTTATATTGTAAATAAAGGAGTCGTTATTTTTGGCAAATGTTAATGAAATTATTGGTTATAATCTGTATCGTTACAGACAAGACTTTAATTTAAGTTTAGATAAAATGGCTGATATCACAGGGGTAAGTAAAAATATGCTAAATCAAATTGAAAAAGGTCAAGCTAATCCTAGTATTATGACATTATCAAAAATTGCTAATGGTCTACGCCTTTCCTTATCCGAATTAATTACTCAAATATCATCTGAAGTTAATCCAGTTGCCTATGAGGATTTAATTCCCATTTATAACGAAGATCATAGTGTAACTATTTTTCCTTATTTTCCTTATTCACCTGAAAAAGACTTTGAAATGTTCAAAATGGAAATTGAGGCATTTGGAGCTATGACTTCAGAAGGTCACCATCAAGGTTCAGATGAATATATTATAGTCACAGATGGTACGTTAACACTTGAAATAGAGGATAATCAGTATATTGTAACTAAAGAACAAGCTATTCATTTTAAAAGCGATGTTGCACATCAATATATTAATCAAACGAATAACAAATTATCGCTGATTGCCACAATTCAGTATCACTCATAGTATGTAACTTAATCATCAAAACACTTTAACTTATGGAAATAATTATTTCATTCGCCTCACATCTTAGCTTGAGTGCGATGGTAAAATATTTTTTATCACGGGCTCGAGCAATATTTACATCTCTATAAATTAAAATAAAGCTAGTATATCGATTGAGTGTCATATCGTTCACTCTTTCTAATATACTAGCTTTGGTTAGCGTTAATTATGCATTACGGTCTAAACCACTAAAGACATTGATTAAGCTTTGAGGACTATTATCTCCTAATACATTTCAATGGCTTCGTGTGATTCTTGAGCTGCTTCGGCACTACGTTCAAACATTTTTTCTTCATATTAATTAAACTTATTTTTAAGTCAAACTCCTTAATAGTACTTAAACTTTGCCTTTACACATCTTTATTTATATTGCTTGTTTAATTAACCACTACCAGATTTTAATTATTCAATATAGAAAACATTTTCATTTGTATTTTAGTATAAAACGATTTTTAGTTATGAGCAATTTTATAATTAAATGATATAATATTGCTATCGCCTTGACTTCTATAGTCAATATGGCTAAGAAGGAGGTGTAGATACTATGATGAATCTCATCATAACCACATTAGCCTCTATAATTAGTGGCTGTGTCATTGCAGCCTTTAAGCATTGGCTAAGCAGCCGCAGTGATAAAAGGCGATAATATTAGCCAACACGTTAAAACCCCCTCACTACCGAGAATAGTGAGGGGGTTTGTGTAGTTATATGATGAATCTCATTACAATCATTATAGCATAAAGTAAGTATATTTCAAGCTATTTATTATTTTTTATATTTAATTCTATCATCATGCTTATAAGCGATTTTCAATAGCGATTCTACTATATTATATCAACCAAATTGAGGATTATCTTGTAATACTTTCTCTATCATATCGATAATACATATTATCTTCGCGTTGTCTCGTTGGATAGTAAGTATCTCTCAAATATACTGCGTTATCTTCTATAATGACTTCATAACCTTTTTGAGCCGCTAAATCTACAATATCAATATACTCACGCTGATTGATAACATCCGACCTAACTTCATCTAATCGGTAATCCTCAACTTGAAAAGTAACATTAACCACTTTTGAGTCTAACCAGAACGTATCATCATCAAAAATGATTTGCTGTTGATACAACGGCAATTGGATATCATTTAAATAAACTTGATAGTCTTTATTGTCATTATATTGCTTATACTCTTGCGGTTTATCTCTAACAATATAGACATCTCCTCCTATAATTGTCCCTTCCCTTGTGTCATCAGTGCCACCTATCACTGCTGACGTTTTTGGATCGATTTGTAAGCCATGTACATCTCCAATATACGTATCTGGTTGCTTTTCCATAGCATGTCCTTTAGCAATCAACGCTAATATTGTTCGCTGTGAAAATTGGGGCTCCCATTCAATTCTATTTGGATGACTGCTATAAATTCTAGGTTCATCAATTGCTTGATCAATCGTCATATCAAATTCTAAAACATTAATTATCGTTTGAACTATACTTGTAATAATACTAATTGCACCGGGTGAGCCAACTGTCAAAATAGGTTGACCATCTTTAGTGATTATTGTAGGTGCCATATTACTAAGTGGTCGTTTACGTGGTTCAATTTCATTAATGCCAGCTGGAACGATATCGAAACCATCAATCGTTGTGTTTAATAGTAAACCGTAACCCGGTATCGTTATACCTGAACCATAAATCATACCCACAGATGTTGTAAATGATGCAATATTGCCATCCTTATCTATCACACTAAAATGCGTTGTCTCTGTATGTTGTTCATCAATCGCTGTATGACTCACATTATTTTGTAAATGACCATGAGTAATAGCAATATTAGCATAGTCCTCATTTATTAAAGCACTGCGTTCTTTCAAATAATCGTCATCAATCAATGCTTTAACAGGAATATTGCTAAAGTCTTCATCAGCAATAAACTGTGCTCGGTCACTATATGCAATATGCATTGCTTGAATTAAATGATGTAAATAGTCAACTGATCTCGGCCCCATCTTTTTAATATCAATATGTTCTAGTAGTTTCAAAATTTGAATAATCGTTATTCCACCTGAACTTGATGGCCCAATTGAATGAATTTCGACATCTTTGTATGTTGCACTAATTGGCGCTTTCAATTGTATTTGATACTGCTGCAAATCTTCCAATGTGATTGAACCACCGTAACGCTGCACAACATCAACTAGCTGTTGTGCGATATCACCTCGATAAAATGCATCAAATCCTTGATCTCTTAACAGTGTTAAAGCCTTAGCCAACTGTGGTTGAACAATCCAATCACCTTCATGCCAATAATCACCGTCAATCGTAAATGCTTCAGCAGTTTCAGGATATTTTAGTAACCTAGCCAATTGTTGGCGTGAGTATTTTTCAGTTGCCCAATTAGTACGGTGTCCTTCACTGGCCTGTTGAATAGCAGGATTAATTAAATCATCTAACGATAAACGACAATAATGATGGTATAAATAATCAAACAACTTAGGTATAGCAGGTACAGCTACAGTCTTACCATGTGTAGTTAAATCAAAAAACGATTTGTAATTACCTTGATTATCTAAATAAAATGTCGGATCTATTTTTGATGGTGCCGTCTCTCTGGCGTCAAAGGCTGTCATTTGTTGAGTTGCCTGATCATAATATAATAAATAACCGCCACCACCAAGCCCCGACGTATACGGTTCAACAACATTTAATGACAACTGAATGGCAATGATGGCATCCATGGCATTGCCACCTTTATCAAGCACTTCTTTTCCTACTTTAGCAGCTAAAGGATGCGATACTGAAATCATACCTTCCTGTGACGTATTTTCTTTATTTCCACTCAAACTCATGCGCATCATATCCTCCTACTTTATGTTATTTAACGTTTGTCATTAATTGCGTGTTCTACCTTTTTTAAATTTTGACGTTGTTTATTGCCTGTATCGACAAGTGGTGTCACTGGTGAGGCAATATTAAATTTATCACCACGATAAAATTTAATAAATTGATCTTGATCAATCGCATGAACTACTGCTTGCCTTAAGTTTGGATGCTCTTTAAAAATTCCTTTTTTAACATTCATCATTAAAAATACTGACTTACGTCCATTTTTACGTACAATAGATAAATCATTGTCGGATTTTATTAAATCAAAGTTTTTTTGATCTACGTCCGCAAGCATATCTATGGAGTGATTACGTAATTCTGACAATGCGTTATTAGGATCGCCATTAAATTTTAAGGTAATATTTTTAATTTTAGCTGGTCCATAACTATCTTTTTCATCTTCATTAAATCCTGGATTACGTTGGAATGTTGCTTGATAACTATTTTTAGTCGTCATAATATAAGGTCCACTCGCATAAAGTTCATTATTCCCCTCTTTAGAAGATGGTACTGTACTGCTATCACCATAGCCTTTACTATTTTCTTTATCTACTTGTGACACATATTTTTTGGATAAAATCCCTGCTGATGAATGTGTTAAATAGTTTACTTCTTTAGGCATAGCTTGTTTGGTGGTAATTTTAACAATTTGATATGTTCCTTTTTGATTATCTACATTGTTACCTTCAGTTGTTAACGATTTAACTCCGTGTCCTTTAATTAGTCGGTCATAAATTGTACTATTGCCTTTAGTTTTGGTATCGCGTAATTTATCAATATCTTGATTGTTTAAGACACTGACATCTTTAATATTTTTATGCATATTATACGTAATATTGTTAGGGACCGATGATTTATCACGTACACGATCTAGTGAAAACTTCACATCTTCTGCAGATACACGTTCTCCGGTATTTTGTGCTTCACCTTGCGCTACTTTAGCAAAATAACTATCATCCCTTAATAAAAAATAAAATTCGTTATCGTCTTTATTAACAGCATAGTCACGACTCAATGATCCTTTAGTCGTTATTTTATCGTTATCATCTAAGAGCAATAATCTTGTATACATATTCATATTAATTGGATAAACAGATGGTGCAATAGAACGAATAGGATCAAGAGTAGGTATTTCACTATCTTGTTGTGTCATAATCAACGGTCTCGTATCTCGCAATTTTTTATCTTTATAGTCAAATTGTTGCCAGATTAATGCACGAGAGTTTGGCAAACCTACACTACTTTTGGCTATAACATGGTTATCATAAATTAGATTCTTTTTCGCTCCATATAATGGTGCCATATACGCTTGATCAAAAATCACTTCATGTTCTAATTGCTTATAAGTTTGTTTGGCATCTTTATCATTTTCAGTTGACGCCTGATCAATCATGCGGTCTACTTTTTTATCTTTCAATAGGCTGTTTGAACCGTTTGAACTAAACAGTGCCGACATTGAATAATTTGGATCTCCAAAAACTGTTGTCCAGTCATCAATTTGAATATCATAGTTCCCCGCTTCACGTTGCGTTCGATAACTACCATAGTCTGGTTGAATATTCATCTTAACGTTAAAACCAGCATTTTCTAATTGTTCTTTAACGATGTTCATATCATTTTCATAACTTGCTTGTCCTAAGAAACGAATCGTTGGACGCTCACCTTTAACATCAACTTTATCAGCTTTTTGCTCCACTTGAGATTTAGTAGGAACACCACAACCACTTAATACCAATGCTAAAACGATAATTGCGATACTAATGATTTTCTTCACATGATTCCCTACTTTCTAATGTATTTTTGGATCTAGTGCATCGCGCACTGCATCACCAATAAAGTTAAATGCTAAAACAACAAGCATAATACAAATACCAGGCACAATAGCTAAATTACTATGTGTTTCCAAGTAGTTACTACCTGTACGTAAAATGTTGCCCCATTCTGCAACATCTGGCGCCACACCTAAACCTAGGAAACTTAAACTACTTGTTGTTAAAACAACGACACCAATATTTAATGAAAAACGTACAATCATAGGTGCAATCGCATTAGGTAAAATATAACGTCTTAAAATGTTCCATGTGTTTTCCCCGGTAATACGTGCTGCATCTACATATTCTAAACGTTTGATTTCTAAAACACTTGCACGCATTGTTCTAGCAAAAGAAGGAATATTACCGATACTTAATGCAATAATTAAATTTGTCGTACTAGCACCGAAAGACGCGATAATGGCAACTGCTAACAATAATGCTGGAATTGCAAAAACAACATCTAGTATACGCATGACAAAATTATCAATACGGTCAAAGTAACCTGCAATCATTCCTAAAATAACGCCAAATATAACGGCGATAAATACTGAAATAATAGAAATCGCAAACGTTAGTTTTGTACCTATAACAATGCGTGTAAATAGATCTCTGCCAAAGTCATCAGTACCAAATGGATATTCTAAACTAGGTGCATGTAGTAAAACATCGAATTGATTTTTAGTAGCTAATTCTGTATCAAAGGTAAAAGGCGCTACTATCGATAAAGTCAGCATAACAACTAAGACAAATAAACCTATCATCGCAATACGATGTGTGACTACTTTATTAATAAATGCTTCCCAGCCATTATAAATATGTAATGTTGAAGTTTGTTTATGACGAACGACACTAATTAACATTAATAAAGCAAATAAGTTTCCAGTCACCGTCATCAATAGCAATAACACAATGACAAGTGAGCGCCATACTACATGCTGTTGCCATGCAGATTGTGTCATAACAATAGTGACAATAGCGATAGCTAAGACAAGTAACAATATTTCAAAACTATAAAATGTATCGACGACATAGCCTTTAAACAAATTAAGCAAACTTAGCGCAAACACAACAAGGTATGTTGCTATGCCATATCCTCCAAATAATGTTAAGGAAGTACGTTTTTTTATTACATTTGACATACTGATCACTTCCTTTCTCTAAGTTCGCTGCGAAGTTTTGGATCTACTAACGTGTAAAAAATATCTATCACTAAGTTGGCAAGTGAAATGACGATTGAGATATAAACGACCCCACCCATCACTGCTGGTATGTCAGGAACAAGTTGTTTTTGAACAATGTAACGACCAATACCATTAATATTAAACACTTGTTCTGTTACTGCTGAACCACCAAGTAACTCTGCTACAAGCAAACCAATCAACGTGATAATTGGAATAATGGCATTTTTTAAAATATGCTTTAAGACAACTTGAGAAGTTGATAAACCTTTAGCGTATGCGGTCATAATATAATCACTACGCATCACTTCTAACACAGACGATCTAGTCATACGTGTTATGGATGCTGCAACACTCGTACCAATAACTAACACAGGTAAAATTAATGATAGTGGGTTTTCCGGAATATAAGATGGCGGGAAAATATCTAACTTAAGTGAAAAAGCTAAGATAAATAATAGACCTTGCCAGAAACTAGGAATAGACAAACCAATTAAAGCGATTGTCATTAATACAATATCTAACCAACTATTGCGTTTAATCGCACTAACAATACCTATTGGAATAGCAATAATCAAAGCGATAAATAAGGCAATAAGTGTCATGATAATCGTAATAGGAATTCTGTCGCCTACTGCTTGTGTCACCACTTCGTTACCTTTATATGTCGTGCCCAAATCGAATGTAAAGACACCTTTAATGGCATCCCACAGTTGAACAATATAAGGTTCATTCAAATGATGTAATGTATTAAACTGCTTAATCTGTTCTGCCGTAGCATTTTGACCTAAGACACTGTATGCAGCATCTAATGGTGAAAAATACAGAATAGTAAAAACGCTAATAATGACACCAATAATGACGATGATAGCCATCATGATACGTTCGAAAATGTAACGTACAATCGGATTGATATAAAATGTCAGCACAATAAATAATGGTAACGCTAAAATACATTTAATGATGATTGCATGATGAAACAACGTGTATTGGTAATAAGCGGCAAAATTAGTTGCATTATCTTCATCTTTCATCTGTTGTCGATGTTGTTGTTCAAAGATTTTTTGCGCTTCTTTACGAATCATCGCTCGCGACTGTTGTTTATTTAAGTATTGATACTTTTGTTGCAACGCATATTCAATTTCAGAAATTTCAGAATTATTTAGTTGCACACGATGCTGTCTCCCAATGAATAAATATTTAACAACCGTGTAAAGCCAAACTGGTAAGCTTAACAGTATCATGATGATGCGATAAAACACTTTAGAATATAACGATTGAAATACTTCGTAATAAATATTTATGACAATCACTCCTTGTAAAATAATGTTGAGTGGATTACTATGTTATACAAAGTATAGAATAACTTTTCACTTTTGTGAATAGGGAGGTTCAATATCATGACAAATTTATTATCAGTTAAAGACTTAAATGTCACATTTAATTATGACGACACATCAAAGCATGTCGTTAAAGATGTATCATTCGATTTACGTAAAAAGCACATTTTAGCAATTGTTGGTGAATCCGGTTCAGGTAAAAGTATTACTGCGAAATCAATTTTGGGATTGTTGCCAGATTTTCCAGAGCATACATTAACAGGAGATATAATTTTTGATGGTCAAACATTAACAGATTTGTCTCCGTCATCTTTACGTCAAATTCGTGGCAATGATATTTCGATGATTTTCCAAGATCCTTTATCATCACTTAATCCACGTACAACAATTGGCAAGCAAATTACCGAAGTTTTATTCCAACACAAACAAATTTCAAAACATGATGCTAAAGAAGCAGCCATTGATATTTTAGAAAAAGTTGGCATTAAAGATGCTGCAAAAAAATTCAATGCGTATCCTCATGAATTTTCAGGTGGTATGCGTCAACGTGTCATGATTGCTATTGCTCTAATACTTAAACCACAAATTTTAATTGCTGATGAACCAACGACTGCACTTGATGTCAGTACACAAAATGAATTATTAAAATTGATGCAAGAATTATACGAATATACTGAAACGTCAATTATTTTTATTACACATAATTTAGGTGTGGTTTATCAATTTTGTGATGATGTGATTGTTATGAAAGAAGGTAGTGTCGTTGAACGTGGTAGTGTCGACGATATATTCACAAACCCTCAAAATCCCTATACACAACGATTAATTGATGCCATTCCAGATATCAATCAAACTCGTCCTCCACGTACATTGGCAAATGATCCACTAATAAAATTTGAACACGTCAGTGCCGATTATATAGACGATGATGGCAAACCATTTAGAGCTGTTAATGATATTAATCTATCCATATTAAAAGGCGAAACATTAGGTATTGTTGGCGAGTCAGGATCAGGTAAATCAACACTTGCTAAGACGGTCGTCGGTCTAAAGGACGTGTCACAAGGCATCGTTTGGTACAATAACGTACCACTCAATTTATTTAGTAACAAAGAAATGAAACCACTAAGACAAGATATACAAATGATATTTCAGGACCCATTTTCATCAATCAATCCACGATTCAAAATAATCGATGTCATTAGTAGACCTTTAATTGTTCACCACAAAGTAAATGGTAAGGAAGATATCACAACAAAGGTTATTGAATTATTAGAAAAAGTAGGATTAGATCGTAGCTATTTGTATCGTTATCCTCATGAGTTATCTGGTGGACAACGCCAAAGAGTAAGTATAGCAAGAGCGCTAGCTGTTGAACCCAAAGTCATTGTCTGCGATGAAGCTGTATCAGCACTAGATGTTTCTATTCAAAAAGATATTATTCAATTATTAAAACAACTGCAACTAGAATTCTGTATCACATACCTCTTTATCACTCACGATATGGGCGTTATTAATGAAATTTGTGATCGTGTTGCAGTGATGAAAGATGGTCAGGTTGTTGAACTCAATACAACTGAAGCCATCATTAAGTACCCTCAATCTGCTTATGCACAACAATTAATTTCAGAGATACCTGTCATTCCAAGATAATTGCTGTTAAAAATGATGATAATAATATTGAGTTACATTGATATATTTTGTATTTATGTTGGTACATGTCCTGATAAACAATGCTCATTTTTTAATGTTAAGGCTTAGTTATATATGAATTCGTATTATGATAAGATGTCTTAAGATCGATATTTTAAACAACAGACGATATCTTTGTTAGTTTGCACTTTAAATGCTATAGTATCTTTAATTTTAAAAAGCGAGATAGACAAAGGAGCTTAACGTATGGTACAGAAAGTATTAATTACAGGTGGTAATAAAGGTATTGGATTTGAAAGCGCACGAAAATTAGGCAAGTTAGGTTGGCACATTTTACTAGGTGCTAGAAACGAGCAACGTGGTACAGCAGCTGTAGAAAAACTTGAACAAGAAGGCATTACTGCGGAGTGGATTCATATCGACTTAAATGATTTAGCGACGATTCACGCTGCAGCGCAATATGTTACGGAACATCATACAGATTTGAATGTATTAATTAATAACGCAGGTATCCCAGGCAAAATGGATGCTACACCTTTAGAAGTCACAGCCGATGAATTAAAATCAGTCATTGACGTTAATATTATTGGTAACTTTGAAATGATTAAGACATTCACACCTATTTTAGCTGTTAATAAAGGAACGATTCCTTCCAAGTCCAGTCATTTCTTCCATCCATTTAGTTATACTGCCAGCAAATCATCTTTAAATTCAATGATTAGAATGTTTGGTCAATATTATAAGAAAAAACATATTCCTATTAATATATTTGGACTAATGCCTGGTGGAATCACTACTGATTTAAACAATCATATGAAAGGTTTTTACATGCGTACAGTGGATCAAGGTGCACAAACAGTGGTCAATGTCCTAACAGATAAACGTAACTATAACGGTAAAGTTATATTTAGATTCACTCCGTTCACATTGTTTAACAAAAAATAATGTAGCACTTTATGGTGATAGTCATTTTATAACTGAAAATACTAGCAAAGCCCCCTTACTCTTTTATGTAGTGAGAGGGCTTTTTTAGTGATTGATATGCAATTACTTTATTATCTATAAATAATTTCTCCAAGCAATAGGGGCGATACTAATTAAAATGATTATTTAATACATCCCTTAATGCTTCAACCATCTCATGTTTTTTCTCAGATCTAAACGATACATGATTGCCTGGAACTGTGCCATATGGTTGATCTAATTTCTCAGCAAGTACTCGGGCAGTTCTACCATAATATGCATCTTTACTATCTGCACCTGCTATAAAAACCATAGGTATGTTATCTGCTTTTAACTTTTCGATATCAGGTGTTTCATTAGAAATATTGGAATATTCATGAGCAAAGAAAAATTCAAGTAATTCCACAATCATGCCGTCTTCCTTACCAACAACACCTTGTCGGTCTTCTCCCGGGTTAAAGCCAACTAATGAGCGACTAAATTCTTTCATAGCTGCAAAAGGACCTTGTTCTTTATAAGTATGATCAACAAAATTGATAAATTTATCCCATTCATCAGCATCTGGTAATACTTTCATAATAGCCGGTTCGTGTAACACTGCACCTTCAATCAGCTCAGGATAGTCTTCAATTAATTTTAAGCCAATCGCCGCACCACCACTATTTGCAAATAATAATACTTTATCTAAATTCATATCATTAATAATTGCACTGCATCTCTAGCCTGTTGTGCTACATCAAGATCTGCATGATAGTCACCTGTACTTCTAGAATTACATCTTCTATCATAACGAACGACAGTGTATTGATTAGATAAAATGCTAGCTAAATCAGCATACGTATCTGCATCACCACCAAAACCAACTATAGTTAATAATACCAATCCTTCCCCTCTACATCACAGATAATTTTTACTCTTTCAGTAACAACAGTCTTTGTATATGCCAGGTTAAACACCACTCCTTTATATTGTTTGAACACGTTCATTCAATGCTCTTTACATATTTAAAAGTAATGTTTTTGGTCGTTGATGTGTGATTGATAGGAGCATTGTCACAAAATTTTCTACTGAAGCTACAGAACAAGAAATAGTAACTTCCCTCATATAACTTTCACTTATTCAATACAAACATTTTTTATAATATGACTTCATTTTTCCCATCTGGATAAAGTTTAAGTAATTTCGCCATGACTTTCTATAATAAACTTCTTATTTATGCATAACTGATAATCAATTCAACATCACCTTTAAATGTAATTGTTTTGTCATCATTAGTTAGTATGAAATGGCGACCTTTTTCTATATTATATTTTTCACTATCAATAGTAACTGAACCATGACCATCAATAATAGAAACTAAACAATATACATTAGGTTTTGTATAATCAAATTCCCCATCTATTTTTAACTTATCTACTGTAAAAAATTCATTTGATACAAACTCAGTAAACTTTTGTCCTTGATAGTTATATTCTTTAGGTGTGACGTTAGGATTATTCTGATTAATATTTATAACCTTTTTACTTTGTTCTAAATGCAGCTCTCTTAATTTCCCTTGTTTATCTTTACGATCATAATCATATATACGATATGTTGTATCTGAAGATTGTTGTGTCTCTAAAATCATTATTCCTGAACCTATTGCATGAACTGTACCTGCAGGAACATAGTAGAAATCTCCTGGTTTCACTTTTATTTTTCTAAACAATTGATCAAATTTTTTGTTATCAATATAATTATTTAAATCTTCTTTATTTTCGACATTAACTCCATATATAATTTCGGCATCTTCTGCGGCGCTTAAAATATACCAGCATTCGGTTTTGCCATATTCACCCTCATGTTCCAATGCAAACGCATCATCTGGATGCACTTGAACAGATAATTTATCATTAGCATCTAAAATTTTTGTTAATAATGGAAATTTATCTCTTTCATCATTTCCAAACAATTCCTTATCAGATGACCATACTTGATCTAAAGTTTGACCTTTATGCTTTCCATTTTCAATAATATTAGCACCATGAGGATGTGCTGAAATAGCCCAACATTCACCAATGGTATTATTAGGCAAATGATAATTGAATGACTCTAACCCATTTCCTCCCCATAATCTTTCTTTAAAAATTGGTTTCAAAAATAGTACCATGCTCCATCCTCCTTATATCTCTTTTAAAATTTCATAAATAGAATCTATACTTTGTGCATGTATTAAAGAATTTCGTGTTTCATCGTCCATTAAAGATCTAGAAAGTCTTTGTAAAAGTTTTAAATGAGTATTATCACTATTATTAGGAACAACAATCATAAACACTATCTTAGGCTGAGATTCATCTAAACTTATCCAATCAATGCCATTTTTATTTTGCAAAACAGCGACAGTTGGTTTGTTAACAGCATCAGATTTTGCATGTGGTATCGCTACGTTCATACCAATTGCAGTTGTAGATTCCATCTCTCTATCTAAAATAGCTTGTTTTACAATGTCAGCATTATTAATATATCTATACTTTTGAAGTTTGTTGACCATATAATCTATGGCCTCACCTCTTGTATTAATATCACTATTGATATCAATGACATTCTTTTGAAATACATTTTGATCACTATTGCTAGTTTCTTTGTTCATTTCTAAATTATCAGTATTACTTGTTTCCGACTGACCCTCTAGTTCTGGTTCTTCAATATCAGTTATAGGTGTATTTCTTTTTAAAATTAGAATAGTAACCATTGTGACTAAACTACCGATGATTACAGCAATAAAGAACCATATAATATGATTTATGCCTCCAAGTACTGCAACGATAGGTCCACCATGAGCAACTCTATCTCCTACGCCACCTAATGCAGCAATCACTGATGCAACCATAGCACCTATCATATTTGAAGGAATAATACGTAACGGATCTTGAGCTGCAAATGGAATTGCACCCTCAGTAATACCAAATAGGCCCATGGTAAATGAGGCCTTACCCATTTCTTGTTCGGAATTATTAAATTTATTTTTTTGTACAAATGTTGCTAATCCTAATCCAATTGGTGGCGTACATACAGCTACAGCTACCATACCCATAACTGCATAGTTCCCTTCAGCTATTAAGGCAGAGCCAAATAAAAAGGCTACTTTATTTACAGGTCCACCCATATCAAATGCAATCATTGCACCTATAATTAAAGCTAGAACTATGATATTCGCACCTTGCATTCCTTTTAACCAACTAGTTAAAGCAGTGAATAAACCTGAAATAGGTGCCCCAATAACGAATATAAAGATTAAACCTACTACTAATGAAGCAAGTATTGGAATAATGATAATTGGCATAATCGGCGCCATTGCTTTTGGTACTTTAATATTTTTAATCCATTTTGCTACGTAACCAGCTATAAATCCTGCTACAATACCACCTAAAAATCCTGCTCCGGCTTCACTTCCATATAAACTACCATCAGCTGCTATTGCTCCACCAATCATACCCGGAACCAATCCAGGTTTATCAGCAATACTATAAGCTATATATCCAGCCAATATAGGTACCATGAAACTGAATGATAATTTACCGATACTTTCTATAGATTGCCAAAATGAACCATCTGGTATTTTAAGACCTTCAGATGTAGGATGACCACCTAAAGTTAATGCTATAGCTATCAATAATCCACCGACAACGATGAAAGGAACCATAAATGACACACCGTTCATTAAATGTTGATAAACCATTTGAATCCCTTTTTTATTGCTTTCTTCATCTTCAGAATAGTCATTTTGATTTGAATCATTTTTATCGTGATAAATTTTCGCATCTTGATCAATAATTCTTTGTATTAACTTCTCTGGATGATGTATACCTTCTCTAACATTTTCATTAATTAAACGTTTACCATTAAATCTTGATAAATCGACTTGTCTATCAGCTGCGATAATAATACCATCAGCCTCTCTAATCTCTTTCGCAGTTAATACATTTTCTGCACCTACACCTCCTTGAGTCTCTACTTTGATATCTACACCCATCTCTTTGGCAGCTTGTTCTAATTTTTCTTGTGCCATATATGTATGTGCAATACCATTGGGACATGATGTAATTGCTAATATTTTCATCACTTTCACGCTCCTTTTAATTTAATTGTAAGCGTTATTATTTAAGTACAAAAAAAATAATTACCGTTACTAGTGGTAATTATTTTTGTAATAAATTCATTATCGTATTTTGAAAGTCTTTTTTCTCTAAGTTAGCTAACAGCTGGATATCTTCTTCTGTAAAAATTGCTAGTTTTTGCATCATTTGTTTCATTAAATGAACATCTTGTTTTTTTATAGCTAAAAAGAAGACAAGTTTGACATGATGTTCTTTCCAATAAAATCCTTCAGTACTTTTAAAAATAATGACTTGTGATTTTAGAACCTCATCTGGATTTCCATGTGGCATTGTCATGGAATTACCAATATAAGTTGAAGACATTTTTTCTCTATTTAGTGCTGTTTCAATATATTTATCTGATATAGATTTGCTTTTTAATAAAATTTGATTAGCCACTTCAAAAACGTTTGGAATTGTTTGCTTGAATTCATCAACTACGGTAGTAAAAGATATTTCATTTAAGTCATTTTGTTTATTAAGTGGATTCATTTTGTCTTTAACAACTTGATTCAATTTTAATTTATCTTCTTCAGAAAATAATGGGCTTACTTTAATGACTTCAATATTTTCTTTGATAGCTAAATTAATATCATGTGTTGTTATAATTACATCTATATTATGAAATTTATAACTATCAATATCCTCTAATTTCAAAATATCTATAACATTTATACTATTATTAATATTGGAAATTTTAGTTTCTAATAACTGTGCAATGCCTAATCCATAGTAACAACATATAACTACATTGATTTCTGTAACTTCATTACGATCAATAGACGCTTGGAAATGTATAGTTAAAAAAGCAATTTCATCTTCACTTAAATGAATATCAGAATCATTAGCGAGCTCATTAATAATGTCATAAAGTACATTAAATACATATGGATATAAGATTTTTATTTCACTTGTTAATGGATTGTTTAAATAAACTTCTTTTATAATTCTTAAATAAGTTCGACTAAAATGAGAAAGTAAATTTTCTTTTAATACAACATCAGAGGAAAACTTAACTTTCAATTTTCTCTCCATTTTAATAATCATTTTTTGGATATAACTTTCAATGAAGATTCTTTCGAATCCTAAATCAAATTTATTAAAATGATAGCTAATAAAAAAAGAAAATAATTGAGCAGTTTGTTTACTTATTCGATAACCAAGTTTCTGATTAATATCATCAACAATTTGATTAGCAATTACCATTGATTCATTATCAATATACCAAGATTTTTCGATAATAGGATGCCTTTTGACAATTAAAATAAGATGAATAATAAGTTGCTCAATTTGAATTTGCGAAGTGAAGATATGATGCTTCTCTAACCTATCTTCTATAATTTGTTTAATACTATTAATATGAGCCTTAGGTAATTCATTTAAAATTAAATCCTCAACTCTATCTGTCTGTTTTGATAATTGGTTTAAATGTAAAATAGCATTATTAATATCGTTTTCTCGACCATTAACTGTTATTCCACTTTTCTTTAAAACCTGAATACTGACATCAAATTTTTCACACCACATTTGTACTCTATTGACATAATCTATAACTTCTTTTTTAGTTATATGATAGTCTCTTGTTAACTGATTTAATGACATGGATGTACTATGCATAAGTAATTCATATGCTATTCTTATTATCATTTTACTATCTCGATTTAAATAATCAGTTAATTTGTCATCAATTTGGTCAAGCGAATAACATGAAGTATTCAAAAAATATCCTCTAGACTTGATACTCGTGATAACATCTTTCATAAATTCAGAATTAATTACTTTAATATCATTTCTAGCTGTCTTATTAGATATGTTTAAATACGAAGCTATGTCATCAGAAGTTAAATATTCTTTATGATTATTCCTTAATAATTCAATTAGTTTAACTTGTCTTTCTATCATCTATTTTATCCCCATTTCCCAATAGTTGGAGTTATTAGCGATATACTTTATTATTTAATTTTAATTATTTACAATTGTATTATATTAAATTTCAATAAAACATTCCTGTTTTTTATACGCTTAAGTTTATGCAGTACTTTTGTTGGAAAAATCGTTATATTCATTTTCTGTATATTAGGTACACTAAACGCTACAAGAAGAGACATGATTTTTCTCATTATACTTTAAATAAGTGAATAGGAGATCTTCAGAGACAAAAAAGTCTATAGTCAAAAAAATTGAAGTAGAACCTATTTTTAGATTCATAAAGGCTATTTTTGGATTCACTCGAATGTCGGTTCAGGGCTCAATAGGGTTAAACGTAAACTTGGATTTGTGTTAATAGTAGTAAACATTTTAAAAATTGTCGCTTAACGATCCTTTTTCGAAATTAATGATGAAAAAGACAGCTTCTATCAATCCTCAATAGAAATTATCTTTTTTATTTTTACCAAGAACCTAATGTCCCAACATCCCTTTATTTTTTTATTAAATAATGTTATTATATAAATATAAAAACTCCTAACCACTTTTAGAGGGCGATTAGGAGTAAAACATGGCGCATATTACACTTTTTATATGTCAATATGTATCATAACTAGACCATTTTTATGCCTCTCATTCTACTTAGTATGGGAGGTTATTTCTTTCTACATAACAATGCGACTAGATATATTGTCACAATAACTTGTATAAACAACGTTATATGTATTTCAATATTGATAGCCATAGGTACCACCTCGCCTTCATAACTAAAATATGGCTGGTTAGTGATATACATTGGTAAATTGGCCACCAAGTTTTATAAAATAATTATACACGTTTAAAAATAATATAGAATTTCAATTAAATTATTTTTAAATATTTAAGTCTCTTAACTTTTATGACTTTTATATTTATCTCTACTTTTCTCAATTTTTAAATTTCTGCACTACTGCACTACTTCTCTCCATTCTCTTTTCTGCGTAATCAATTGTCTTATTTCTTTATAAGTAGTCTCTCTAGCCCACTAACCACTTCTAAATAACAAAATCACACCACTGCATCTTATTAATTTTACATATAAATTTATGACAAATTAACAACATTTGAATTAAATTAACAAACAATATTGAAAACGCATACTTCTCCATGATAAAATTAAGATATAAGGACATAAGATTCTAGTCATTACACTAACATTGTTTAATGTTTTATATTAATTTCATATACTAACGTGTTACTAAGTGAGATTAGGCATGAGTTAATAAGTACTGTGTACGTATATTATTTATGGATACGGCTTATTTACTCATGCTTTTTTATTGAATCTTATCAATTAGGCTTCAAATAACGCTGGCTGAAACGTCTAATATAATTTTTCATACATATCGTATTGTCAATGTGATGTTCAGTCTTACTTATTCGAATGCCAAGACAATATTATTTGGAGGTTAGACAAGTGAGAAAGAAATTGTTTGGTCAATTGCAACGTATTGGTAAAGCATTAATGTTACCTGTTGCCATTTTACCTGCAGCCGGATTACTATTAGCTATCGGTACTGCCATGCAAGGTGAATCATTACAACATTACTTACCTTTCATTCAACACGGTGACGTTCAAATGGTCGCAAAATTAATGACCGGAGCTGGTGGCATTATCTTTGATAACTTACCGATGATTTTTGCCCTCGGTGTCGCTATTGGTTTAGCTGGCGGTGATGGTGTTGCAGCCATCGCAGCATTTGTAGGTTACATTGTTTTAAATAAAACGATGGGTGATTTTTTACAAGTTACACCTAAAAGTATCGGAGACCCATCTAATGGATATGCTAGCATTTTAGGTATCCCAACGCTGCAAACAGGTGTCTTCGGTGGTATTATCATCGGGGCTTTAGCCGCCTGGTGTTATAACAAATTCTATAACATTAACTTACCGTCATATCTAGGTTTCTTTGCCGGTAAACGTTTTGTACCTATTATGATGGCAACAACATCATTTATCTTAGCGTTCCCTATGGCATATATTTGGCCATATATCCAAACAGGTTTAAACGAATTCAGTACTGGTTTATTAGATTCTAACACTGGTTTGGCTGTATTCTTATTTGGTTTCATTAAACGTTTATTAATTCCATTTGGTCTGCACCATATCTTCCATGCACCATTCTGGTTCGAATTTGGCTCTTGGAAAAATGCAGCCGGAGAAATCATTCATGGTGACCAACGTATTTTCATCGAACAAATTCGTGAAGGTGCGCATTTAACAGCTGGTAAATTTATGCAAGGTGAATTCCCTGTTATGATGTTCGGTTTACCTGCAGCAGCATTAGCGATTTATCAAACTGCCAAACCAGAAAATAAAAAAGTTGTTGCTGGTTTAATGGGTTCTGCTGCTTTAACATCATTCTTAACTGGTATTACTGAACCATTAGAATTTTCATTCTTATTCGTAGCACCACTATTATTCTTTATCCATGCTGTACTTGATGGTTTATCATTCTTAACATTATATTTATTAGATGTTCATTTAGGCTATACTTTCTCAGGTGGATTCATCGATTACGTCTTACTAGGCGTCTTACCTAATAAGACCGCATGGTGGCTAGTCATTCCTGTAGGCTTAGTTTATGCAGTGATTTATTACTTCGTTTTCAAATTCTGTATTATCAAATTAAAATACAAGACACCTGGTCGTGAAGATAAACAATCACAAAGCTCACAAACTTCTGCCACAGAGTTGCCTTATGCTGTACTTGAAGCTATGGGTGGTAAGGCTAATATTAAACATTTAGATGCTTGTATCACTCGTTTACGCGTGGAAGTGAATGATAAAGCTAAAGTTGATGTTCCAGGTCTAAAAGACTTAGGTGCTTCTGGTGTCCTTGAAGTCGGTAATAATATGCAAGCTATCTTTGGTCCGAAATCAGATCAAATTAAACATGAAATGCAGCAAATTATTAATGGTCAAGTGGTTAAAAATCCAACTACTTTAGCAGATGATAAAGATGATGCTATTGTCGTTGATGAAGATGCTAATGCGGCTGGTAGCTTAAGTCATATCGTTTATTCACCATTATCTGGTGACATCATTCCTTTAGCCGATGTTCCTGATCAAGTGTTCAGTGAAAAAATGATGGGTGATGGTATTGCCATTAAACCAACAATTGGCGAAGTTCACGCACCATTTAATGGTAAAATCCAAATGATTTTCCCAACTAAACATGCGATTGGTTTAATTTCTGATAGCGGTTTAGAATTATTAATTCATGTAGGACTAGATACTGTTAAATTAAATGGCGAAGGCTTCACTTTAAAAGTTGAAGAAGGACAAGAAGTAAAACAAGGCGATGTACTAATGACTTTCGATTTAGACTATATTCGTAACAATGCTACAAGTGATATTACCCCTATTATTGTTACACAAGGCAATATTACTGAGCTTGATTTCACACAAGGCGAAAGTGGTTCCATTTCATTTGGCGATCAATTGTTCGAAGCAAAATAAATATAATATATAACAATATAGGCGTTAACCTAAGCGATTTAGGTTAACGCCTTTTCACTTTAAATTCAGTATAATGCTAAACCATTTGCATGCCATATTTCCCCTATAAAAAATTAATTATACGCTGTTGTTAACGTTTACACAATAAAGTCAATATACTTGACCTTACATAATGAGTGAGACTATCATGATAAATGTAAATATTAAGAAAAGGTGGTTTTGTTATGACTAAACAACGCATTGGAGCTTATTTAATAGACACTATTTATCGAGCTGGTGTCGACAAAATTTTTGGTGTTCCTGGAGATTTCAATCTTGCTTTTCTAGATGATATTATCGCTAACCCACACGTGGACTGGGTGGGTAATACAAATGAGTTAAACGCCAGCTATGCAGCAGATGGCTATGCTCGCATTAATGGACTTGCTGCCCTAGTTACTACATTTGGTGTCGGAGAATTAAGTGCTGTCAATGGTATTGCTGGTGCCTATGCTGAACGTGTTCCGGTGATTGCCATTACTGGTGCCCCTACACGTCAAGTAGAACAAGCTGGTAAATATGTTCACCATTCTTTAGGTGAAGGTAAATTTGATGCTTATCGTCAAATGTTTGCTCATATTACAACAGCACAAGGCTATATTACGCCTGATAATGCAACAACAGAAATACCTAGATTAATTGATGCTGCAATCAATGAACGTCGTCCTGTTCACATTCATTTACCGATTGATGTTGCTTTAACTGAAATTGACATTATTGAACCTTATAGCCTTCAACCTCAAGAAGATGTGGATGCCTCTCGTTATATTCAACAATTAGCAACTAAATTAGCATCCGCTTCACAACCCGTCATTATCGCCGGACATGAAATTAATAGCTTTCATTTGCATAAAGAACTAGAAGCTTTCGTTGATGCTACCAATATACCAGTCGCGCAATTGTCATTAGGTAAAGGTGCATTTAATGAAGAAAATGCACATTATCTTGGAATTTATGATGGTAAAATCGCTGACGACAACGTTCGCCAATATGTCGACAATAGTGACCTCATTTTAAATATTGGAGCCAAATTAACCGATTCAGCAACTGCTGGTTTCTCATATCAATTTGATATTAATGATGTCATCATGTTAAATCATAAATACATTAAAATAGATGATGTTACAGTAGAAGATATTCCATTGCCATCATTACTTCGACAATTAAGTTCTTTAACATATCACAACTCATCATCATTCCCTAGTTACCGACGTCCTGAAATACAACACCATAATGTAGATTCAGAGCCATTAACGCAACAACGTTATTTTGATATGATGCAAACATTCTTGAAACCACATGATATTATCATTGCTGAACAAGGCACATCATTCTTTGGTGCCTATGATTTAGCATTGTCTCAACACAATATTTTCATTGGACAGCCTTTATGGGGATCTATCGGCTATACGTTACCTGCAACGTTAGGTAGTCAACTTGCTGACCAACAGCGTCGTAATATATTACTAATCGGTGATGGTTCACTACAATTAACCGTACAATCACTATCAACAATGATTAAGCAACATATTAACCCAGTCATTTTTGTCATTAACAATGATGGTTACACAGTGGAACGTCTTATTCATGGTATGTATGAGTCTTATAATGATATTCACATGTGGGATTATAAAGCCTTGCCTGCTGCCTTCGGAGGAAAAGATGTCCAAGTTCACGATGTGTCTTCTAGCAAAGACTTACAAGACACATTTAATCGTATTAATGCTCACCCAGATGTCATGCATTTTGTTGAAGTGACAATGGCAGTAGAAGATGCCCCACAAAAACTCATCGACATCGCCAAAGCATTTTCAGAACAAAACAAATAATATTAAACCTAATGGCTAATAAGAACTATCATGATAGCAAGCTCATCAAATGCTTTCTGAGAGCTATGTGTTTATAATGATTGACCGTGTGGAAAATGGATATACATTACGGCTGACCTTGAGACCAAAAGTTTATACACTATGGGGTAGCTACTGTCTTGTATAATGATAATAAAACAACATTTTGCACCTAAAGTTAGCCTTGCAAGATTGGAATGACAATATTAGTTCTGTTCCACTGACACACTAAAAATAGTTATACAAAGAAAGGACGCTGACCTGTGACGATCAATTTTAATAAAACTGCGTTAGTGCTTGTTGATTTACAACAAGGTATTACCAAACTCGATTATGCACCACATTCAGTTGACACTATTATTAATAATGCCAATCGTTTAATTAATATATTTAGACAACAGAATGGTTTCATTGCCTTTGTACATGTTGACTTTTATGATGGTCAAGATGAATTAAAACCGAATGCCATGATTCCTCTGCCACCAAAGCAAGGAACAGATTTCGCGCAATTTCATCCTCAACTAGATAAAAGAGATGATGACTATGTCGTAACTAAACGTAATTTCAGTTCTTTCTTCGGTACTGATTTAGATTTACAATTACGTCGTCGTGGTATTGATACCATCGTCCTTGGTGGTGTAGCAACACATGCTGGTGTTGACTCAACTGCACGTGATGCTTTTCAATTGAATTACAATCAATATTTCATCACTGATATGATGTCTGCGCAAAATGACACGACACACAACTTCCCTATTAATTATATTTTCCCTATTATGGGACAAACGCTAACAACTGATGACTTTATCGCTCGTTTGGAGATATCTTAGATAGTGGCTTGTTCTACTTAGCAGCTATTTAAGTAGCGTCATTCATCATTTTAATAACTGCACTTACCATGATGACTATGGTAAGTGTAGTTTTTTATTACCAATTTTTAACAACATCATTGCGCCTTCCCTTTTTCAATAATTGTCTATCTATGAAATATCTCTGAAAAAGTATGACAACATGATTTTCTTAATCATATACAATATAGTCGCCCAAATAGTTAAAATGTTATCTCTCGTTTGTTAGCGTACGCTTTTAACTTACAACCCTTGAAATATTAAAACTGTTTATATTATCCTATTTTAGTTACTGATGTATCTTTATGTGTTTGTATATTTTATGCCCAATTTAAAAAAATTATATCAATTGCTATTTAATCTTTGATATTATCTTTATAAGCATACTTATAAAAGTCCTACAAAGGAGAACAACGACATTCATGAAGAAGAAACTAACATTAAAAGAAAATATTTTTATTGGATCAATGCTATTCGGACTATTTTTTGGAGCTGGTAATCTTATTTTTCCAATACATATGGGCCAAGCTGCTGGTTCTAACGTACTCATTGCTAACTTAGGTTTTTTAATCACCGCAATTGGATTACCATTTTTAGGCATCATAGCTATAGGTATTTCGAAAACATCTGGTTTATTTGACATTGCTTCACGTGTAAATAAGACTTATGCATATATTTTTACGATTGCACTGTATCTTGTCATCGGACCCTTTTTCGCTTTACCCAGACTAGCAACAACATCGTTTGAGATTGCATTTTCACCATTCTTAGATGCTAAACAAATGACATTATATCTATTTATTTTTAGTTTACTATTTTTCATCGTGGCATGGTTCTTTGCAAGTAAACCATCACGCATTTTAGAATATATCGGCAAATTTTTGAACCCAATTTTCTTAATACTATTAGGTATCATATTATTATTTGTCTTTATTCATCCACTTGGCAATATTAGCGATGCACCTGTCAGTAAACAATATCAATCTAACGCCTTATTCAATGGTTTCTTAGATGGTTACAATACGCTCGACGCACTTGCCTCATTAGCATTTGGTATTATTATTGTCGCAACTATTAAAAAGTTAGGCATTGAAAATCCTACCGACATTGCTAAAGAAACAATTAAATCTGGTACAATCAGTATCATTATGATGGGTGTGATTTATACACTATTAGCTATGATGGGAACATTGAGTATGGGACACTTTAAAATAAGTGACAATGGTGGTATTGCCTTAGCTCAAATCACTCAATATTACCTAGGAAATTATGGAATCGTACTCCTTTCACTCATCGTTATGGTCGCTTGTTTGAAAACGGCAATAGGTTTAATTACGGCATTTTCAGAAACATTTGAACATCTATTTCCTAAATTAAATTATTTAGCGATTGCTACTGTTGTCAGTTTCGTGTCATTTTTATTTGCTAATGTTGGTTTAACTAAGATTATTATGTACTCAATTCCCGTACTAATGTTCTTGTATCCTTTAGCAATTGTCTTAATCGTCTTAACATTATTCAGTAGTAAATTTCAGCATGCTAAAATTGTTTACCAATGGACTATTTTCTTTACTTTACTCGCAGCTTTCATAGATGGCTTGAAAGCAAGTCCGACATTTATTTCACAAACAGCATTTGCTAAATCAATGATTGGCTTTGGTCAACACTATTTGCCATTATCAACGATTGGCATGGGCTGGGTAGTTCCAAGTATTATTGGTTTTATTATCGGCTTTATTGTCTATAAAGTAAAAAATCGTCAAACACCAACAACATAATTAAATTAGTACAACGATACACTAACCTTTAATGGTTATCTGTTTTTTAGGACTGATCAATAAAAAGTGAATAATTATGTATCAGTCCAATTTGGAAGCGAACCCTTTTAATACAATGACACATATAAAAACCGAGATAGTCACAATAAATGTTGACCATCTCGGTTTATTTTCATTCATTTTAAAAGGTTATCTATTTTTGGGACTAATGAATAACATAATTATGTACTAATTCAATAGGGAATAGTACCTTTTAAAACTGATGCATGCGTTATATTTTTTTATATTTTTCAATGTCAATTATTTCATCACAACGTTCAGCTAAAGTCATATCATGTGTTGCCATGATTAACACTTTATCTTTAGTTAGCATACTGAATAAAGCATCCATAATTTGCAAACCCGTTTGCTGATCTAATGAGCCAGTTGGTTCGTCCGCCAATATAATAGCAGGATCTTTTAGGATTAAGCGAATAAGTGCTACACGTTGTTGTTCCCCACCACTTAATGTATGTACTTTACGCTTACTGTCTGCAGTTAGACCAAATTCCTTTAGATACTTTAATTTCAATGCTTTTTTCTGTTGTCTTGATATCTTTTTAAAAGCCAAACCAAGATCCAAATTGGCATCAATTGACAGATTATCGATCAAGCCATAATTTTGAAACAGATAGCCTAAATCATTTTTATAAAATTGATGATTAAACTTTTGAAGCTTGCCATCTATCATAATTTGATGCTTCTTATTCTTTTCAAGACCTGCGATTAGATTAAGTAATGTCGATTTACCTGAACCACTCTTACCAATAAGTGCATATGATTTACCCTTGTCGAACTTTATATTTAAATGATTGAAAATGGTCTTATCATCTTTATTAAGTGTGATATCTTGTAATTCAATCATATATATCACCTCGCTTGTTCAGGAAACTGTGATTTGTCAATGTAAGTGATTGATTTAACATAGCGTCCTTTATGCGTTACTTTAACGTATGCATGACTTGGATCAAATCCATTAAATGTTAAGGTATATCCTAACTTGTCACCATCTTTATCATAGATAGTAATATCTTCATAATCTTGCGTCTTGGTTGGTACTTTTGCATAGTGTGTTTCCATTTTTATAAATGGGTTAAAGCGATCAATATACGGTACGTTAATATACATGATAATAAAAATCACTACGATAATGGCTAATATGCCAGCAAATACTGTTTTCATTAACTTTACAACTCCCTTATCACTGTATTGAAATGTTTTTCTAAATAACGCATATAGAAACATTGTAAGAATAGCTGTATAACTAAGGTTGTAAGAAATAACCAACTTAAATATGGACTATTAATGAGATTGTGGGAGATGCCCCATACGATTATTAATAACAGGTTACTTAGTAATAAATAGCGATAATGTATACGCACAAGTTTATAACCAAAGAGCTTTTTCATCACAATCACTTTATTATGCTGCTCAAAATATATTTTGACATCAAATAGTACGACAGTAATTATCACAATCATTAAGAAAACCATTGATGACGATAACACAATGAGTTGAAGCTGATTTTCTCTGTAATCACGTTCAATAATATCTTTGACTTTAGTGACACCGCTGATCTTATTTTGCAAGTTATATTTTTTTATACTGTCATTAACAGCATCATAATCTTTAAATAGATAGCCACCTTGTGATAGTGTGGCATAGTAGAAATCATCCCATAAATCATCTGCAGTGACATTGATAATCGCTGACGATTTGACCTTTTTAAAATAATCTACAGTACGATACTCAAATGAAAAGAGATCGGTTGGCTGTTTAACTTTCGTTACTCGGATTGAACCCTTGCTCATATTTTTAGCTTTTAAATCTTGATACCAACCTTGATACTCAGCGTTAATTGTGTGCCAATCAACTTTGTGGTTTGCCGGAATCATTGCTTCAACGCGCTGTGGTTGATCATTTAACGGAATATTTAGTGGATATTTTTGATTGTATAATTTCCAAAACTGTGGATTAACAAAGGTGACATTACCATCAAAGGGTGAAAAATTTTGAGGAGATGATGCTAAAAAACTTTTTGTTTTAATTAATAGTGCATTTCCATGTCGTTCATTATCTTGAATCAACTTATGTATGTTAGCCATTGAAGATTTCATTGCTGCTTCATCTTCTAAAATAGGAGCCAACTCAACAGCATAATAATCATCTACCACATGCCAATATTTCTCTGTTGATTTAACTTTCTGTAAATCTGACAGGATATTTAAATTTTGAGTAATAACAAATGCCAATAAGACTAATACGATACATTTCGCTACAGTATTAATCGTGCGCATCGTCTTAAAATGTTGTTTCCCTTTGATCATACTCGCAATATTCAAATTAAGTAATAATATTGCTGACCAAATATAAGCGACGATGACAAATAGTATCAATATCATATCTAAGACAATCAACCTTTGAAGAAACACTAAAAGATTGCCATTAAATGTCGTTAGTATTAATGTCACGATGGTTACTAATAATTGGCTCATAATCATGATTAACCAATAGCCACTTTTACGTATAAAGCCTTGAGCAATGAGCTGGTGAAGTTGATAACCATGTAAAGCTTGAATCGCATACTGTTTGAAGTTTCTATTTTTATCATATAAATAATATAAGACATAAATCATAGCAATCGCTATAATAGGTATAATTAACTGTGTATCAAATAGAACTTCTAAAGCTATTTGTCCTGTATTTACTTTAGTAATATGAGCCTTGAGCCCTTTATCTTGAAACATGTCTTTGAGCGCTTGTTCATTAAAATGACTCGACATTATATAATAATCGCCTAGCACATCACGTTGTTGTAATGCTTTATCTGTTAAATAGTGATTGACAAGTTGTGAATTGAAGGGCTGTATTTTGATGTTATTAAGTGGATTAAATATATAAATATCCTTATCTACATTCCCTTTACTGATACTCGGACTCACTTTATAAATAGAGATATCTTGTTGCTTAGCAAATTGTTCAATTGATTTAAATATATCTGTTTTACTGTGTTCATAGTTCCATTTGTTAATATTCACTATATATTTAGCATTAGGAATATAACTTTCACTTTCTTTGTAACTAAAGATAAATAATAAAAGGGCAACTAATAACACCACAATAAAATCCAATACTACTTTAAAAACTTTCATGCAACACCTCGAATGTTCTTCATACATTTATTAATAAACATTGTAGAATGCTTTATTAGCAAACCACCATCTTTTTTCAGCAGATGTCCTAGCTTATTTGCCTGGTTTTGTATATCTACTATTTGATTTATAACGCCCTATTGCTGTGGAACTATGTCCTTTATAACCATGATAATAATAAGACCATACATATTGGGCCATAGTTTCAACTACCACCTTCTGCTTAATCAGTTTAATCAGTAGTCCCATAAACAAATGGTAAAAATCCAATAAATAAACTGAGTGCTAACAAAATAAACGTAAATTGTCTTCTCCTTTCGTTTCACTCATTTTCTATATTTTATATTTCTTTATCTTTAATTATAATATACTGAATTTTCTGAAATATTCAAAGAATTTATCTTCTTATTCATAATTAAATTATTATTCTTATCATTTTAATATTAAATTTTTATTTGACACTTATAGCGAACAACTGTAATATATTAATATTATTTCTTTAAAATGTATAAATATAAGGGTGGGGATTATATTGACATCTTTGATTGAACTTACAGAGCGCCATAGTTCTAATAATTATGCACCATTAAACCTTGTTATTACCAAAGGACAAGGTGCTAGAGTTTGGGATATTGACGGTAATGTTTATATTGATTGTATTGCTGGGTTTTCCGTAGCTAACCAAGGGCATTGTCATCCTAAGATTATTGAAGCCATGACAGCTCAGGCATCTAAATTATCGATTATTTCTCGTGTTCTTTATAGTGACAACCTAGGTCTATGGCAACAAAAACTTTGTCAACTTGCTCAAAAGGACAAAGTGTTAACTGTAAATACTGGTACTGAAGCTGTTGAAGCTGCTTTAAAAATTGCTAGAAAATGGGGAACTGACATTAAAGGTATTGCTGACGGAAACGTTCAAATTATTGCCATGAATAATAATTTTCATGGACGGACGTTAGGATCGCTATCATTATCTAATCATAGCGCTTATAAACAAGGATTCCATCCGCTTCTTGAAGGTATGACTACTGTTGATTTCGGTAACATTAAACAATTAGAACAAGCAGTCACAGATCATACTGCAGCCATTATCTTAGAACCTATTCAAGGTGAAGGCGGTGTTATTATTCCTCCTGCTGGTTATATACAAGCCGTTCGCAAGTTATGTGATGAGCATAATATTTTGTTAATTGCAGACGAAATTCAAGTCGGCTTAGGTCGAACAGGAAAATTATTCGCTATGGATTGGGAAAATGTTGTACCTGATATGTATATTTTAGGCAAAGCACTAGGTGGTGGTCTATACCCCGTATCGGCTGTATTAGCGAATAATGATGTAATGAAAGTGTTAACACCTGGTACACATGGTTCAACTTTTGGTGGCAACCCATTAGCTATCGCGACATCAACTGCTGCAATTGATGTACTGATTGAAGAACAACTCATTCAACGCTCTGAACAATTAGGCAAGATGTTACTCAAACAATTACAACAGCTTGATAGCAAGGTGATTAAAGACATCCGTGGTCGCGGTTTATTTATTGGTATTGAATTACATTGTAATGCTGCACCTTACGTTCAACAACTCATTCAACACGGCATTCTTTGCAAAGATACACATGGTACAATTATTCGTTTATCTCCACCCTTAGTTATTAGCGAAGCTGATATTCAGTGTATCGTTAGTGCTTGCCAAGATGTCTTTACTAACACAACGAAATTAGGCATATAACAACTATAGTGTGAGGCTTTGTTAACTTATAAAGCGCCATAGATTCATAAATAGGAGGGATTTCTCATGATTAAAGTAGGTATTGTTGGTGGTAGTGGTTACGGAGCAATTGAATTAATTCGTTTATTGCAAACACACCCCTTCGTTACGATTACACATATTTATTCACATTCAAAAGTTGATGAACCATTGCATCATACTTTTCCACATTTACAACATTTGATACATCAGTTTGAAGCATTAACTGTTGATCATAATGATTGTGATGTTATCTTTTTTGCGACACCTGCACATGTGAGTAAAGTATGCATTCCTCCTTTTCTTAATACTGGTATCCATATCATTGATTTATCTGGTGCTTTTCGTCTGACAAATCGAGATGTCTATGAACAATATTATCAAGAGGAAGCAGCAGCTATTGAAGATTTAACTCGTGCATCATATCGTATTGCTGAATGGCCTAACATATTAAGTAGTACTTCAGTTAGTCATCGTAATAATCATTCGGAGATTAATAGTGACGCACCATTGTCACAGGGTCAACTAATTGCTAATCCTGGATGTTTTCCAACTGCAACATTACTAGCACTGCATCCTCTAATAAATGAACGTATTATCGATGTATCAACAATTATTATTGATGCTAAAACAGGTGTATCTGGTGCAGGTCGTTCACTGTCACAACGTGTTCACTTTTCAGAAATGAATGAGAATTTAAGTGCTTATGCCATAGGTCAACATAAACACAAACCTGAAATTGAACAATATTTATCAGCAGTTGCTAACGAAACAGTCTCTGTAATCTTCACTCCACACCTAGTCCCAATGACACGCGGCATTTTATCAACGATATACGTTAAATTAACTACACCACAAACAGCAACGTCGTTACATCACTTAATGACTTCATATTATGAGCAACATCCATTTGTTAGAATTAGAGCGTTAGGA
Source organism: Staphylococcus simiae (assembly GCF_017357005.1). Taxonomy (NCBI): domain Bacteria; kingdom Bacillati; phylum Bacillota; class Bacilli; order Caryophanales; family Staphylococcaceae; genus Staphylococcus; species Staphylococcus simiae. The sequence continues at coordinate 140,603 of NZ_CP071589.1, read as the reverse complement.
CAATTTCCTACTACAAAAGAAGTCTTAGGTAGTAATTATTGTGACATTGGTATTTACGTTGATGAACAATCACAACAGGCTATTTTAGTATCAGTGATTGACAACCTTGTTAAAGGTGCTAGTGGTCAAGCTATACAGAACCTAAACTTACTATACGATTTAGATATTACAACAGGACTTGAGCAATCGCCAGTCTATCCATAAGAGGTGTTCCTATGATACAACATGAAACTACACAACAATTTACAATAATAAATCAAGGTGATATTAGTACACCTCAAGGATTTATTGCTGGTGGCATGCATATTGGCTTACGAGCTAATAAAAAGGATTTTGCTTGGTTATATTCAACAAAATTAGCCAGTGCAGCAGCAGTCTACACGCTTAATCAATTTAAAGCCGCACCATTAATTGTCACAGAAGAGACTTTGAAGCAATCATCTGGAAAATTGCAAGCTTTAGTAGTTAATTCAGCAAATGCAAATTCTTGTACAGGTCAACAAGGCATTAATGATGCGAAGCAAACTCAAGCTTGGGCAGCGCAACAATTACATATTGACCCTAAACATGTTGCAGTGACATCAACCGGTGTCATTGGCGAATACTTACCAATGGATAAAATTAAATATGGTACGAAACATATCCTAGACACTCAGTACTCAGTACCTAACGCTTTTAACGAGGCTATTTTAACTACTGATACGTGTACGAAGCACACTGCCGTCACACTAACAATTGATGGCCACACGATTACTATAGGTGGCTCAGCCAAAGGTTCTGGTATGATCCATCCTAATATGGCAACCATGTTAGTCTTTATTACTACTGATGCTAATATTGCTAATGATGATTTAACAACACTTTTAAAATCTACTACAAACCACACTTTTAATATGATTACAGTAGATGGTGATACTAGCACGAATGATATGGCCTTAGTCATGGCTAATGGTTGTGCACATCAAACGCCTTTAACTCCACAACATCCTCAATGGATGACATTTGTAACAGCATTTAATTATGTGTGTAACTACTTAGCACAAGCTATTGCCCGTGATGGTGAAGGTGCTACAAAGCTTATTACCGCTAATGTTAATGGTGCTAGCTCAGTATCTGACGCTAAAGTTGTTGCCAAAAGCATTGTCGGTTCTAATCTAGTGAAAGCTGCGATTTTTGGTCAAGATGCTAATTTTGGTCGCATTATTACAGCAATTGGTTACACAAATTGTGACATTCAACCTAATCAAACATCGATTAAGTTGAATGGTATAGCTGTAGTAAAACATGGTATGGCGGTATCTTTTAATGAAGATGAGATGTCGCAAACATTAAAGCATAATGATATTACGATTGATGTTGATTTAGGTGTTGGCAATAATGAGGCAACTGCTTACGGTTGCGATTTATCTTACGATTATGTCCGAATTAATGCTTCATATCGCACATAAATACTAGAGGTGAAATCATGACTAAACATATTATTATTAAAATTGGTGGAAGTACTTTAACAAATATGCACGAGACAATCATTACCGATATTAAAGCATTGCGTGAACTAGATATTCATCCAATTATTGTACATGGGGGTGGACCATTCATTAATAACGCGTTGCAAAGTCATAATATTGCCCCTCAATTTATTGATGGTTTACGTGTTACTGATGAACAAACACTCGACATCACACGTCAAACATTACTTGCTGATGTCAATACTGCTATCGTTGCACGTTTTAACCAATACAATTGTCACGCTATTGGTTTAAATGGCTTAGATGGACAATTATTTAATATCACACCTTTGAATTTTAAATATGGTTACGTTGCTGAACCTAGTCAACTTAATACCGAAACCTTAACACACCTATGTTCAATGTTTATACCTATCATTAGTTCCATTGGATATAACTATGATTGCAATCAATTTTATAATATCAATGCAGATACACTTGCTTATTACATGGCAGCTTCCTTAAAAGCACCTATATACGTGTTAAGTAATACTTACGGTGTAATCGTAAATGATAAAATTTTATCTATGTTAAAAACATCAGACATCGATAGTTGTATCGCTAGCGGTGATATTTATGGTGGGATGATTCCTAAAGTTCGCGAGGCTCAAAAAGCAATATCACTTGGTTGTAGTAGTGTTGTCATTGCATGTGGGGCAACAGAGCATATTATTAGTAACATTTATCATAATGATTTTATGGGTACAGTCATCAGTTAACTTGAACAGTAATCAAATATACCCCTGCTAACAAGGAATGATGAATCGCACCCCAAAAGTTAGACCTAAAATCTAACTTTTGGGGTTCACTTCAATGAATTTGTATAGCAGGGGCTTATTTTACGATAACATCGTTTAGCTTTAACATCATAGATTGTCTTTGTTCATACACTAAATAACTATTCATTTAATGATATTATGCGGTACTTTTGTTTTTTTATAATTTGATATTGTGAATAAAATCACATTGTTTTATAATGACACTACATAAAGAAATGGAGGTCATTATATTGTCAAGAAAACAAATAGGGTTATTAATCTATGCTGGTCTTATAGGTGGCTTATTATCTGGCATTGTCAAATTAGGATGGGAAGTGATGTTTCCACCACGTACACCTGAACGAAATGCTACAAACCCACCACAAGAATTATTGCAGCAATTAGGATTCAGTAGTGACTTCACACATCAAACTTATACTTTTTCTACAATGCAACTACCATGGGTGAGTTTTATCATACATTTCAGTTTTTCTATTGTCATTGCGATTATTTATTGTTTTTTAGTTCGTAAATATTCATACATGGCGATGGGTCAAGGTGCGGTATTTGGTATTGCAATGTGGGTATTATTCCACCTCATTATTATGCCGATTGCACATACAGTACCTGCTATATGGGATCAACCTTTCCAAGAACATCTATCTGAACTCTTTGGTCACATTGTTTGGATGATGACTATAGAATTAGTTCGTCAACATTTTGTCTATCGTTATAAAATAATATAAAGTCAAACACCTCTATACTTGAGATAATTCATCTTCTCAAATATAGAGGTGTTTTTATGTCATTATCAGGTTGCGCTAATTATCATGATATTACAGACTTAGTAAGTCGAAAGTTGACACTCTTTTTAAATTAAAATTACTCTTGTTGGTAAATGCAATTTGGACGATAAAATCATTGATGATAAAGTGTTGAAATGCTACTTCTTGCTGACGGTAATAACACTGTTTTGTTACATCATGTTCCTCTAAGCTATACATCTTCGCTTTACCGAATAATTTATTTAAACTTTCTTTCATAGTCCAAATATTATAAAAGTCTTGATTATTGTGAATTATACCAGCTTCATTGTCAGATAAACATGTTACTAATGTCTTCCAATCTAGCTTATTTGATATACGTTCGATATCAATACCTACAGGTTGCGAATCAACAACACATGCAATATACGGAAAGCTATATGATAAATTGACATGAATCATCGGTTGATTCACATGTTTTTGAATAATACTAATTTTACCTTGCTTGGAAATTTGATACTCCCATTCATGTGGTAATAATCCAGTATCATATTCGATACCATATTGTAATAAGATATCACCTAGTTTATGCAACCACTGATCATGTGCGCATTGGTAATGATTTATTATTGGCTTTTTTAATGACCAAATACTTCGGCTTAACATGGATTCAATATTTTTAAATTTATGTTGTAGTTTCATTACAAATACGGTCATGACGTCTCCTACTTACTTTATTAATTAATATTTATTACAAAAGTCATGGGAATGGAACCGAAATAACTTTGGTTCTCTCCAAAATTGGACTGATATATAATTATATTTTAAGCCTCGCACCCCAACTTGCACGTTATAGTAAAAATTCTATTTATAGCATTTTTCTATGTTGGGGCCCTTGCCCAACTTGCATTGCTTGTTGAGCCTGGGACAAAATGTATTTTACACTTAAATTTAAGCATTTGGCAGTAACTGTCTGGTTTTCAAAGCGTTGATAAATCACCATTTTGAAAACCTAGTCAGTCTTGCCGGGGTGGGACTACGAAATAAATTTTATATAAAATTTATTTCTGTCCCACTCCCTTTGTGTTGGGTCCCAATGCAGTTGTTAGAGTTTCTGCTATCTTGATAGCTAGAAAATCTTATGCAGTTTATTATGAAGTAATAAACTGTAGACCTTTTTCATAGCAACTGTAATCCTTTTAAATTTTTTGATGACGGAACCCACCCACCCGACAATACTCAATAGAATTATCAAACTTTCATTCATCAATATTTAATAATCCAAACAGTTACGGGCATTCACATCATATTAAGTATAGATAAGGCTTTATCCCAGGCTCTTAGAGTACGTAGTCTAATAAAATGATTAGTCACGTCTTTTTAATAAATAACTTAACTTTAGTTTAGTTATAATAAAAACCTTCATATACTATTTTAATAAATATGAAAGGTAAGTATTCAAAATGCCTAAATTACATATTTATTGCTGGTTTTTATTAGTAAACTTTTAAAGTAATTACATTTTAACAAATAACTAGTATAAAACCATTACAATTGCTAAAAATTAATATAATTTTAATAAATCACTCGCTATTTTAATTCCTACCAAATTAATAATGAAAGCACTTTAAATCCACTATCAAAATGAATGATGTTTAATTTTTAAGTTTCAAGCGTATACTTTGGTACATCATTATGCCACCTATACCGAGCATAATAAACATATAAACACCCATTTGAATCGATGTCAGTAATACACCTAAAAGAATACCTAATCTTGCTAACAACTCTGCTAAATTAATACTTAACGTACTCATTGCAACATATGGTCCTCTTTGTTTTTCTGGAATCATTTTAAACCGTTGTTCCTCAACAATAGGCGAATAAATAATTTCTCCTATTGTGGCTATTACAACAAAAATAATTAATAACGTAAATTGATTTAAAAAGGTAATACTAACATAACCAATAGTATAAAAGGCGATACCAATAGCAAAAATTTGTTTTAAATTTAATGACATAACAACTTTTGAAACAGTATAAGTCATAAGAATCACTACAACAGTATTCGTTAGCATAATTAGCGCATACATTTTGATACCAGTAATATCAATTGCCCCTAATGTTACAGTAGTAAATTCTTGTTTTAAGCGTATCGCAATGTATGATGATGTTGAAAATTCAGCCATAATAAATATACTACACCCTATAATTAATAACATATATAACCTATCTTTTAAGACAACATGATATGTAGCAAATATATCTTTTAATTGAAAAGCAGATGATTGATTTGGTTGAACTTCCTTGTCATTACGATATGTTTGTTGTTCATTAGGTAACCAGCGAAACAATGCTAGAAAGACTGCTAAAAAGACAATCGCTGCGATTAAAAATAACAGTCCACGATGATAACCATAAGCTATCCCTCCGATTAAAGCACCTATCGCTGTAGCAACATTACTTAACCAATACTCAATTTTATAAATATAATGTTCAACGTCTGGTGTTATTGCATCCATAATTAAAGCATCCATCGTTGGAAATTGCAGACCCCACACGATACTAAACAAGGCATATGCCATACAAAAAATGATAATGTGTCATGTACCATTACCTGAACAAAGTGACATTATGACTAAGGATACAGATAACACAAATTGATAAATTAAGACTAGCTTCTTTTTAGAACTCAAATTCATTATGTATCCTGATATTAATGACATGGGTAAGTTTATAGCAATTAAAATAGTTAAAAATATACCCGAAAAAGTTTGATTAACCATATCAGTTAGGTACAAAGCAATATAAGGTAAAAACGCTATAGCTATAATCGTTTGAAAAAAATCACTAATTAAACGAACTTTCAGTGTAACACTAAGTTGCTTCACATTAACCAACCCCTTTAATAAAAAACTATCTCAACCCCTATTTGTATTTATATAATAATTATAAGTATGTAAAAAGTAAATAAATTAGTAAAAAATGGTAACTTCTATGTTATGTCAATAGAAGTTACCATTTTGGTCTAAATAAAACTTGTTTTATTTAATATATTCTCTTTTCAATCACTATTATTGTTGCTCTTCTTCTTCTTCATCTTCTTTACGACGTTTAAAGAATAAGAACAATGCACCTAAACCTGCTAATAATGAACCAAATAAAGTTCCATTATTAACTCCAGAATCTCCTGTTTCAGGTAATTCACTTTGTTGTTTATTTGCTTTACTGTTTTCTTTTTTATGATCTGTCTTCACTGACTCATTGTAAATACGTTCTTGTCTACTATATTTATGGTTATTCTGAGTTGGAGTTATATTACTATCACTTGTGTTCTGTTGTTGTGATGGTTCTGGGTTGATGTGATTGTCATTACTTGGTTTATCATTTTTCGGCGTACTTGGTGGTACAACTGTTCCTGGTTGTGATGGCTGAGTCGGTTGATTTGGTTTGGTTGGATGACTAGGATCTGTTGGTTTCACTGGATCCGTTGGGTCTGTTGGATCTGTTGGGTGATCCGGATCAACCGGTTTACTATCATCAATCACTATTGTATCAGCTGCTGGAGAATCGTTACCTGACTTATCAGTTGCAATTGCATCAATATGATCTCCTCCATTTAAATGTACGTTAGAAGGAACATCAATTGTGTAATTGCCATCAGCATCTGTAGTACCAGTCGCTGTTGTGCCATCTGGGAATGTTATTGTCACTGTTGAATTTGGTTCAGCTTTACCAGTTATTGTTGTATCACCTTTATGAACCGGATTAATAGTCGGTGCATCTGGTGCTGTTGTATCCACCACTGTAATCGTGAATTTCGTCGTTGTTGTATTTCCTTCAGCGTCTATTGTTGTCACGGTTACTGGGTATGTGCCTACTGTTGTTGGGCTACCACTGATTGTATTTGTCTCAGGATCAAACGTTACACCTGCTGGTAAGCCACTTACACTATTTGTTACTGGTTGACCACTGTTGTCTTGACCATCAATAATAATGTTGTCAATCGGTGTGTTCACTTCTTTTGTTTGATCATCAATAGCTTTCACCGTTGGTGCTGTCGTATCCACGACTGTAATCGTGAATTGTGTCGTTGTTGAGTTTCCTTCGGCATCTGTTGTCGTTACCGTCACTGGATATTTGCCTACTGTCGTTGGACTTCCACTAATTGTGTTTGTCTCAGGATTAAACGTTACACCTGCTGGTAAGCCACTTACACTGTTTTTGACCGGTTGACCACTGTTATCACTACTATCAATAACGATGTTATCGATTGGTGTATTAACCTCTTTCGTTTGATCATCAATCGCTTTTACCGTTGGTGCTGTTGTATCCACCACTGTAATCGTGAATTTCGTCGTTGTTGTATTTCCTTCGGCATCTGTTGTCGTTACCGTCACTGGATATTTGCCTACTGCCGTTGGACTTCCACTAATTGTGTTTGTCTCAGGATTAAACGTTACACCTGCTGGTAAGCCACTTACACTGTTTTTGACCGGTTGACCACTGTTATCACTACTATCAATAACGATGTTATCGATTGGTGTATTAACCTCTTTCGTTTGATCATCAATCGCTTTTACCGTTGGTGCTGTTGTATCCACCACTGTGATGGTGAATTGCGTTGTTGTTGAGTTTCCTTCGGCGTCTGTTGTTGTCACCGTTACTGGGTAAGTACCTACTGTTGTTGGACTACCACTGATTGTGTTTGTCTCAGGATCAAACGTTACGCCTGCTGGTAAACCACTCACACTATTCGTTACCGGTTGGCCACTATTGTCTTGACCATCAATGACGATGTTGTCAATCGGCGTATTCACTTCTTTTGTTTGATCATCAATATCTTTCACCGTTGGTGCTGTTGTATCTACTACTGTAATCGTGAATTTCGTCGTTGTCGTATTTCCTTCGGCATCTGTTGTTGTCACGGTTACTGGGTAAGTTCCTACAGTCGTTGGGCTGCCACTGATTGTGTTTGTCTCAGGATCAAACGTTACGCCTGTTGGTAAACCACTCACACTGTTTTTAACAGGCTGACCACTATTGTCACTACCATCAATAATGATGTTATCGATTGATGTATTAACTTCTTTCGTTTGGTCATCAATAGCTTTGACCGTTGGTGCTGTTGTATCTACCACAGTAATCGTGAATTGCGTTGTTGTTGTGTTACCTTCCGCATCTGTTGTCGTTACCGTTACTGGATAAGTGCCTACTGTTGTTGGACTACCACTAATTGTGTTTGTCGCTTCATCGAACGTTACGCCTGCTGGTAAACCACTCACACTATTTTTGACTGGTTGACCACTGTTATCACTACCGTCAATGACGATGTTATCAATTGGTGTGTTCACTTCTTTTGTTTGGTCATCAATGTCTTTCACCGTTGGTGCTGTTGTATCTACCACGGTAATCGTGAATTTCGTCGTTGTTGTATTTCCTTCGGCATCTGTTGTTGTCACAGTTACTGGATAAGTGCCCACAGTCGTTGGGCTACCACTGATTGTATTTGTATTTTCATCAAATGTTACACCTGCTGGTAAACCACTTACACTATTCGTTACCGGTTGGCCACTATTGTCTTGACCATCGATTGTTATTGAGTCAATTGGTGTGTTCACTTCTTTTGTTTGATCATCAATATCTTTCACCGTTGGTGCTGTTGTATCTACTACTGTAATCGTGAATTGTGTTGTTGTTGAGTTTCCTTCGGCATCTGTTGTCGTTACTGTCACTGGGTAAGTACCGACAGTCGTTGGACTTCCACTGATTGTATTTGTATCTGGATCAAACGTTACACCGTTAGGCAAGCCACTTACACTATTTTTGACTGGTTGACCACTGTTGTCTTGACCGTCAATAACGATGTTATCGATTGGCGTATTCACTTCTTTTGTTTGATCATCGATGTCTTTCACCGTCGGTGCTGTTGTATCCACGACTGTAATCGTGAATTGCGTCGTTGTTGTGTTGCCTTCAGCGTCTGTTGTCGTTACGGTCACTGGATACGTACCTACAGTCGTTGGGCTACCACTGATTGTATTTGTATTTTCATCAAACGTTACGCCTGCTGGTAAACCACTCACACTATTTGTCACTGGTTGATTACTGTTATCTTGGCTATCGATTGTTATTGAATCAATCGGTGTATTAACCTCTTTTGTTTGATCATCAATAGCTTTGACCGTCGGTGCTGTTGTATCTACCACTGTAATCGTGAATTGCGTCGTTGTCGTATTTCCTTCAGCGTCTGTTGTCGTCACGGTTACTGGGTATGTGCCTACAGTCGTTGGACTTCCACTAATTGTATTTGTCTCAGGATTAAATGTTACACCTTCCGGTAAGCCACTTACACTGTTTTTGACTGCTTGACCACTGTTGTCACTACCATCAATAACGATGTTATCAATCGGTGTGTTCACTTCTTTTGTTTGATCGTTAATATCTTTTACCGTCGGTGCTGTTGTATCTACCACTGTAATCGTGAATTGCGTTGTTGTTGAGTTTCCTTCGGCGTCTGTTGTCGTCACGGTTACTGGGTAAGTACCCACTGTTGTTGGGCTGCCACTAATTGTGTTTGTCTCAGGATTAAATGTTACTCCTGCCGGTAAGCCACTTACACTGTTTTTAACTGGCTGACCACTGTTATCACTACTATCAATAACGATGTTATCGATTGGTGTGTTCACTTCTTTCGTTTGATCATCAATCGCTTTTACTGTTGGTGCCGTTGTATCTACCACTGTAATCGTGAATTGCGTTGTTGTTGTATTTCCTTCGTTATCCGTTGTCGTCACGGTTACTGGATACGTACCCACTGTTGTTGGACTGCCACTAATTGTGTTTGTCTCAGGATCAAACGTTACACCGTTAGGCAAGCCACTTACGCTATTTGTCACTGGTTGACCACTGTTATCTTGGCTATCGATTGTTATTGAATCAATCGGTGTATTAACCTCTTTTGTTTGATCATCGATGTCTTTTACTGTTGGTGCTGTTGTATCCACCACTGTAATGGTAAATTGCGTTGTTGTTGAGTTACCTTCAGCGTCTGTTGTCGTTACCGTTACTGGGTACGTACCTACAGTCGTTGGGCTACCACTGATTGTATTTGTATTTTCATCAAATGTTACACCTGCTGGTAAACCACTGACGCTGTTTTTAACAGGCTGACCACTATTGTCTTGACCATCAATTGTTATTGAATCAATCGGTGTGTTGACCTCTTTCGTTTGATCGTCAATATCTTTCACTGTTGGTGCTGTCGTATCTACCACGGTAATCGTGAATTGTGTTGTTGTTGAGTTACCTTCAGCGTCTGTTGTTGTCACCGTTACTGGGTAAGTACCTACTGTCGTCGGGCTACCACTGATTGTGTTTGTCTCAGGATTAAACGTTACGCCTGCTGGTAAACCACTCACACTATTTTTGACTGGTTGACCACTATTATCTTGACCATCAATGACGATGTTATCGATTGGTGTGTTCACTTCTTTTGTTTGATCATCAATAGCTTTCACCGTTGGTGCTGTTGTATCTACCACGGTAATCGTGAATTTCGTCGTTGTTGTGTTACCTTCGGCATCTGTTGTTGTCACAGTTACTGGATAAGTGCCCACAGTCGTTGGGCTACCACTGATTGTATTTGTATTTTCATCAAATGTTACACCTGCTGGTAAACCACTGACACTATTTTTAACTGCTTGACCACTATTGTCGCTTCCATCAATAACGATATTATCAATTGGTGTATTAACCTCTTTCGTTTGGTCATCAATGTCTTTCACCGTCGGTGCTGTCGTATCTACCACTGTAATTGTGAATTTCGTTGTTGTTGTGTTTCCTTCAGCATCTGTTGTCGTTACCGTTACTGGGTATGTGCCTACTGTTGTTGGGCTGCCACTGATTGTGTTCGTTGTTTCATCAAACGTTACACCTGCTGGTAAACCACTGACGCTGTTTTTAACAGGCTGACCACTATTGTCTTGACCATCAATTGTTATTGAGTCAATTGGTGTATTAACTTCTTTCGTTTGATCATCAATCGCTTTCACTGTTGGTGCTGTTGTGTCCACCACTGTGATTGTGAATTGCGTCGTTGTTGAATTACCTTCGGCATCTGTTGTTGTCACGGTTACTGGGTACGTACCTACAGTCGTTGGACTGCCACTAATTGTGTTCGTCGCTTCATCAAACGTTACACCTGTTGGTAAGCCACTTACACTGTTCGTTAGAGTATGTCCAACACCATCATCTGCCTCGATTTTAATTTCATCTATTGGTGTGTTAACCTCTTTTGTTTGATCATCGATTCCCTTAACTATTGGTGCAGTCGTATCTGTCACGACTGTATTCGCTGGAGATGATTCATTGCCTGCTTCATCTGTTGACGTTACTGGTAATGTCTCGCCACCTTTTAAATCAACATTTGTTGGGATATCGATAACATAATTGCCATCTTCATCTGCTGTACCCGTTGCTGTTGTGCCATCTGGGAACGTCACGGTTACTGTTGAATTTGGTTCAGCTTTACCCGTAATTGTCTTATCTTCACTTGTCACCGGATTCACCGTTGGTACAGTCGGCGCTGTTGTATCTGTAACTACTGTGCTTGCTGGATCCGATACATTACCTGCTTCATCTGTTGATGTTACTGGTAATGTTTCCCCACCTTTTAAGTCAACATTTGTTGGGATATCGATAACATAATTGCCATCTTCATCTGCTGTACCCGTTGCTGTTGTGCCATCTGGGAACGTCACGGTTACTGTTGAATTTGGTTCGGCTTTACCCGTAATTGTCTTATCTTCACTGGTTACCGGATTTACCGTTGGTGCTGTTGGTGCTGTCGTATCTGTTACCACTGTATTCGCTGGTTGTGATTCATTGCCTGCTTCATCTGTTGATGTTACTGGTAATGTCTCGCCACCTTTTAAGTCAACATTTGTTGGAATATCTACGACATAGTTACCATCTTCATCCGTTGTTCCTGTCGCTGTTGTGCCATCTGGGAACGTCACGGTTACTGTTGAATTTGGTTCGGCTTTACCCGTAATTGTCTTATCTTCACTGGTTACCGGATTCACCGTTGGTGCTGTTGGTGCTGTCGTATCTGTCACGACTGTATTCGCTGGAGATGATTCATTGCCTGCTTCATCTGTTGACGTTACTGGTAATGTTTCCCCACCTTTTAAGTCAACATTTGTTGGAATATCGATAACATAATTGCCATCTTCATCTGCTGTACCCGTTGCTGTTGTGCCATCTGGGAACGTCACGGTTACTGTTGAATTTGGTTCTGCTTTACCCGTAATTGTCTTATCTTCACTTGTCACCGGGTTCACTGTTGGTGCTGTTGGTGCAGTCGTATCTGTCACCACTGTATTCGCTGGAGATGATTCATTGCCTGCTTCATCTGTTGATGTTACTGGTAATGTCTCCCCACCTTTTAAATCAACATTTGTTGGGATATCTACGACATAGTTACCATCTTCATCCGTTGTTCCTGTCGCTGTTGTGCCATCTGGGAACGTCACAATTACTGTTGAGTTTGGCTCGGCTTTTCCGGTAATTGTCTTATCTTCACTGGTTACCGGATTTACCGTTGGTGCAGTTGGTGCTGTCGTATCTGTCACCACTGTATTTGCTGGAGATGATTCATTACCTGCTTCATCTGTTGATGTTACTGGTAATGTCTCCCCACCTTTTAAATCAACATTTATTGGGATATCTACGACATAGTTTCCATCTTCATCTGCTGTTCCTGTCGCTGTTGTGCCATCTGGGAACGTCACAGTTATAGTAGCAAATGGTTCCGATTTACCAGTAATCGTTGTATCTTCACTCGTCACTGGGTTTACAGTCGGAGCATCTGGTGCTGTTTTATCTAATACTGTCGTACCAGCATCAACAGATTTATTACCTGCCGCATCTGTTGCTATAGCACTTAACTCTTCATCACCTTTTAAATCTATTGTATTAGGGATGCTTACTGTATAGTTTCCGTTCTGATCAGTAGTACCAGTCGCAGTAGTACCGTCTGGGAATGTTATTGTCACAGTTGAGTTAGGTTCGGCTTTTCCGGTAATCGTCTTATCTTCACTTGTTACAGTATTGATTGTTGGTTCTGCTGGTGGTGTTACATCTACAACTGTTGTATTCGCACTTGTAGAAGTGTTACCTGCTTTATCTGTCGCTGTTACAGTAAGATTTTCTCCGCCTTTTAAATCAATATTAGTTGGCACAGCCACTCTATAACTGCCATCAGTTGTTGTAATAGCTTGAACCGTTGTGCCATTTGGGAATGTCACTGTTACTGTTGAATTTGGTTCAGCTTTACCCGTAATTGTTGTATCTTCACTCGTCACTCTATTCACTGTCGGTTGGCTTGGAGCAGTGGTGTCAACAACTGTTGTATTAGATTCTACAGATTTATTGCCAGCTGCATCTGTTGCCGTAGCTTTAATCACTTCACCACCAGTTAAATCAAGTGAACTTGGAATATTAACTGTATAGTTACCTGAACTGTCAGCAGCAGTCACTTGTGTCGTGCCATCTGGGAATGTCACAGCCACTGTTGAATTTGGCTCAGCAGTACCTTTAACTGTTGTATCTTCACTTGTTACTCTGTTAATTACAGGTGCATCAGGGGCCGTTGCGTCAGTAACTGTTACTGTTGGTGAAACAGCACTTGTTTTACCATTTTTAGTAGCAGTTGATGTTAATTGCGTACCTGCTGTTAATGGCTTAGTTAATGTCAATGTTCCAGTAGTACTATTAGCACCTAGCGTCACTGTACCTATAACATTATTATTACTATCTTTAACTGTAATTGTTGATCCCGCTGTACCACGTACACCAATGGTTGTGTCATTATCATCGACTGGGTCGATTATTGGTGCAGGAACAATAGTATTATCGATGATATTAAATGTGCTCGTTTCATCATTTTGATAGTTAGCATCATCAATCGCTATAGTATATTGACCTGCTGCTGATTTAGGAATAGTCACTGTAAATGTACCATCACTATTAACAGCAGATGTACCTATCACTTGACCTGCTGGATTAATCACTTTAGCTGTTTGACTACCAGCATTCGGTTGCAATGGTACTGAACCACTTACTTTAGTATCATTAATCGTGATATCAGCAACTTGTGGCGTACCTACTAATGGTGACGTTAAATATTTTTTAACTTCGTCTCCATCATTTTTACCATCGCTATCTGTATCCTTATTGTTAGGATCAGTTAATGATACTTCTCTTTCATAACTATCTAACAAACCATCTTGGTCATAATCTTGTAATCCTAATGACGTTGTTCCTAATGTATTATTAATTAATTTACCTGCGTTATCAGTTAAATAGCCTGCAAATGTAAAATCTTCAAGACGGTCAGTAGTTGAAGTGATTAAATTACCATTACTATCATATTGTGCATCTTTAGTTAAAATATTGTTAGCGCTTTGATTTAATTTAATAACAACTCGAATACCGATTGGTTCAGGTAAACCGTTATTAAATTCGATTAAATTATTTAAGTCGCTTGCTGTAATCGTGCCTTTACCGTTAGCATCAATTTTTAAATCAGCAACTTTATTAGATGCGTTATACGTTTTATCAAATCCAGATAAACCATTATAGTCATATCTATCTAATTCAACGCTTTCAATAAATGGAATTAAATCTTTATCAATTTGATAATTGTAACTCCATTGTTTATTTTGTCCACCACCATAGCCAAATGTACCACTTTTAACAATTTGTTGGTCAACAATAATAGCACCATTTGTCCCAACTGTAGTATCTAGTACAGCGGTACCACTACTCGCTCTGAATGCATCTGAATTTGCTGTTGATTTATTATTATTTAAAGCTGCTAAGTCACTGTCTGTAGTTGTAAGGAAATAGCCACCACTTTCTGATGTACGGATAATAGTATTATTATTTGAATCTCTAACATATACTTGATAATTCAATTTATTGTTAGATAAATTACCAGCTTCATTTAAAATATTACCTACTGTATCATCTAATTCAATACGACCATTCGTTGCTGAATATGTTTTTAAAATTTCAGCGCCACCAAATAAACCACCACTCGCACGAATGTAGTTAACTTCCCAAATATTAGATGGATTGCCACTATCATCTGTTAATCTTACAAATTCAACTGGCGTACTGCGTGCTGGTGGATTGACAGTAATTTTCGTCACATGCTTAGCTATTTTCTCATCTAACTTCAAATCAATTTTATATCTTTGGCCAGAATTTGAACCTGACATATAAGCATGTATGTCAAATGGAATATAGTTCTTAGCTTTTGCTGCATCACTATCTAAAGTTCCCGGTGCAAAAACAAGTGAAGCAAAGGTATAGTTATCTGAATAGCCTAATGATTTTTGAACATTTTCTGAGCTATCTTCTGAGCTATCTTCTGCTGCAGCATACATTACTGGCATTGTCATAGCTCGCATAAACGTTCTTACTCTTGGTGCTGTAGCTAATGTCTCCGTACTTTGTTGTTTATTTGCTAATTCAATTAACGCTGCTTGTAATACTGCTTGGTTAATTTCTTCATCAGAGGCTTTATTAAAATCAACATCTGTATTGTTTAAAATGTCTTTGGCTTCTGATTCAGAAACATGCTCTTTTAAAAATGCATTGACAGCTGTTGCTTTATCTTTAGATTTCGCTAATTTTTTAGCTAGTTCTGTATTGTTTGTTAATGTTGTATCATGTTTTGATGCAACTTTTTTAGTAGTTTTATTACTTTGTTGTTTAGTAGCTTTATTATCCACCTTAGTTTTTGTAGTTTGTGCTACTTTTTTATCAGATTTAGCTTTAGCTGTATTGCTATTTTGCTTAGACTTAACTACTTTTTTATCTTTGGTTGAAGCATTTTTATCTGCAGTCACATCTGATTTGTTAGCGTTTTCATCAACTTCAGTAGTTTCCTTATCTTTCGCTTTTGAAGCTTTATGTTGCGCATTTACTTTAGTTGTATCTTGGGATGCTTGTTTATCATTCGTTGTTGTAGTCTTATTCGTTGCTGAATCTTTATCATTTTGTGTTGTCTTGTGAGTTGGTGTTGTATCTTGAGTGGTATTATTATCTGTTGTGTTATCAATTGTGCCTTGATTTATACTTGAGGATTGTTGTTTGGAAGTTTTATCCGAAGAAGTTGTATCTTGTTCAGCTGATCCGGTACTTTCTTTATCATCAGTATTTGTCGTAGTCATTTCATTTGAAGTACTTGCTGAGTTTGATTCTACAGTTGTAGTAGCTTCTGTTGAAGTTGTTGTTGCTTTATCATTGTTATTTGTAATTGAACTATCAGTTAGCTCAGTTATATCTACTGGCTCGCTCTTATCTTTGTTACTATCCTTATTTTGAGCAGAACTGTTATCTAATTCATCTGCTTTGGCTACGTTTTCAACGCCAAATACTAATGTAGCACCTATTAATAATGATGCAGTACCTACAGTAAATTTTCTTATCGCGTATTTATTTAATCTATTCGGTAAAAATCCTTGTTTATTCTTCATTCATGAATCACCCCATATATTTTGCAAAATTTTAAAATTGTATATACATATAATACATAATTAATTATACTTTTACAAATATAGCAAAACCATATATTTCAGAATTTAAAATTGTTATAAGTTTTGAATTTATTTGTCTTAATTGCAATTATTTATCTATTTTTAAAATTTTAATTGGTGATTTTATCAAATATTTTAATTATCAATATGTTTTGTCTCTAATTCCAATTAAAGAATACTTTTAAAAATTCATGTGTATTATCAATTTAATTTAAAATTGCACATTCGATACATTTCTCTAACCTTGCCATCCATTCACTAAACATCTTTAGAAAAATTCATTGTTGCAAAATGTTAAGTTGTGTTTGGTCTTACAAGTAGATAAATGTTTTTCATTTTTTATTTGTATTGATTGCTATCAACAATAATGTCATAGTCAAAAAGCATACTATGTATAATATGATACAATTGGCAATAACTCTCTAGGTAACAAAAAAACTGAGACGGCCGTCTCAGTTTTAATTAAATGCTCTACATGTTTTATTTAGCTGTATAACTTTTACTTGTAATTCTACCGCTACCAACGATAATATCTTTTTCTTGGAATGCTTCATGATTAAAGAAACGACTTAGAATATCTTTGACACCATCTTCGATACGTTGTTGTGCTTCTAATGTCATTCCTGAATAGTGTACTGTCATACCATTTCTTGGCATTGTTCTCCAAGGATGATCAGCTGGTGCTGGTTGTGGATACCACACGTCGCCTGCATAACCTTGTAAGTGGTTAGATTCTAAGGCTTCAACTAACGCTTCGCGATTGACAATTTTACCACGTGCAGTGTTAACGAGATAACTACGATTTTTCATACGACTTAATACGTCTTTATTGAATAAATTGTCCGTTTCTGGTGTTAATGGTGCATGAATGGTAATAGCATCACTTGTTGAAATCAATTCATCGAATGATACAAATTTTGACAGTTCGTGATCTTTTTGATTGATTGGATCATAATGTTGTAATGTCACATTAAATGGTTTTAATCTTTCAGCAACTAATTGTCCGATACGACCAAAGCCGAATATACCAATTGTTTTATGTTGTAATTCATGTGCATTGTTACCAACTTTTGATAAATTCCATTCACCTTCCACAGATTGACGATGACCTTCTTCATAATTTCTTAATAAAATGAGTAAGTCCATAACTGCATGTTCAGCTACACTAACTGTATTACTACCTGTTACTTCTACGACACCGACGTTGTGTTCACTTGCTGCTTGTAAATCAACATGGTCAGAACCTACACCAGCTGTAATCGCTAATTTAAGGTTTGGTGCTTTTTCAATTCGTTCTCTTGTCATATAAGCAGGATAAAATGGCGCACTAATTACAATGTCCATATCTGCTAAATGTTTATCTAAATCTGACTCATTGTCAGTTAATATAATTAATTCGTGTCCTAATTGTTCTAAAAATGGTTTCAAACCTAATGCTTTTTTAGTATTTAGTAATTGATTGTCTTGTCCTTCTACTGCTTCTGGAAATAACGCTACGATTTTCATATACATCTCTCCTAGTAATTTAATTTAATACTACCTTTAGTATTTGATACGTGCGACTGCAAGGTTAAAACACAAACAAAAAACTCGGCACAGTTTGACATACCACCCCCTTGAATTATGAACAAATTCAAAGCGAAGATAGCAAACAGCACCGAGTACTTTACACCAGCATCACTTATATACTGATTTAATTATTCTATTGATTTATCGAAAACAAATACTGAAATAACCTCATCATCAGCTAAATCAATATCTGTAAATAATTTTACAAATTTGGCACCTACAAGTTGTTCTATGTCATGAACATCTATTTCTTTATACATCTGTTTTATCTTTTCAGTGCGAGTATAATGTAACATCGACTCATTTCTCTCGTCGTTTAAATAGAATGTTTCTACCTTACTTAAGACGCCTGTCATATGAGCAATTGCCCAATTATCTTTAAAAGATACTTTAATACTATTAGGTCCTTTACCAATAAATTGCTTGCGGTAAGTACGTACAAGATTCGAGAATTGTTGTTCTTTAGAATGCTTTTCTATAGTATTCACCTTCTTCAAAGTCTTAAGAAGTTCATTAATTATTCACATTTTTATTATACTCTTAGTTTATTTGTTTTCAAATAAAACACTTTTTATTTTTAAATTTAAATTACAAAATAAAAGGTTCTAAAACAATATATGTCCTAGAACCTTTCAAACATTAATTATGTACTACTTGTAGCAATTTCTTGTTGTAATTTTCCTAAATGTCTTAAAGTCGGCGTCAATGCTGCAAAGAAGAAACCTTCTTTTAATTTGCGTGCTTGAGGTGCGCGTGGTGAATAAGCTCTTGCTCCCCCATTAACCATAGAAGCTTGATTAACGTCTAATAATAAGTAACCCGCTTCTTTCTTTAAATGAATTAACTCACTGAACTGTTCATCTAATCGCCCATTGTTAATCACTGTATAAAATGAATCCTTAAGTTGTCGATATTTTTCTTCATAAAAATCAATATCATATTCTAAGTATTGATTAATACCATTCTGAGCATGCGCGAATTGATGTATCAAATCAAGAGAGCTACGAATTGAACCTAATGCTATCGGTATTTGCAATGCAATAAACTGTGGACGAATAACACCAGCAAATGCTTTAGCGTCTTTCGTTACAATTTGATCCTCTGGGATAGTGACATTATCTAATTTAATTTGATAGGTAGCTGAACCATTAACACCTAAGAAGTTAGATTTTTCAACTAATGTGATATGTTCTTGATTCGCACGTACAATAAACATCACTAGCTCATCTCCATCTTTAGCTTTTGATATCGCACCAAAATAATGCTCTTGTTGAATATTGCTCACTGCTGGCATGACACCACTAACGACAAGTTGGCCATTGTCATAATGATGTTCTAAGTTGAATTGTTCTAAATCATTAAATGATTTCATAGGATTTGATAAACCCGTTGCACCTAAAATTTCTCCGGATAATAACTGTTGTTGTAAGCTATTAAATAATGCTGTTTGTGGTGCATATTGTAAATAAGTGGAAAATGCTAGCTGACACCATAAGCAAAACCCTGTCGTTAAACACGTTTCAGATACTTGTTCTATGACTTCAGCATTACCCACTATATCTTGTTCTTTAAAATAACCTTGTGCAAATAATTGTTGTATAAATGGTTGAGCATAATATGTTCCCTCATCAATATCAATAACGTGGGGTGTAAGGTGTTCTGTAATCAATGTATTTAAAGTCATTATAATCGCTCCTTTATTCTCCAAATCTAGCAAGTATTGTTTGTTCTAAATAACTAATCAGACGATCAACTAAAAAGCCAAACAAGCTAATAAAAAATATTGCTGATAAGACATCTTCTAAATTCAACATATTGCGTGAATCAACAATTAAAAATCCGAGTCCAGACTGTGCACCAATCATTTCTCCTGAAACTAAAAATATCCAACTCGTACCAACAGCCATATGTATACCAGCCATCATTTGTTTAAATGACCCAGGAAATAAAATATGTCGATACAATGACCACCCTTGTAGACTTAAATTAGATGCTATTTTCAAATATTGTGGTTCTACTTCTTTAATACCTTTAATCGTATTAAAGACAATCGGAAAGAATGCAGCGATAAATATAATCGCCATAGCAGGTAAACTCCCTATACCAAACCATAAAACAACAAATGGTGACCAAGCGATTGGTGATATTGGGCGTATCAATTGTAATAACGGCTCTATGGCTTGATATAAAACAGCGCTACGTCCGATTAAAAATCCTACAGGTACTGCGACAATAATTGCCACACCAAAGCCAACGACAAACCGCCATAAACTAATAGCTAAATGTTTAAAAATAATACCACTCGTTATAAAATGCCAAATACTTTGTCCAACCAATGCTGGACTAGGAAGTAAAATCGCCTCATAGTGGCCAATCCAAATAACAATTTGCCATAACAACAAAAATATAATCATAGTGACAATAGGTAAGGATAGACGTACAACTTTATTATGGATCATTACTTTTGTGCCTCCTTATAAAATGACGGTGCTACAAAGTCATCATAATCAGGGGTATTAAATAAGTGATGTTCATTGACTAACTTTGCAATTTTGTTATAGCCAGATGCTCTGATGGATAAATCACCATATGATGTCCATGCTGCTGATTGCTTTAATACTTTAGGTTGTTGTTTAAAATATTTTGTCATGATATCAACACTTTGTTGCTTATCATTCATTTTAAAGCCTGCTTGTTTGTAATCTTTAACGAATGCTTGTGCTAAATGACGTTGTTGCAATACTTCTCCTCTTAACACTAAGACGCAACAATAAGCATCAGGCATCACTTCATCACCATGTTTCAATACTTGTCCTTTTTCTAAAGCAGCGCCTATTGCGCCAAACGGTTCAGCTACCGAATAACCAGATATTCTTTGTTCACTTAAAGCTGCTGGCATTTCTGCAGGAGACATTTCATGATAATCAAATGTATGCTTTTTTAGTTTCAACTGCTTGCGCATTTCTTCTAATAGTAAATAGTGAGTTGAATAACGATGTGGAATGGCAAAAGAATAGGAGGTATTATTATGAAAATCACTCACACCCTTATGCTTTTGTCCCATAATAACGTTACCTTCATGATGTCCTAATGCAACTGCTTTAATATTCGCGCCTTTTTGTTTAGATTTCATTGCCAATTCTATTAATGTAGAGGCTCCATCAATACGACCGCTATTCAAGGCGTCCATTAAATCTGGCCAGTTATTGAATTTTACTAATTCTAAATGATACTTACTGTTTGGCGTTTGTTGTTCAATTTGTTTCGTCATCATTAAATTAGCAGCGTGCGTAATAGGCAAATAACCAATTTTAATTGTTTGAACATGATCTTTATTATGTTTAGTAAAGGCGGTCAACTGCTGTACTCGATTACAACTTGTTAATAGCAGGAGACATATCAGTGAAATCATTATTAATTTCTTCATAATGAAGCCTCCCTATAAGTAGTATTCTGGTTCAACAGCATGATGAACTAAGGCAAATTCTTCCATAATATCATTTCTTATCTTTAATAAATGACTGTCGTTACGATTTCTAGGTTGTGTTTCACTAATGGTATATTGATTAATAATGCGACAACCTTCTCCTAATAAAACAATACGATCTGATAAATATAATGCTTCATCAATATCATGTGTCACTAAAATCATCGTGGCAGTGGTTTGTCTTTTCAACTGTAGTAACTGATCCTGTAACTTATAACGTGTAAAGACATCAAGTGCTCCTAAGGGTTCATCCATTAAAATCACTTTCGGTTGATGAACTTGCGCTCGACATATTGCAACACGCTGCTTCATGCCACCAGATAATTGCTCAGGAAATTGATGTCCTTTCCCATGCAATTCAACCGAAGCTAAGTGCTCATCAATGCAGTCATCACTAACCTTACTTGTTAAACCAAGTCGTACATTATCAATAATATTTTTCCACGGTAATAGGTTATGTTGCTGAAAGATCATTAAACAATCAGGTGATGGACTTTGTTTCAACTTATTATCTATCATTACCTCACCAGTTGTCGGCGTCATAAAACCACCAATAATGTTCAGTAATGTGGACTTACCACAACCACTTTTACCAATAAATGTGACGATTTCACCTTCATTAATTGTTAGATTAAAATCATCTATAACTCGATGGGCACCGAAGCAATGTTGAAGTTGATGAATATTAATCATTGCACCACTCCTATTATTATTATCGTTTTACTAAGAATTGATGTAATATAGTAGAGCTATGCCAAAACATAGCTCTATAATCGTAACTCAGTGACCTTTATTAGATGGTTCTGATTAAATCTTTTCAATACCATCAATAGGTGTATCAACTGCTTTACGTGCACGACGTACTGCTTCTTCATCAGGTGCATTATATAAACAAATACATTTAGACATATCTTCACAAACATAAGTACGTTTAAATTCAACTTCAGGCACTTCTTCATAATGAACAGAATTTTTCTTTTTACGTGCTAAATATTGATCCATTGTAATTCCTTCAGGAATGTTCCAAGTAACAAGATAATCAATATGTGCATCGCCATTTTTAACTTCATCTAATTCTTTACCTACCAGACGTACTTGTTTCACTAAATTAATACTAATATCAGCATCAGTTAAAAATTGTGTAGCTTCTTCTTCACTATTCGCCTCTACAATGAAATAACCGTGTGATAAATTTTCAGTAGCCTGAACTTCAATTAAAGTAGGAATTGAATCAGTAACTAATGATGCGACCTTTTGTTCAAGCTCCTGTTTCGTTGTAGCAAAGTTAAGGTGATTCGCTTCTAATAAAAATAATGTCATTAAAAAGACCTCCTAAATGAATGTTTGAAAAAATATTACTATAATTCCTATCATAATACAAGGATATAAAACGAGAATTTATAATTTTCTGATAAATTCTGAGAATATATTCTGTTAAATTTTATTTTAAAATGGCAAAGCATAGAAATTGATAAATAGGGTATTAAGATAACAAGTATATAAATTGGAGGGATTATATGGATAAACAAGATGTTATAAATAGTTTAGACAGAAACGGTAAAATAGCAATTGAAACAATGGCTGGTAAAAAATATAAAATTGAAGAAGTTGCTAGAGATAATGATGAGCAACATCTCCATATTTTAAAGCCACAAGAAGTGACTGTCCTAATCGATAGTATTAAAGAAATTGATGAAAATGATTTAAATGATCCTACATAAAGCATCATAATAAAAAGGTTCTCTCCCAAATTGGACTGATATATAATTTATATTTTAAACTATTCACTTTTTATTTATCAGTTCTGAAAAATAGGGAACCAATAAAGAGGCTGGGACATAAATCCCAAAAATAATAGCACAAAGATGATTTTATTGTTAAATCGTCTTTGTGCTTCTTTATGTTCAATACTCCGTATTGTAGTTTCGCGTTCCTAGGGTGCTGTCTCAGCCTGTAGTCTTCGACTAGCACTGCTCCCTCAGGAGTCTTCACTACAATACTTCGTTTTTTATGTAATTTTACATGTAAATACTTCAAAAAAATAAGACACTTTCGTATAATTTAATAAATACCAATAAACCAAATTAACGAGGTGTCTTATGTATAAAGATTATAACATGACTCAACTTACACTACCAATGGAAACTTCAGTAAAAATTCCTCAAAATGATATTTCAAGATACGTTAATGACATAGTTGAAAGCATACCAGATAGAGAATTCGACGAATTCAAACATTATCGTGGTGCGACTTCATATCATCCAAAAATGATGTTAAAAATTATTCTATATGCCTACACACAATCTGTATATTCTGGAAGAAAAATAGAAAGATTACTCAATGATAGTCTTCGTATGATGTGGTTGTCTCAAAATCAAACACCTTCATATAAAACAATTAATCGATTCAGAGTCAATCCTAAAACAGATGCCTTAATTGAATCTTTATTTATCCAATTTCATAGTCAGTGTCTAAAGCAAAATCTTATTGATGACCAAGCTATTTTTATCGATGGAACCAAAGTCGAAGCTGATGCCAATAGATATACGTTCGTATGGAAGAAAAGTATTTTAAATTATGAAACAGATATAAACGAAAATTCAAAAACAATCTATCAAGAATTAGTAAAGGATAAAATTATACCAGAGATTATAGAAGATAAAGATACTGATTTATCAAAAGAAGATATTGATTTAATCGGTAGTCACTTGGATAAAGAAATCGAAGATTTAAATCAACAAATTGATAATGAAACACAACCAGAACTAAGAAAGCAAACTCGTCAAAAAAGAACTAAAATAAAAAAAGTTAAAAAGAAATTTGATGATTATTCTGACCGAAAGTCGAAGTACGAAGAACAAAAAGCAATTCTTCAAGACCGTAATAGTTATTCTAAAACAGACCATGACGCTACTTTTATGAGAATGAAAGAAGATCATATGAAAAATGGACAACTTAAACCAGGATACAATTTACAAATAGCGACAAATTCGCAATTTGTTTTATCATATAATGTCTACCAAAATCCAACAGATACTAGAACTTTAATATCATTTTTAACTTTAATTAAAGAAACCTACGGTTATTTACCTGAGTATATTGTCGCTGATGCTGGTTATGGTAGTGAACAAAATTACATGGCTATTATCGATGATTTTAATAGAACACCATTGATTACATATGGAATGTTTATTAAAGATAAAACTAAAAAATTTAAAAGTGACATTTTTAATACTCAGAACTGGGATTATGATGAAATCAACGATGAATTTATTTGTCCAAATCAAAAACGATTAGGATTTAAACGATATGCTTATCGTAATGATAAATATGGATTCAAAAGAGATTTTAAATTATATGAATGTGATGATTGTACAGATTGTCCACTCAAACATCAATGTATGAAATCAAAGTCAAAAACAAATAAAAAAATAATGAAGAATTATAATTGGGAGTATTTTAAATCTCAAGTAAATCAAAAGCTTTCTGAGCCAGAAACGAAAAAAATCTATAGTCAAAGAAAAATTGACGTAGAACCTGTTTTTGGATTCACGAAGGCTATTTTGGGGTTCACTCGAATGTCAGTTCGAGGACTCGATAAGGTTAAACGTGAACTTGGATTTGTATTAATGGCAGTTAACATAAGGAAGCTAGCAGCTCAAGGAGCTGTTTATTTCAAAATTAATAATGAAAAAGACAATTTCTATCAATTTTCAATAGAAATTGTCTTTTTTACTTTCACCAAGAACTTAATGTCCCAGGCTCTTCGTCATTAAAATTCAAACGTATGATTAATCGACTTAATACAACCCTTTTAATGCATTACTTGTATCAATATAGATATTTTTAACTTGTTGATAATTACTTAATGCTGCTTTATATGTCTCGCGACCAATACCAGATTTCTTGTAACCGCCAAATGGTGCACCTTCTGGGACTTGATTATACGTATTAATCCATATACGTCCTGTTCTCACAGCTTTCGCAATGTTTAATGCACGCGTAATATCTTGTGAGAAGACGCCACCTGCTAAACCATACTCTGAATCATTGGCAATATCTATGGCTTGTTGATCATCAGTCACTTTAATTACTGTTAATACTGGGCCAAAAATTTCTTCTTGTGCTAATTTATGTTCGTTACTCTCTACTGCAATTAGCGTCGGTTCAAAGAAATAACCTTTATCTAAACCATTAGTTGTTACACGATGACCCCCAGTAAGAATATTGGCGCCAGATTGTTTCGCATAATCAACATAAGATTGTATTTTTTCTAGTTGATCTTGGCCAGTTTGACTACCCATTTGCGTTGATTCATCTAATGGATCGCCCACTTTTATTTTTGAAAAGGCTTCTTCTAATCGAGGTATTAATTGATCATAAATTTTGTCGTGCACAAGTAAGCGTGATCCCGCACTACATACCTCACCTTGATTGAACAAAATACCTAATTGAATGCCTTCAACAGCTAAATCTAGATTAGCATCATCTAAGATAATATTTGCACTCTTACCACCAAGTTCAAGCGTCGCTGGGACAAGGTGTTTAGCAGCCGCTTCAGCAACTTGATAACCTACATCTGTTGAGCCTGTGAAAGATAATTTATCTACACCTTCATGGTTGAAAATAGCATTACCTGATTCTGACCCTTTACCTGTTAAGATATTAATAACCCCTTTAGGTAATATATCTTGGAAAATTTTAGCTGCTTCTAAGAGACTTAATGGTGTTGATGATGAAGGTTGAATGACAATGGTATTACCAGCGGCGATGGCAGGCGCAATCTTCCATGCTGCTAACAACATAGGGAAATTCCATGCCACAACTGCACCTACGACACCGATAGGTTCATAACGTACAATACTCATCGTATCTTTATCAATATCATTCACAGTACCTTCTTCAGTTTCAATAACACTAGCAAAATAGTGGAAATGTCTTGCTGCAAAAGGAATATCAATTGATGTTGTTTCACGAATTGGTTTACCGTTATTTAATGTTTCAACCATTGCCAAATGGTCTTTGTGTGCCATTAATTGATCACCAATTTGACGTAATAATTGTGCACGTTCCGTTTTAGAAGTTAAGCTCCATGATTCAAAGGCATTTTGTGCTGCTTTAACTGCTGTATCGACATCTTCATTTGTCGCCTTTGTAATATGTGAAAGTGTTTCTCCAGTAGCTGGATTCGTCACTGCGATTGTATCATTACTACTACCTTTAACAAATTCTCCGTTGATAAACAAACCGTAATCCTGGGCAATATAATCTTGAATGTTCACTGTCATTTTTATCTCTCCTTTGTATGTAGTAAACGTATGACTTAAAGTAATGATGTTACAATAGTCATTATATAGTAAGCGTTTACACAAATGAAAATCATTAGCTCAGTCATTTTTCGTCATTGATATTCCTGCTGTCATCATCTCTACTGTTAAATATTTAATTTATAAAAAGTATTGCTAAACTTATTGTTAAAATACATAATATAGTAAAATGCATTTGAGAATTATTATCATTAAGATGATAGAATAAGTTAGTGATAATTAACTTAAGCATTGTATTAACAGTTTGGAGGTTTCACTTGTGCGAATTATTCTATTAATTATCGGTATCATCTTCACTGGATTAGGTATCGCTGGTGCCGTTTTACCATTACTACCGACAACCCCATTTCTACTTGTAGCCGTTTTCTGCTTTGCTAGAAGTTCAGAGCGTTTTTATAACTGGTTGGTTCGACAAAAAATATATAAAGAATATGTTGAAAATTTCTACTTACACCGAGGATATACACTACCTCAGAAATTCAAAATTTTGTTAAGTCTCTATATTGTTATCGGCTTTTCTATACTAGTAGTTCCTATTTGGCCAGTTCGTATTGGCTTGATGATTCTTGTAGTGATACAAACTATCGCTTTATTTACTTTTGTCAAAACACTTCCTCAGACAAATAAGACAAAGGATTAATACCAGTGTCTATCCTTGAATATCGTTTACAACTTTTAACAATTCAAATAGTAAAACACCTTCGTATGATTGATTTTGTATTCAACTTCAACAATCTGACTTAACTTTACTTTTATGTGAGGTTGAGTCCATTTCAAATAGATCATACAGCGCGGAGTAGCACAGCAATCATTTTTCAAAAATTTATATCGCCCATGCACACTAACAAGACCCCACCAGGATGATAGGACAGTAATCATTGTCAAAAAATTTATGTCGTAAAGCCACCCTGACAAGGCTCGCAGGGATGATAAAGCAGTGATTTCTTAATAGTTCATCATACAGACAATTACTAACAATCACATCATATTACTTACAGCATACGTTCTGTCTTAGAATCCTTATATTACAAAAAATCTCGAGACCATCATTATTTATGATCATCTCGAGATAATTTCAAACTATACTATATCGTGTAATAATTCAGTCTAGCTATTAGCAATAAGTCATTATTGTTCATAATCATATGCTGTTTGGATAATACCTTTTAACTCACTGATTAACGGTTCTTTTGGATTAGCAGTCGTACATTGATCTTCAAATGCTAATTCTGCCATGCGATCAATTGTTGATGCTAGCACTTCTTCTGTGACACCTTGTGCTTTTAAATTCATATCAATACCTACTGAGCAACCTAAGTTATACACTGCTGTTGCCAATGCTTCGACTAATTCTTCAGTTGTTTGTCCTTCTAAACCTAAAAATCTAGCAATATCAGCATAATCTTTATCCGCTCTAAAGAAATCATATTTAGGGAATAAAGCGTGTTTTTGCGGGTCTTTAGCATTATAACGAATCACATGAGGTAATAAGATTGCATTGGTTCTACCATGTGGTATACCATACTCGCCGCCAATTTTATGCGCTATGGAGTGTGAAATACCTAAAAACGCATTAGCAAATGCCATTCCGGCCATTGTTGATGCATTATGCATTTTTTCACGTGACACTTTATCACCTTGATCCACTGACGATTTCAAGTAGTCAAATGTTAACTTAATCGCTTGTAAGCTTAATCCTCTTGTATAATCAGATGCCAAAACAGATACATATGATTCAATAGCATGTGTTAATACATCCATACCAGTATCTGCTGTTACACTTTTAGGTACACTCATTACAAATTGTGGATCAACAATAGCGATATCTGGTGTTAACGCATAATCTGCTAATGGATATTTCACATGTGTCTCACTATCAGTGATAACAGCAAATGGTGTTACTTCAGAACCTGTTCCTGAAGTAGTTGGTATACAAATAAGTTTAGCATGTTCTGGTTTGCCAATTTTATATGTTCGTTTACGAATATCTAAGAATTTTTGTTTCGCTCCAAAGAATGATGTTTCTGGATGCTCAAAGAACATCCACATTGCTTTAGCAGCATCCATTGCTGAGCCTCCACCAAGTGCAATGACAACATCTGGTTGGAAATCAATAAACATGTCTAATCCTTTGTAAACTGTATTTGTTGATGGATTTGGTTCAACATCACTAAATACTTTAATTTTCGGTTGTGGCACTCGACGTCTTAAGACACTTTCGACAGTATCCACATAACCAAATTTAACCATGCCTGGGTCAGTTACAATCATAACTTTGTCGATATGATCCATCTCTGTTAAATACATAATGGCATGTTCTTCAAAATATACTTTTGGAGGTAATTTAAACCATTGCATATTATTGCGACGTTTAGCAATTGTTTTAATATTTAATAAATCTACTGCACTCACATTATGTGACACTGAATTATGACCATAAGAACCACAACCTAATGTTAATGATGGAATTAATTCATTATACATATCTCCAATACCTCCAACAGCTGATGGCGTATTAACTAGTACACGACATGCTTTCATTGTTAACCCAAAGGCTTGTTGTAAATCACTATTTTCTGTGTGTATGACAGCAGTATGTCCTAAACCTCCAAATTGTAATGTTTGTTTACATATTTGAAAAGCATCATCGTGTGATTGTGCTTTAACCATCGCCAATACTGGAGATAATTTCTCACGAGATAACGGATAATCTGCTCCAACACCTTCAAGTTCTACAATTAATAACTTAGTATCCGTTGGCACTTTAATGCCTGCAAGCTCCGCAATGGCTACTGCTGATTTACCAACAATATCAGGTTTAACAGCTGTTTTATGATCATTCATTACAACATCTTCAAGTTGTTTCAATTCTTCTTGTTTAACAAAGTATGTACCATGTGATGTAAATTCATTCACTACGTCGGTGTAAACTTCTTTATCAACAACCATAACTTGTTCAGACGCACATATCATACCGTTATCAAATGTTTTAGAGCCAATAATATCATTAACCGCACGTTTAATATATGCTGTTTTTTCAATATAAGTCGGTACATTTCCTGGTCCAACACCTAAAGCAGGTTTCCCTGTTGAATATGCTGATTTCACCATGCCAGAACCACCAGTTGCTAATACTAATGCAATATCTTTATGATTCATCAGTTGCTTTGTTGCTTCGATAGAAGGTTCGTCAATCCATTGAATGCAATCTTGTGGAGCACCTGCTGCAATTGCTGCGTCTAAAATAACCTGAGCAGCTCGTTTAGATGATTGTTGTGCACTTGGGTGAAAAGCAAAAATGATTGGATTAGCTGTTTTAATGGCTATCATCGCTTTAAATATCGTTGTTGATGTTGGGTTAGTAGTTGGTGTAACACCACAGATAACACCAACTGGCTCGGCAACATAAGTTAAACCTTTCTGCTCATCTTCTCCTATAACACCGACCGTTTTATTATTTTTAATAGAATTCCAAATATATTCTGAAGCATATAAATTTTTAATTGCTTTATCTTCATATACGCCACGCCCAGTTTCTTCATACGCCATTTTTGCTAATGTCATGTGTTGATCTACAGCTGCTAGACTCATTTGATGTACAATATGGTCAATTTCTTGTTGTGATTTTTTAGATAATGCTTTTAAAGCTGCTTGACCTTTGGCAGCCAAAGCATTAATCATATTTGCTACTTGTTCTTCAGTCCCTCGTCGTTCTTTTTCTGATACAGTTCCCATATCAACCTCTCCTTTAACTTTGTGAATTATTTCACAAACATTATAGTATATGTTTTTTTAGATATAAAGAGATTTTGATAAAAAAATTTTAAAATTCGACTATTATTTGAACAATTAAAGTTTTTAAATTATAGTTTTACGCTAGGAAGTACTGCTGTGACTGACTTTGAGTGACATATTTGTTCCTTTATTTTCAAGATGACAATAAAAAACACTTTTCTTTGTTGTACATTGTAATTTAGGTCCTCAAACAAATCAGACTAAAAATCTTAATTATCTCTTATCCCAGCTTATACATTATAGTGTGAATTTATTATCAGATTTTTCTTTGCCGAGGACTCAATGCCCAACTTTTGAGTTTATAAAAATTATTTATTCATTTATCCTGTGTTGCATCCCTATCTCAGGAATATCGGCATCAAATTCTTTTATATTTTTATGATTTTAATTTGCATTTAATTAATCGGTTCTAAAAGTTAAAGAATCATAATTTACTAAACTATTTTTTAATACAAAAATAGCTATCTCCGTCGAGATAGCTCATCATTAATCGTCACATCTTATGCTGTATGAAACAACTGATTGTATATATAAGTAGTATACTCGGTTTATCATTTCATCTCACGTACTGTTAAATCAAGACGTTGCCCGATAAATGACTGTAATACATAGGCATCATGACTAATAATAATCATTTGAATATTACTTTGCTGTTGTAACATTTCAATCACTTTTTCTTCATTTATAACATCTAAATTAGTAGTCGCTTCATCTAAAATTAAAATATCCGGCTCACATATTAATGCTTTGGCAATCCATAGCCGCTGAAATTGTCCACCACTCAGTGTATCAACGCGTTGTTGTAATAGTGATTTTGATAACTGACATTGTTTCATTACGTTATTAATTCTCTGTTGAAAACCTTGTCGTTTAAAGCCAAAGTTTTTTAAAGGTGTAAGCAAAACCTGCCTTACTGTCTGTCTACCATTCAAGGTGTCACGTTGATACTGGGGAACATATTGAATATGTTTCATCCACTGTTTCGTAGTATACTCATTTCTTTCAATGCCGTTATAAAGCAATTGCCCACTATAATCCATATCAATACCAGCAATAATCTTAGCTAACGTAGACTTGCCACTACCACTTTGACCACAAATTAATATATGTTGTGCTGTCATCGTCACATTCAACTGCTCGATGATATTTTTGTCTTGTCCCCAAACCTTGGTTAGATTGTTAATTGTCAGCATAGTAGTAAGCCCTCCTGTTAGCTATATCAATGAGTTGTTGTGTATAGTCTTCTTTGGGTGCACTTAAGACATCCTTCACACTGCCACTTTCAATTATTTCACCACTTTTCATAATACTGACTTCAGTTGCATACTGACGAACGAGATTAAAATCATGAGTAATAAAAATAACTGTCATTTGTTGTTGTTTGACAATATCCATTAGATAATGCATAAAAACGTTACTATTTTTTATATCCAGTGCACTTGTTGGTTCATCTAATATTAATATTTTAGGGTGTCGAACCATTGCTAATACAAACGCAACACGTTGCGCCATACCACCGCTTAATTGAAATGGGTAACTGTTAAGCACTGTCTTAGGATTTGAAAAACCTAATTGTAGCAACAACGATTCTATTTGTTGTTGTTGCTGCACCTTTGATACTGATGACTGTATTGTCCGATACACTGCATTGAAATGTTTTTGTATCGTTACATTACTAAACATATTGCTATTAGCATCTTGAAATACTGCATCCGTTTCATTCAAATTGATACTGACATGTCCTTGATATTCTAATTGGGAATGTCGCATATTTAAAATTGTACGTACTAATAATGACTTGCCACTACCACTCTCACCAACAATAGCATGGAATTCACCAAATTTAACTGTCATTGACAATGATTTTAATAAGGCTTGATTATTGTTATAAATGGTTAATTGTTCAACTTCTACTGCATTGTTTATTGATTGATGTTGTTGTGAATCATTTGACATAAGTACGCATAACCTCCTAACAATAGCCCTGGAAAGAAAAATAGCCATGGTGCACTATTAAAAAAGCTTTTACCATCAAATAAGATTGTTCCAAGTTCTGGAGTTGGAGGTTTAATACCTAACCCTAAAAATGCCAAACCTGAAATACTCAGCATAATTTTACCGAAATCAGCTGATACCAATGCCAACACATTACTGGTTAAATTAGGAATAATGTGAAAGAACGTTGTTTGTATTTTAGAATATCCACTTAAAGGTGCATAAATAATAAATGGTTTTGTAATAATATCACGCGTCAGATTTCTAAAATAACGTAAGTATCGACCTAGCCAACCTATTGTCAAAGCAACCATTAAACCTACTATGGAGTCATTAACAAAAGTCAGCACAATTAATGCAATGATGAAGGATGGTATTACAAGTAACATATCAGCAATAAACATCATCATAACATCGATGAAACGCCCTACTATTCCAGAAATTAAGCCTAATAATAAACCTGTAACTACACTTAAAATAATAACTATAGCAGTTAACAAGAGTGTGACCGCACTTCCAATAATTAATCGTGATAATAAATCACGTCCTAATTGATCAGTACCTAGCAAATGATGCGTTAAACTAGGTGGTTGCAATTGTGCTGATGTGTTAATCATTACTGGATGATAGTATGTATAAAGCCATAAAATAGCTAATAATGCGATTGAAATGACATATAGTAATATACTTTTTATTGTTATCATTTCTCCACCCGCTTCCTTTACATATGACGTTGTTGACAACTTAATTTAGGATCATTTTTCAAAATAGCTAAGTCTCCAAGATAGTTAATAAGCATAATTGTTACAATGATGATAACTAAAATACCTTGAATTAATGGATAGTCTCGTTGATTAATAGCATTAATTAATAATTTACCTACACCCGACATACTAAAAATCACTTCTAAAATGACAATTTTCCCAAATAATTGAATAATAGTATTTACAGATATAGTCATAATTGGTGCAAATATTTCTTTAAATTGTGTATATAATCGATCTCGCAAGTGATAATTGCGTAAACACGCTAACTGATAAGCATCACTATCGACTGTTTTGCTGACTAAGTGCGCCACCAATAATATAATATGACAACCATCGACAAGCACAATCACTATGACTGGTAATATAAAGTGCTGCCAAGAATTACTACCAACAAAGGGTAAAACATGCCATTTAACACCGAAATAATAGATAGCTAATATAGCTAACCAATATTCAGGCATAGAAGTAATAAATTGACTAATACCTTTAACAAAATATGCCCAACGACGATGTGCATATATGCCTGTCAAATAACCTATGCTATAGCCTAAAGGTAACAAGATCACTGTTGACCATATTATTAGCTTTAATGTTGCGCTGATAGCATGACTGATTAATAACATCACACGTTCATGTGTGATAAAACTGTATCCTAAATCTAAAGTCAAAGCATGATAGACCCAATCAATATAGCGTAAGAAGATATTACGACTTAAACCAAGATGATGTTGTGCTTGATCAATATGTTGCTGCGTAATTGTAGTATATCCATGTCGTTGTAAGTATAAAATTGCAGGATTTCCTGACGTTTGTTCCACTAAAATAAAAATAATAAATGAACTAACAAGCATATATAGAACAAATTTAAGCGTTACTTTCCACATGTTAATCGTTAACTTTCAACTGCTTATAATCTATAGGTGCATCTGTTAATCCTGAGAATTTAAAGGATTTAATCTTATCAGATGTAACGAATGTTTCATTCGGATAAGCAATTGGTACTGCATAATATGAGCGATTGAAATGCTGGAATATATCATTGAATGCTTGGTGTTGTTCTCGTGGTGCTATTTTACTTGGGAAAGCATCTAACTGTTTAGATAGTGTCTCATCATTGGCTAAGACACCTGCTTTACCATCATTATTTTTGAAAACAGAATTCATAAAATTATACGGCATTAAGGCATCTGAATAAGTTCTATAAAAGATAAGATCATAATTTTTTTTAGTCCATAAAGTATCATAATAAGTCTGACTATCTAACATTTTGATGTTGACTTTAATACCTGCTTTTTTAAGTTGTTGTTGAACTTGTTGTGCTTGATCTTTCCAATTTGGAAATTCTGCAGTCTGAATAACTAGATTAAATGTTAATGGTTGTCCATCTTTTTCAAAGATACCTTTATTATTCTTTTCATATCCTTGTTGCTTGATTAATTTTTCAGCAGCTTTAACATTATATTCATGTTGTGGTTGGTTTTGAGAATTAACGAATTGAACGTCTTTTTGGAAGATACTTTGCATGTCTTTGGACGATAGTGCATTAGTATCTATACTTTTACTGATTGCTTCACGCATCTGTTGTGTTTTAAATAAAGCTTTATTAGGATTAAAGGCCATAAAGTGACTGACTGTACTTGGTTTATCCTCTACAGTTAATTGTTGTTGCTTCTTATCATAGTTAATTTGCTGATTTGATAACATACCTAGAGAGCCACCAGTAATATCGATAGAACCACTTTGAATGGCTGAATTTCTTGCATCTCCATCCTCAATATTTTGAAATATTAAATCATAGTTAAGCGGATGTTCATGATTGAAATATTTATTAGGTTTTAATGTCGTCTTTTCTTTGCCACTATGTTCAACGACAAAGGCACCTGTGCCAATAGCTTGTTTAAATTTACCATTAGCTTTCTCACCTTCAACTGAATGAGGACTCATAATACGTAACGGTCTAACTTGAGTTAATTCATTAAGCACTTGATTAGATGGCTGTTTAAGTCGAATTTCGACTGTTTGTTTGTCTTAAATAACCACTTTATCTAGTTGTTTCAACGTCTCTACTGTAGATTCTTTGTTGATAGTTTTTGCTCGTTCCAAAGAAAATTTCACTGCTTGTGCATCGAACTTTGAACCATCAGAAAATTTCACATCATTTTTTAAATGAAATTGATAACGACGACCTCCGTCTTCTATCTTCCATTCATCTGCTAATCCAGCTTTAATCCCGTGTTTTTTATCATATTCTACTAATGGCTCATAAACTGCACTATACACTGGCATTGCCGCATCATAACTCTGCGCATCAAGTTTATCTGCTTTCGCTTCTGATGGTAAGGATACTGTCACCTGTTTTTTATCCTGTTGTTGACTAGAACATCCTGTTATCATACACGATGCCATAACTAAGATAGTTAAGATTAACCTCTTATTCATACGCACTACCTTCTTTCAATGTAGCTTTAATTAAGAATGATTCGTCAAATAATGTACGTAAATAGTCATTAGGAGACAAATAAAAATCACTATAATGCGTTAAATCAATTATTTCAGGTACTGGTTCTTTAATTACAGCAACGTCATATCCTTGATTTACAAAACTATCAACAATATATTTCAATGTATGATTTTGCGATGGTGTTGCGCCATATTCGTTTATTACTTGCGCTATGTAATCACGACTTGGATTACTCGAATGATCTGCAAATGTCGCATAGTAGACACCTTGCGGCTTTAAGACAGCCTTTAAATCTTTAGCATGTTGTTCAATATCCTCAATTAAATAAAGCACTGACGTACTAATTGCTGTATCAAAATGTTTCCCGGTTTGTTCTGGTTTATCTGATAACACATAAGATAAAGGTAAATCTCCCTTTAACGACTCTGCTTTTTGTAATGACTTTTTAGCGAGATCAATACCCACACCTTCTTGAAAATGAAATTTATGATATAGCGCTCTTAGGAAACCTCCTTGATTACACCCAAAATCTAAAATAACTTTATCTTCAATATCTTGTTTATTTAACAAACTAATCGTACGTTCCCATGATTGTTGATGATCTTTTGCCATATCATCATCTGTTTCTTGACCTTTTTGCCACCAAATATCATAACTTTTTTCCATTACTATTCTCCTTAATATTTTTATAAATCGTAATAATTACGTTTTGAATTTTACTATATTACTTTTATGATAGCAATGAAATATTTAAGTTCTTATGTATAATCTTTTAACTATTTGTTATTTGGGACAGCTTGAGTATTCATAGAGTTATATGTTATCTGAAGCATTGGCAGTAGAGGAATACAGTCACTTACTGACGTAACAACTACATAAGAAATTGTATGAGTTAAAAATCAAAGTACTTCCTATACCTTGATACTTAGACGGTTAGGATAGTGACTTCAGACAAACGTCACAGTGCCTTGTTGCCAATATGACCTGCTCCCTAAAATCATCAAATATTGTTATAGTGTCATTCATTTTCTAAACTAAACGCGTGAGTCCTAGACACATAGTGTGCTTAGAACTCACGCGTTTATTTCGATATATCTTGTGGATAAACAACCTCATTATCGTCTTCAATAATGGGCATAGCACCCCATTGACCTAATTGATGTGGTATCAATTCAATTTGATTATGATGATTTAACACGATATGCACAACGTTATAACCTTGTGCTACTAACCAATTGCTAATAATCAAACGATGACATCTTGAAGGATGCCTTTCAGCACATAACATTGCTACATTGTAAGTTTGTGCATCTACCAATAATTGTTCGATACCTTCTTTAAACTCTGCTGTTAACGTGTAATCAGCATAATTATGAAATGATTGATTTGACCATCCTGCATTCAAATTTTGTCCAACATGCTGTGATATTGGTCTTCTTCCACCTAATAAGTCATTATGTCGATAGTTAATGCCATGTTGCAGTAACCATTGTTCCATTTCTTGTTGATTGTATTGGGGATGTTTAGGACTTTTAGGGAATGCTCTAACATCTTCAATCATTGTAATATCGGCAAATTTTAGCATCTTCGCAAACGTTGTTAAATCATAATTAACATGCCCGATTGTATAAAGTGTCACCATACATTTTCACTCATTTCTATTTTTGTAGATATTCGAATTTTTCTTGTTAAAATATCAACCCGCAACGAATAACAAAAAACAACTGACCTACATTATGTAGTATCAGCTGTTTACTGTTCACTTAAATTAATGGAATCTCATACCACCATCGACGATGATTGTTTGACCTGTAATGTAATCAGAATCTTTACCTGCTAAGAATCCTACTACATTAGAGACATCTTCCGGTTCAGATAATCTACCTAAAGCAATTTGACTAGAGAATTGTTGCCAACCCCACTCTTCAGGTTGACCTGCTTCCTCAGCAGTAGATTTAGCAATACTTTCCATCATTGGTGTATTAACAATACCCGGCGCAAAAGCATTAACGGTAATACCTTCAAGTGCTAAGTCTCTTGCTGCAACTTGTGTTAAACCACGTACTGCAAATTTAGTACTACTATATAATGATAATCCTGCATTACCTTCTACACCTGCTTGAGATGTCGCATTAATAATTTTACCACCATGGTTCAATTGTTTGAATTGTTCATGTGCTGCTTGAATTCCCCATAATACACCAGCAACATTGACGCCGTATACTTTATCAAATTGTTCTGGTGTGATTGAATCAATTGGCGTCATTGGTCCAAGGCCTGCATTGTTAACAATGACATGGAAATCCCCAAAATGTTCCACAGTTTGTCTAACTGCATTAAACACATCATCACGATTAGCTACGTCTGCTTTAATAGCAATAGCTCTTGAACCATCGCTAGATAATTGTTGAGCTGCTTGTTGTGCACCTTGTTCATTATAGTCAACTATCGCAACATTAAAGCCATCATTGAATAAGCGCTCGGATATTTTGAATCCAATACCTTGTGCGCCACCTGTAACTACTGCAACTTTATTGTTTGTCATAAAAAACACTCCCTAGATAAAATATGTTCACACAATAATTTTACCCCAAAATATAAATTTTATTCTAAATGTAACCGTATGACTTATGACCATTTCATGAATAATAACACATCAATCATTTTAAAAACTTGAATGCATTTTTCTGCTACGTCTACTCAATTAAAAAGGGTGTAGGACAGAAATAAATTTTATCTAAAATTTATTTCTTAATCCTCCCCCGGTAAGACTGACTAGGTTTGTAAAACTTTGCTTTTTCAACATTTTATAAACCAGACAGTTACTGCCAAATAATTGAATTTAAGCGTGAAATGTTGTTGTCTCAAACTCTTGATGACATAGTCACTTTAAAGACTTTTAATATTTATATGGATCTTGATCTTTATTTTGATGCTCAGATGTTAAGTCATCAACGTGATGACGTTGCTGAGTTTCTTGATTTGAATAATCATGATATACAGATTGCTCGTTAGTTGTATCTGTTGTTTGATTAGCATTGTATTGACCGACTTCAGGATTAGGAGTTCTTGTTAATAGTAAAATACCCGCAATAAGCCATAGTACACCACTAATAAAATTAAAGAAGAAACTTAGTGCACCAATGACAACTAAGGTAATTCCCGCACCTTTAGGACTGTTATTAATTTTAATACCTGCAATAATTCCTGCAACTAGCATCACCCATGAACCTATGCCAATGATAAACAGAATGACTAGACCTAATGTTTCGTCACTTGATAAGGCAATATCCTCAGTTAATCCTATGATAACAAGTACTAACAACAATGCACCTACAATTGATGCCAATGCTTGAAAGCCAACACCTATCCACGTCAGAATTTTTTCAGCTTTTCTATCCATATGTAAACCTCCAATGTTATTGTTATACGTTTCTTCTATTCTATACCCTAATCAATGATTTTTATATAATTATATTTAAATTTATATAAATCTTTATATATTAATATTATGTTTTATGATGTGATAAATTCAAAAAATTACTATCATTTGAGATACATTGTCTCTATAAATCATTCATACATTTTAAGAAAATCTACTTATTATACTTTTTATTAATATAGACCTTTATAAATTATAATTGTAATAATTGATAATAACTTTAAAAGCTTCTTGATATTTTGAATTGAACAATATAAACTTAAAGTTATAATTTTAAAATTAATAAATATTGTTTTAGGAGGATTTACCTATGAAATGTCCCAATTGTGGTCAACCTGTAAGCCCAGATGATGCATTCTGCGGGGAATGTGGTACAAAATTAACACCACAAACATCTGCAACATCATCCACTAGCGAACAGTCACAACACCATCATTCAACAGAGCAACACACACAAACACCTCAACAGACAGCAACATCTGAAGACAACTCAACATCAACAAACGCATCACATCATCAATCAACAAATCAACAGTACACTCAATCAAATGATCACACATTTAATCAACAACCTAACGGTCAACAGTATGGACAACAACAAGCTCCATATGGTCAACAATCACAGCAATATAATCAATATCAACAGCAACCTAACGGACAGCAGCAACAGCCAAGTCAATTGGTTAATCAAGTCAAAGATGTAGCACAAGAAAGTAAAGGCTTCTTTAGTGGTGCATTCATATCACCTGACCACCTTATTAACAACCGCAAAGTATTTAGCTATAAATTATTAGCGTCATTAATTGTCATTGGATTTATCGTTATGGCCATAGCTTTAGCTATATTTTCACGTACCATTCTCAGTGGTCTTCTCAGTGGCTTTATCAGTGGCACTCTCATTATGCGTATCTTATTAATTGCTTTTGCATTCATTGCGGTTAATATTGGCGCAACATATGTTATAAGTAAGTTAATGGTGAGAGGCAGATTAACTTTCCAACAAGTATTATCAGACTATGTACTAATTAATAGCATTACAATTGCAATATTTATTATTGGTGTATTTGCTTTTATTATCGGTACGTATACGTTTGCTTCTGCTATTATGCTAATCACTATTTTACTTTTCATCATTTCAGGTATGTATTTAGTTGCTAAGTATAGTGGACGTGATCAAGTCAAATTCTCAAGTTTTTATGCTATAGTCATTTATTTAATTATTATCTTTGTCTTTGTGCGTGTTCTCGGTGAATCATTAGTAACTACTATGATCCATAGTATCTCTGACAGTGCTAAAGATGTGTTTCCTGGTTCGGGCAGTAGTAGTTGGGATAGTAATAGCGAAAGTCTTGAAGATTTAAGTGATATGTTAAATAATTTAGGTGAGGATAGTGGTTTGTAATATGAAATTTTGTAAAAATTGTGGACAGCCGTTAAAAGAAGGTGTCAAAGTTTGTACAAATTGTGGTACACCCGTTCAAAGTGTTAAACCACAACAAGCCGATCATAACGATAAGGCTAAACAAACATCGCAACCGACATCTTCGCAACCAACGCATAACGATCAAGTTGTTAACAATGGCAATCATAGTGAATCATCACAACATCATGTTTCACAACAAACTGCTGCGAGTGATTCATCACAGCAGACACATAGCTCTGCTTCATCACAAACAACAAACCATGCTAATAATCAAACAACACAACAAGCATCTCAGCATACAAATCGTAGTACGGCTGCACAACAACCAAGACAACCTCATAATCAGCAACCTAAACGTGCTTATGGGCCACCCCCACAGCACAAGAAAAAAGTAAGAAACCACTTATTTTTATTATCATCATTGCTGTATTAGTGATCTTACTCGTTGCAGCATTCTTAATTTTAAATAAACAGCTGTCACCGAAGAATGACGCTGCTAATATTGCACATGCTATCGACAAAAATGATGCGAAAGGATTAGCAAATCAAGTCACTTCTGATGGTAAAAAATTGAATGAAGATGAAGCAAAGGCATTTTTAGCTTATGTTAAAACAAAGGGGAATTTAACAAAAGTTGCTGATAGTATTCAATCCAAAACCAGTGATATTAAAGATGGTAAAGCTAAACAAGCGACCATCTATGCTAACGACAGTACAGTTATGTCAATCACAAAGGATGGTAAGAAATTCTTCTTATTCGATAAATATAGATTTGATATTCCTAGTTATAAGGTAAGCCTATCACCTGATAATGATGGTAAGTTAACCTATACGTTTAATGGTCAAAAGCATGACGTGAATGTTAAAAGAGATGATACAACAACATTAGGTACATTCCCTACTGGTGATTATCGTCTTAAAGCAACTAAAAAAATTAATAATAAAGACTTTGATGGCGCCGTATTAATAAATATGAGTAATGATACAACAATGGCGACAGAGTCCTTTAAACAAAAGAAATTTAACGTCACGACTGAAAATGGCTCAGAATTAAATGACATCACTATTTATGTTAATGGCAAAAATGAAGGTACTGACACTTCTAAAACATTTGGTCCATATTCACCTGATGAAGAAGTAACCGTTCATGCAGAAGGTAAAATAGATAATCAAATCTTCAAATCAGATTCTGTTGATGTCGATACGACAAACAAAGAAGATGGCGAAGTCTCTGATGTCACATTAAAATTTGATTCTGATGCTATTGATAAATATGTTGATGCTAAAGATAGTAAGAAATCTAAGTCTTCATCAGACTCAGATTCTGATAAAGACAGTGATAGTGACAGTTCAAGTTCATCTGATGAAGTGACACGTTCAAATGTCATTGATAAAGTTGAATCTTATGAAGGTCACAAATTAGATACAGATAAATATACATTCAAAGAACCTGAAAAACATAATGGTAGATGGGGATTCTCATTTTTAGATAAAGACGGCGACTTAGCTGGTTCATACTTTGTCGATGCCGATGATGGCTATGTTACGAAATTTGACGAACATGGCGATGAAATTGGTTCAGGTTACTAAAAGATAACAACAATTGCATAATAAAAGCGAATTCCATAATGATGACTGTCATGTTGATACATCATGCAACTGGAATTCGCTTTTTTATTTTTAAAATATAAACAATCGTTTTACATTTAAGCTTATATAGTGATTCACTCTAAGATGAAAAGCAATCAAAACTGTCACATCACTTACTTTCTTAATTACCCTTTACTTATATATCAAAAAACATCCCTTGTACCATTTTGATTCACGGAACAAGGGATGTCTCTTTAATTTGTACATTTATACGTTTCACTTCAAACATACTTCTTCTATTATATAGTGTTCACCACTTAACTTGTCTAAACATTATATTTTAGAATATCAATGTTAGGATGTATGTCCAAATACAGATGAATATTGCAAAGCCGATACTGTATTTAAGTGTCATTTTAAGTAGTGCTGATTCTTCACCAACTTTTTTAACTGCTGCTGTTGCAATCGCAATAGATTGTGGTGAAATTAATTTCGCTGCTACACCACCGGCAGTATTTGCTGCAACTAATAATGGTGCACTTGTTGAAATTTGTTGTGCTACTGTTGTTTGAATTGGTGCAAACAATGTATTGTTGTTTGTTACTGATCCTGTCATAAATACACCAATCCAACCAAGTACTGGTGAGAATAATGGGAATATGGACCCAGCTTTAGCAATACCTTGTCCCATTGCGACAGTCATACCACCATATGTCATAACTTTGGCAATCGCTAAAATAACAGAAATAGTAATGATTGGAATCCATAACTCTTTAAATGCTTCTACAAATAATGCACCTGCTGCTTTAAGATTAATCTTCGTAATAATCATCGTTAAGATTACAGTTAGTAAAATTGCCGTACCTGTGGCACCGATAATATCAAGTCGTAAGACAATACCTTTTGGTGACAAAGCACTAACAGTTTGTGGCAATGGTATAGTTAATACTAATTTTTCTAGAGCACCACCAGGCATAAATAATTTTTTGAAAAATGGTGCACTCCAGAATAATACGATAACTGTTAAAATAACGAATGGACTCCACGCATAAATAATTTCTTTAATTGTACGTTTTTGAATTTCTTTTTGATTATCTTGTAATCTGAAAATATGTTTCGGTTTATATTTACGACATACAACCGCTAAAACAACCATTGTAGCTAATGGAGGAATAATATCTGCTAATTCTGGCCCTTGGAATACAGTTAACAATAATTGTAAACCTGCATAAGTTGTACTTACTGTTAAAATAATTGGTAAGATTTCTTTAATACCTTTAAAACCATCTATAATATATACCAAGACGAATGGAATGATGAAATTTAAAATTGGTAATGTTAATGCTGAGAATGTTGACACACTCAATGCATTGACACCGCCACCCAAGTTGAACGTATCAATAATACTAACTGGTAAACCAATCGCACCGAACGCACCTGCTGCACCATTAGCAATTAAACATAACATCGCAGCCTTTAATGGTTCAAAACCTAATTGAATAAGCAATACTGCACAAATAGCAATTGGTACACCAAATCCTGCTGCACCTTCTAAAAATGCGTTAAAACAAAAACCTATCAATAGTAATTGCATACGTTGGTCTTGTGAAATGCTGGCAATACTATCTTGAATGATATTAAATTGACCAGTCTTAATAGAAACTTTATATAACCAAACCGCCATCAAGACGATGTAACCTATAGGGAATATACCTGCTACAACACCTTCAGTAATTGCTCCAGCTGATACTGGTATAGGCAATTTAAATACTGGTAAAGCAACAAGTAATGTTACAACTAATGTTGTTAACGCTGCATAGATACCTTTCATTTTAAAAATAGTTAAACATAATAAGAACAAAATAATCGGCACTGCTGCAACAAGTGCTGATAACCCAATATTGTCAAATGGGTTGACGCTAAGTAATAACATAAATGACTCCTTCTCTCTTTAGTAAAATATATTAAATTAAATAATAAACATGATTTGATTGTGATTTATTTCACAAAATAAATGTAACACGCCTACAATCATACGTCAATTCAATTTTGTGAAAAATGTCACATAAAATACATATCTTAAGACCACATCAAATATAATATCATTTTATTTTAATAAATGATGCATTAAATTAATAATTTCTTGTTGAACCTACTAACTTATATATGATGTCAAAGTCAATAACGACGTGCTATTCAAGTGTATTTTCACTAAACAACCACCGATAAGTTAGATGTCAAAAGCTAAAATAAAACTTAAACATGAGTGATCTTATCATATTAACTTTTATACACATATATATATTTATGTATCATTTAGAAGCTTTTTACAACTGTTTGTTTTACATTTTCTTGGGTATGTTGTAAATATACTCTTAACGGAAAGGACTTGATGGTGATGTATTACAGT
Source organism: Staphylococcus simiae (assembly GCF_017357005.1). Taxonomy (NCBI): domain Bacteria; kingdom Bacillati; phylum Bacillota; class Bacilli; order Caryophanales; family Staphylococcaceae; genus Staphylococcus; species Staphylococcus simiae. The sequence continues at coordinate 95,697 of NZ_CP071589.1, read as the reverse complement.
AATGGAAATTATGAAGCTTTTGCACGCCCGAAAAAACCAAAAGATGTTGACTACAAATCTGCATATTTAGTGGGGTCAGGTTTAGCTTCACTTGCAGCTGCTAGCTTTTTAATTCGTGATGGACAAATGAAAGGTTCTAATATCCACATTTTAGAAGAGTTACCTAAGCCTGGCGGTAGTCTTGATGGTGCCGACATTCCAATGAAAGGCTACGTCGTACGTGGTGGTCGCGAAATGGAGAATCACTTTGAATGTTTGTGGGATCTCTTCAGATCAATACCTTCGCTAGAAATTGACAATGCGTCAGTCTTAGATGAATTCTATTGGCTCAATAAAGAAGACCCTAACTATTCACGTTGCCGTGTTATTGAACATTGTGGACAAGAGTTAAGTACTGATGGTGATTTCACGTTAACTAAACAAGCAATTAAAGAAATACTAGATTTATGTTTAATGAATGAAGATGACTTAAATGATGTCACAATTACTGATGTCTTTAGTGATGACTTTTTCAACTCAAATTTCTGGATTTATTGGAAAACCATGTTTGCCTTTGAACCTTGGCACTCTGCAATGGAAATGCGCAGATATTTAATGCGTTTCGTTCATCACATAGGTGGTTTGGCAGATTTTAGTGCTTTAAAATTTACAAAATATAATCAATATGAGTCCCTCGTCTTACCTTTAGTGGATTATTTACAGTTCCACGGCGTACAATTTGAATACGGTGTCAAAGTCGAAAATATCAAAGTTGATGTTACTACATCACAAAAAATTGCCCGAGAAATGATAATTAAACGTCAAGGACACAATGACATTATTACATTAACACCTAATGATTTAGTCTTCGTCACAAATGGTAGTATTACTGAAAGTTCGACATATGGTGATAATGATACACCAGCACCTCCAACACATGAACCCGGTGGTAGTTGGCAACTATGGCAAAACTTAGCACATCAAAGTCCTGAATTTGGTAACCCAGAGAAATTTTTTAAAGCTATTCCACAAAAAAGCTGGTTTGTCTCTGCAACGTCAACAACAAATAATAAAACGATTATCGATACGATTGAGCGTCTATGTAAACGAGATCCACTTGCTGGCAAAACGGTGACTGGTGGTATTATCACTGTTAATGATTCATCTTGGCAAATGAGTTTCACAGTCAATCGTCAACAGCAATTTAAAGGTCAACCTAAAGATGAAGTAACATCATGGATTTATGCTTTGTATTCAGATGTTAATGGCGACTATATCAACAAACCCATTACTGAGTGTAGTGGACAGGAAATTTGTCAAGAATGGCTATATCATATGGGTGTTCCTGTTGAAGAAATTGAAGATTTAGCTCAATATCAATCCAATACCATACCTGTATACATGCCTTATATTACTGCTTATTTTATGCCACGTGCACAAGGTGATCGCCCATTAGTTGTCCCTCATCAATCTTGTAATTTAGCATTTATAGGTAATTTTGCGGAAACTGAACGCGATACAGTCTTTACTACTGAATACTCTGTACGTACGGCCATGGAAGCTGTCTATCAATTACTAGATATTGATCGTGGCGTTCCAGAAGTGGTAGGCACTCCGTTTGATATTCGTGTCTTAATGGATGCCGTGTACCAACTTAATGATCGTAAAGACTTACATGCTATAACTGAACATAACCCAATACAAAAACTTGCCCTTTCAGGATTCCTAAAGAAAATTAAAGGCACATACGTTGAAACATTATTAAAAGACCATCATTTATTGTAATTATATTTAACATGCTAGTAAGCATAAGTAAGCTAACAATGGCAATTGTACATGACAACTGTCTACGACAAACAAACTAATTAATACCCCAATTCTAATAACAGAAAATAACTTTCTACTATTAGGCTTGGGGCATACACTATAGCAATATTATTATTTAAGTAATTACTATCATTTTTTTCGATTCATAAATTCTTTAATACAAACGATTATTAATGTCATAACAACAACGACTATACTTAAAATATTTATAATGAATGGGTTAATGTAATAATGATAGACAATTTCTGTAAGTTGATTAACACCTTGCACCATAATATAAATACTAATTTCTAAATTTAAAATACTTAACACTAATTTAGTTCTATATATTTCATTCTTTGAATAATCGTATTGCATAAATTCAACCATATTTTCATAAAATCGTGTACTTAGATATAAAATAAGCCATATGATAAGCATTAATACTGTAATTATCAACAATATCCATTTATGACTATAATTATCAGCACTACCTGTAACATCATAATGTATAGGAACATGTTGTGGTAAACGTTTATAAAGCACAAGTGTATATATAATAAGTATCATATACATTATGAAACTTGTTAGGGTAAGTATTTTTATTTTATTCATTAACCCATTACCTCACTCATATCTTATTATGATTACTTTAAAATATTTAATTAATATCCACAGTAAAATATCTTATCTATAAATATGATTCAAAATAATACAATTTTGACATTCATACTCTTATTATAATTGTTAATCTTACCTCTTGAATCGGTATGCATCTATCCAGCGCTTCTAGTCTATAGTGAATTTTTTTAAACAATATAACGAAATCGTTAAAATAAAGATACCTACTACTAATAATAATGTGTTTACAGCATCACTATGTTCGACAATAATAATTCTAACAATCGCAGTGATACCTAAATATATAAAATATTGTAATGAGAAATGATAATTGTGTTTAAAATACTGGACAATCAATAAGATAAATTCGATATACATAAATGATACAAGTAAATCTTCAATAATTTGGTTATATTTTAAGTCACTCGCTTTGAGGAATAAATTTTCAAAGAAACCAAAGACTTCAGTAAATAAAAATATAACTAGAATAGCGGCTATCGCACCGATACAAATATTAACTGCTAATAATAGTAAATTGGAAAATTACTCACTTAAATTACTTGTTTTAAACTTTTTCATTGAAATCTCCTTCAATTACTTAAAATATTTTACACGCATGAATATGAAGTGTTAAATTTTACCTTATTTTGTATGATTAAGCTAGCTAGTGTCAAATGCATAATTTAAAACGAAAAATTTTGTTCTGACTACGTGTTACTAATCTTATGATTGTTATAGAAATAACGACACCTTGCAATCGAAAATGATAACAGGGTGTCATATTAGGATTGTTCTAGTCTTCTGGTAGCTGGTCAATATTTTCTATAGATGTAACCATACCATCATCATCAATATTTACTACTACACTAAAGTCATTATGTTTATAAGCATCATAAATTAATAAGTTATGACGTCTATCGTCTGGTTCACCATAATGATCTACGTAGTCGGTTTCTGAAACATTAGTTGGTGCCACAACAACGTCCCTAACTTGACCATCTCTATATAATACGCCTAAGTCTCCATACTTATCATATCTATCTCCAGATACATAAACATCGCCACTTGGTCGACCATATCTATTTTCAACTTCGGCTCTAGTCATACCTTCATATACACCATCGTATCCATCCTTAGATGAAGATTTCATAAACTCTTTATCAAATGAATCACTGTATATACTAATTTCAGGACCTCTTGCTGTATTGGTATGATGTGATGAAGATCCCCCAGTAGGATGACTATGGGTTGATCCATTATTATGACTTTGCGTAGAAGTTGGTTCGTTATTATTAGCGATAAATGTCTTATATGCATAATATGCGCCAAATAACAGTAAAGCTAAGACAACGAGTGAAATGATAATTAGTATTACTTTTAAAAATGTCGACATACCATCTTTTTGTGGAGGATAATATGGACTTTGATATCTTTGTGGATTCGGTCTTTGAACCGGTGCCGGTCTACTTTGACGACTCGCATTGGTATTACTTTGAGTTTGATTCTGTTCACTAGCAGTCAATTTATGACCACAGTTATTACAAAATGTTTGTTGACCTTCTATTTCATGACCACAATTAGGACAATACTTCATATTTATAGCTCCTCTCTCTCTTCTATATATTGTTGCTGTAATTTATTTACTTGAGTCAGTCCTGCTCTCATTAAAATAAAAATAATAACCCACGCGATAACTATTAAAATAATTATTTTTAAATTCATGCTTCCTAGTACAGTAAAATCTGTGTCCCATATACCGTGTAACACTACGGCAAAGAAAAAGAAGAATAAAAAGCGTTTATCTATAATGTTTTCCCATTTGAATTGATATGTTCCTTTGGCAATCACAGCTGCTGCACCAACCATAGCTGCCCAGACAATATGACCACCTAAGGCTGACCAAGCTCTTAAAATAATCGTTTCATTCATTAATTGGATACTTTGTATACCATCCCTAAATATATAACCAGCTGTTTCAAACGCGTCAAATCCAGCTCCAATTGCAGCACCGATAAGTAAACCATTCAAAATTTTATTCGTATGTAAATAGTTAATAAAAAGAATAACAATAATGGCTTTTCCAAGTTCCTCTACTAAACCAACAAGAAAGGCATCTGCCACCGTCATAATACCTAGTAATTGATTTTGTAAACTAAATGGTGCAAAGTCATACAAAATAATAGTAGTTAGTAGTGATAAAACACCACCTATAAAGAACATTTTTAATACTTCAAAGAAACTAATATTTCGAAAGGCATTAGATTCAAAAAAGAATATCAATGCTGATATTGGTACAACTAACGCCCCTATAAATATCATGCCAGGTAGTGCATTATCATTACCAAACGTATTAAATAACACCCATAAACCAATAAAAGTGATAGCTAAGGCAACAAAGACACGTGAAAATACCCAAGGTTTACCCCATTCTTTAGACACGTTATTAATATGTGGCGTGGTACTCCTTGTTCCAGCTATAAAAATGTCATCTGCTTCATCTTTGGTATGTCTTTTAAACACTTCTGAAAACATATCTCCCAAATTAAGCTTTAACGCTTCTTCATTCCCAGCAAGTTTACCAATTGATTTCGTAGTGTGATGGAATAAATTTTTAGCTTCTTGAGCCAAATTTGTATTATCTGCTATATGACTTTCAACTTGTTCATCACTATGATTAAAGTTTTTATCATTAAAAGTACCTGGTAAATGATATCCACAGTTATTACAAAATTTATCATTTGATGCAACGACCACCTGACAATTGGGACAATGATGTTCCTCAATCTTCTCAGTTGTGATGTTATCCCCATTATTTTTGTCATTTATTAAATTATGACCACAATGTTGACAAAATTTATCTGTACTATCTACATGTCCCCCACAATTTAAACAATCCATTCAGTTGTTCTCCTCATATTCAATTTTATCTTACAAAACAATTTTAATTTATTTTCAATCAACTTTCTATATAAATTAAAAATATATATGCAATATTCTTATTGTTTTTAAAAATGGTTGTATAACTTAACGAATTTAACTTTTCAAAAACACAAAATACCACCTACTAATGTGCTAGTAGATGGTGTTTCTCCATTATTTAAATCATTTCTATAAGTATTCAGTCAAAAATGCCACCTACTAAACAATATAGCAGATGGCTTGATAATAACTAATAACGTTAGTTCTTTATCTACAAATAACATCATTAAACTTAAGATGAATTTTATTTGTATTCAGGTTCATGTCCACCAAACTCATTTCTAAGTGCTGCTACAATTTTTCCTGAGAATGTATCATTTTCTAAAGAGCGATCTCTCATCATTTGAGACATAGTAATAATCGGTGCTGCCACTTTCAACTCTAGTGCTGTTTCTGCAGTCCATTGACCTTCTCCTGAAGAATGCATTACCCCTTGTATATTATCAAGTTGACTATCTTTAGAAAATGCGTCTTGCATTAATTCAATTAACCACGAACGAATGACTGAACCATTATTCCATACCTTAGATACTTTTTCATAATCATACTCAAATCTACTTTTATTCAAAATTTCATATCCTTCTCCTATGGCTTGCATCATTCCATATTCAATTCCATTATGTACCATTTTTAGAAAGTGACCACTTCCCGGCTTACCAGTATATAAAAATCCATTTTCAACAGAAATTTTTTCAAACAAATTTTCTACTTTAGAGAATACTTCAGGTTCTCCTCCTACCATGGTACAAACACCATTTTTTGCTCCTTCCATCCCTCCACTAGTACCTACATCTAAAAATTCAATACTTCTTTCCTTTAAAATTTCATATCTATCAATTGAATCTTTATAATGTGCATTACCACCATCTAAAATGATATCGTCTTTATCTAATAAACTTATTAATGACTCAATAACATTTTGAGTGATCTTCCCCGCAGGTACCATTAACCAAACTTTACGTGGCTTTTCTAATGATTCAATTAGTTTTTCTAAGCTAGTATATGTTGATATGTTATGTTCATGAGCTTCTTTTCTTAAATTTGAGTTAATATCAAATGCCCTTACATCTATATCATTACTTTGCATATTCAGAGCCAAATTAAAGCCCATTTTTCCTAAACCGATAATTCCAACTTGCATATCCATTCTCCTTTTAAACAAAAATACTAAATATTAAAGTGAAAATAAGTCCACATACTGCTACAAGAGTAGATAAAACTGTATATGTACCAAATGCTTCTTTCAACGTCATACCTAATGATTCTTTAACCATCCAAAATCCTGCATCATTAACATGAGAACCTATCGCACTTCCTGCACCTGTAGCTAACGTTACTAATTCTAAGTTAACTCCTGGTGTACCACTCAATGCTGGTAATACCAATCCTGCCGCTGTTAATGTTGCAACTGTTCCTGATCCCAATGCTAATCGAAGAATTGCGGCAACGAGCCAAGCAAATAGTATAGGTGATAAATTAGAGTTTTGGAATAACTCTCCAATATATTTACCAACTCCACCATCTATAATGACCTGCTTAAGGGCTCCACCCCCACCAATGACTAGAAGCAACATACCTAAAGAATTAATAGCTTCTGTACAAGATTCTCCAATTTTTTTAACGCCTATATTTTGTCGTATACCCATTGTATATATGGCTAATAGTAGTGATAACAACATAGCAGTTGATGAATTTGTTAGTAGTTTAATTACAGATATACCTATACTATTTGAGAATCCTAATTGTTTTTGCAAAATGTCTACTATCGCTCCTATAGACATCAAAATAACTGGAAATAATGCAGTAAATAAACTTACCCCAAATGAAGGCATGTTATTAATATTAGCTTCTTTCATATTTGCAAATGAAGATCTGTTTAATTGCTCTTCACTAAATGCACTTGGAACTATCTGTTGAGCTAATTTTGGATAAAAAATCCCTGAAATAATTACGGTAGGTATAGCTACAATAATTCCATATACAAGAACTAAACCTATATTTGCTCCATATTCTGCTGCTACAGCTATAGGACCTGGATGCGGTGGTAGAAATGCATGTGTAGCTAAAGCTGCTGTTACCATTGGTAAGCCTAACTTTACTATAGATATTTTTAATTCTTTAGCAATTGAAATAATTATTGGTATTAATAAAACTATTGCTACTTCAAGAAATAATGCAATACCAACAATAAATGAAGCAATTAATATTGCCCATTGTATGCGTTTTTTTCCAAACTTATCAATTAATGTATGCGCTATTTGATGAGCTCCACCAGCATCGGCAATTAATTTTCCTAGCATTCCTCCCATTCCAAAAATTAAAGCAATATGACCCAATGTACCTCCCAAACCAGTTTCAACTGATTCTATGATTTTATCTAAAGGCATACCCAATAAAATAGCGACAATTACAGACGAAATAATAAGTGAGACAAAAGTATTTAATTTCAGTAACATAATTAATAAGATTAAAATTATAATCCCTATTGAAATAATTAAAAGCGGCATAAAACCATCCCCATCTTCTTTTTGTGTAAGCGCTTCAATGTAACGCCTTTAAAAGAGGCTGGGACATAAATCCCAAAAATAATAGCACAAAGATGATTTTATTGTTAAATCGTCTTTGTGCTTCTTTATGTTCAATACTCCGTATTGTAGTTTCGCGTTCCTAGGGTGCTGTCTCAGCCTGTAGTCTTCGACTAGCACTGCTCCCTCAGGAGTCTTCACTACAATACTTCGTTTTTTATGTAATTTTACATGTAAATACTTCAAAAAAATAAGACACTTTCGTATAATTTAATAAATACCAATAAACCAAATTAACGAGGTGTCTTATGTATAAAGATTATAACATGACTCAACTTACACTACCAATGGAAACTTCAGTAAAAATTCCTCAAAATGATATTTCAAGATACGTTAATGACATAGTTGAAAGCATACCAGATAGAGAATTCGACGAATTCAAACATTATCGTGGTGCGACTTCATATCATCCAAAAATGATGTTAAAAATTATTCTATATGCCTACACACAATCTGTATATTCTGGAAGAAAAATAGAAAGATTACTCAATGATAGTCTTCGTATGATGTGGTTGTCTCAAAATCAAACACCTTCATATAAAACAATTAATCGATTCAGAGTCAATCCTAAAACAGATGCCTTAATTGAATCTTTATTTATCCAATTTCATAGTCAGTGTCTAAAGCAAAATCTTATTGATGACCAAGCTATTTTTATCGATGGAACCAAAGTCGAAGCTGATGCCAATAGATATACGTTCGTATGGAAGAAAAGTATTTTAAATTATGAAACAGATATAAACGAAAATTCAAAAACAATCTATCAAGAATTAGTAAAGGATAAAATTATACCAGAGATTATAGAAGATAAAGATACTGATTTATCAAAAGAAGATATTGATTTAATCGGTAGTCACTTGGATAAAGAAATCGAAGATTTAAATCAACAAATTGATAATGAAACACAACCAGAACTAAGAAAGCAAACTCGTCAAAAAAGAACTAAAATAAAAAAAGTTAAAAAGAAATTTGATGATTATTCTGACCGAAAGTCGAAGTACGAAGAACAAAAAGCAATTCTTCAAGACCGTAATAGTTATTCTAAAACAGACCATGACGCTACTTTTATGAGAATGAAAGAAGATCATATGAAAAATGGACAACTTAAACCAGGATACAATTTACAAATAGCGACAAATTCGCAATTTGTTTTATCATATAATGTCTACCAAAATCCAACAGATACTAGAACTTTAATACCATTTTTAACTTTAATTAAAGAAACCTACGGTTATTTACCTGAGTATATTGTCGCTGATGCTGGTTATGGTAGTGAACAAAATTACATGGCTATTATCGATGATTTTAATAGAACACCATTGATTACATATGGAATGTTTATTAAAGATAAAACTAAAAAATTTAAAAGTGACATTTTTAATACTCAGAACTGGGATTATGATGAAATCAACGATGAATTTATTTGTCCAAATCAAAAACGATTAGGATTTAAACGATATGCTTATCGTAATGATAAATATGGATTCAAAAGAGATTTTAAATTATATGAATGTGATGATTGTACAGATTGTCCACTCAAACATCAATGTATGAAATCAAAGTCAAAAACAAATAAAAAAATAATGAAGAATTATAATTGGGAGTATTTTAAATCTCAAGTAAATCAAAAGCTTTCTGAGCCAGAAACGAAAAAAATCTATAGTCAAAGAAAAATTGACGTAGAACCTGTTTTTGGATTCACGAAGGCTATTTTGGGGTTCACTCGAATGTCAGTTCGAGGACTCGATAAGGTTAAACGTGAACTTGGATTTGTATTAATGGCAGTTAACATAAGGAAGCTAGCAGCTCAAGGAGCTGTTTATTTCAAAATTAATAATGAAAAAGACAATTTCTATCAATTTTCAATAGAAATTGTCTTTTTTACTTTCACCAAGAACTTAATGTCCCAGGCTCTTCACTTTTAGTTTTATTGACTGTTTACAAAGCTTTCGGCATACTCAGCTGCTACTTTAATACATTCTTCCATACTTATACTTTCTGCAATATTTTTTCCAGCTATATCAAATGCAGTACCATGGTCAACTGATGTTCTTAAGAAAGGTAATCCATTTGTAATCGATACAGTCATATGAAAATCTGTCATTTTTGCTGCTATGTGTCCTTGATCATGATATAAGGATAATACTGCATCATATTTTCCATTCAAAGCTTGGAAAAATACAGAGTCTGCTGGAACTGGTCCAACTGCGTTAATACCATCATTAGTTGCTAACTCAATACCAGGTTTAATTTCATCTACTTCTTCCATTCCAAATAAACCACCTTCGCCGCTATGAGGATTTAAACCTGCAACAGCAAATTTACGTTCCTTTACACCTAGTCTTTCTAAAGCCTTGTCACAACGTATTAAGTAGTCGTGCACTCTTTCTTTTGTCATTTGGTCTATAGCATCTTTTAATGATAAATGGCGTGTAAGGAAGAATATTCTCATACCTCTAACTTGGAACATAGTTAAAGGATCTTTAGAATTTGAAAGTTCCTCTAACATTTCTGTATGACCAATATAAGGTACTTTAGCCGCCTTTAATGATTCTTTATTAATTGGAGTCGTTGCAATTGCGCTAACCTTTTTGTCCATTGCTAACTCTACAGATTTTTTAATATATTCGAACGCTGCTTGGCCACATTCTGCAGAAACTTTACCATATTCTAAATTTTCCGCATCTATATTATCTAAGTCAATGACATCTATTGTACCGTATTCATAAATGCCATCTTCCGGACTATTCACCTTATTAAACTTAACATTAGCATTAACTATTTTTGCTGCTTTCTGTAGTACTTCCATATCACCTACCATTAACGGTTTACATACATCATAAATTTCTTTATTGACTAGTGACTTAATAGAAATCTCTGGACCTATACCTGCTGCGTCTCCCATTGGAATTGCAATAATTTGTCTGTTATTCATTTAAAAAACTCCTTTAAAATTTATTTTCTAAATATTTAACTGCAGTATAAACAGCATCAACTTCTCCTGCTGTACCGCCTTTGGTAATAATCGGTAAACCTTCAAAATACCCTCCCAAAAATACACCATATGATATTAAAGGTAGCACTTCATCTTTTAACTCAATACCTTCAGTTTTACCAATAGCACATAATGAAGCAGTAACATCACCCCCACTTGAGAAGCAACCGCCTATATGATACTCTGATTCTTCTATAATCAATCTGGTTATTTTTGCTAATCCATCCGAAATCCTCTTTGCATAAAAATCCTGTGATTTACCATTTTGCTTTGCTAAATAATCTAAGTTAATAATTTCATTATTAGGGTGGTCTGTAGTCATCAATAGAATATTATTTTCATGTAACATATCTTTTCCATGTTCTACACACTCTCTAATTGTTTTCTCCCACTTATTTTCATCATCTGTTGCTAATTGCTTTGAATCTACATAAACCTTCCCTATTTCTCTTTTTTCTTGAAGATATTTCAATTGATTATGACTATTTTGGGTAACGCTACCAACAGTTAGTAGTATTTTCTTTTGCTTCAAGTTCTTAATCGAATATGATTTTACATATGTTTCTGTAAGTGGCCCTGGATCTGCTGGTACCAATAGTTTATGATCAATCAATACCATTGCTTTACCAATCACTTCAATATTTTCAGATGTAATTGCATCTACAACAATAATTTTACTTCCGTTATCAATATGATGATTCATTTGTTGTTTTAAGTTTTTTTCGCCTTTTAATACTTGAGACAATGGAATATGAGATACTTTATTTTCTGTTTGTTGTCCTATTAATTCCGGCACATAAGAACTAGTTATTGGTTTAACTGGATCCATACTGACATCAGATAATTCAATTGGAACATTATGAAGTAATAAATAACCACCTACCATCGTTCTATTTGATTCTGGATATGTAGGAACTAAAATGACAATGGCTTCTTCATCTAATTGATTTAACATTTCATCAATTTCAATTCCAATGTTTCCTCTGACAGTACTGTCAATTCTTTTACAAAAAATATCTGTGTTCCATTCTTTTAAATTATGAACTGCTGTTTTAATTCTATTTTTTGCAACTCTTTCACTACTATACCTTGAGTCCGTATTAACTACTGTTGCGTTAATAATCTCATTAGATGGTATAGAATCATAGTTAATCATCGTAGCAACATTAAATCCCAAATTATTTAATTTAACTCCAGTTCCGTTTCCACCTGTTAAATCATCAGCAATAACACCAATCTTCATAATTAAATACCACCCCTAATGTTGTTAATAAGAAATTATTTTTGAGATGCGTTCTAACTCTGTAACTTTATATAATTTTCTCTTTTCAAATTTACTTTGATCAGCAACCAATATCGTTTCCTTAGATGCATTCATCATGGCTGTTTTCAATTTCGCTTTATCAATACTAGGAGCAGTTACTCCATATTCTTTATCTACAGCATGGGCGCCTAAGAAAAATAAATCTGCATTTAGTTTAGTTACTAAGTCAAATGTTAAACTTCCTAATATTGAACCAGTCCTATTTTGCATGTATCCCCCTAATACAATGACATCAATATCTGTATTCATTAAAACATTACAAATCGTTATATCATTAGTTATGACAGTTAAATTAAAGTCTAATTGAATAAGTTGATTAGCAATTTCATAAGTAGTAGTTCCCGAATCTAAGATGATTGTTTGATTATCTCGAATAATTTTTATTGCTTCTTTAGCTATTTCCTTTTTAGCTACCATATTTTCAACTTTTTTATCATAATATGGTGTTTCACTAATGTTTGTTTGTATAGGAATAGCACCACCAAATACTCTCACCAAACTCCCTTCTGATTCTAATTTCTCAAGATCTCTTCTTACTGTCATTTCAGATACTTCCAATTCTTTAGAAAGTTCTTCAACTTCAACTTTGTTATAATTTTTCAAATTATTTAAAATAATTTGATGTCTGCTATTTTGTTTCATAAATAAACTCCTTTTTGTTACAAACAAACATTTCTATTACATTATGTTATATATAAACATTATTGTCAATGAAATTTGTTCTTTTGCAACATATAAATTTAGATTTGTTTTCTTTAATAAAAATATTTGGTTACTAAATACTCTTATTTTATAACATGTATAGTCTTATAGTTATAAACCTAATAGTGATAATTCATTCAAAAATTCTCCTTATATATTTTTGGGATTCCTTCTAGATTTTTCTTAGCGTATTATTTTAATTCTACTAATGAAATTTTAAAATTTACTAATTTAAAAATTATAATATTTTGTATTTTAACTATTTTTCAATTTTATTCAATTTATCTAATGACATTCATTTTGTAGACTCACTAATAGATTTTTTAGTAAGAGATTTGTTATCACTTCAAATTTCAAATATGAATACCTTTATGTGATTAAAAAATAAACTCTACATTCATTTATTCCTAATGTAAAAGCACAATCACCTAATGAATATAGAATGATTGTGCTCTTATATATTATATAATTTATGTACTTTTATTCAGACCAAATTAAAATCTCTTTCTTCATCCCAAAATTTTTTAAACTTACTCCATAATTTTCCAGTCATTATATTCTCTCCTATCACTTTTTATAATACGGACAAATACAGTCTTACTTGTTGTTTACACTTAATTTAACAGTAACTGTGATTTGCACATTTTTAATATAAGATTTTTAAGAGACAAAATATGTCCGTTTTAAAATGTAATGTATACATTGAGGTGAATGTTATGGAGAAAGAGAAAAGACTGTTATATTTTTTCTTTTCAATGATTAGTGGGAAAGAAATAAACCGTTCAGAATTAATAAAACGCTCTGATGTGACGACACGTACGTTACGACGAGATGTTGATGTGATTAATCAATTTTTTAAAGATCCAGAATCGCCATGGCGCAATAGTAGTACCAAAATTCAATTAGTAGGAAAAAATGATAATGCTACTTATAAGTTAATCAATAGTTCATTTAGTAAAGATAGTTATGCCATATTAGGCTTGTTGATTAGTATTAAAAGTTTAACACCTAAGCTTCATCAAAATGTCCATGCTTTATTTAAAGCGCTTATTGATGATAGTAAACCTGAAGATAAAAATACATTGAATAGTGTATTAAATCACTTCTCTGTTAGGAAGAACCCAAACGATTGTAATTTCCCGGGACATGAATTAATGACACTGCAAACAGCGCTAGCAAAGGGCGTAATGGTTGGCTTTAAACATAAACGTACTGGGAAATATGTTTTTGCGACACCACATTCTTTAATGTATATGAATTACGATTATTGGTTAACCTATGAAACTGGTGATAAATTTTTTGATGTTAAAGTACGTGACATCATTGATGTTGAAATGAATGAAAACTTCTCTAAAACGAAATCAGAAGCCAATGAGATTGTCACTGTGAGAGTGCATAAAGATATAGCAAATGAATTGAAGCAATTATATGCTGTGTTAGATGATCGACAATTAAATGATGACGAAGCTAGACATGTAGATAATAAAGATGACTGGTTAATATTTTATATTGCCTGTACTAAACTAGATGCATACTATATCGCTTACCAAAAAGCACCACGTGCACAAATTCTGGCACCACAAACATATGTCGATAGTTTCCTAGAGCGTATGTTAGAAATATTTAATCAATATGATTTGCCACCGGAAAAGTTATCTAAAGGGGATTAGCGCCACTAATCGTTTATCATTTAAATTAAGGGATCTCTCCATAATTAACCATGCTATTTCAACACAATGCTAGTAATGTAAACAACTCAAAAATGCGATTAGAGACCATCAAATTCTCTAATCGCATTTGTTATTATTTGCTATTTAACATATTTTATTAATTTTTTGACCTTTTTAATCACTTTATGCTTACGTAGTCGTTTAACTACTTTGCCTTGTCGTTTTTTAACATATTTCATATATAATTTATACGCTAATTGAATACCTTGTGGTGAACGTTTTAATGACATACGTTTGTTTTTAGTTTTAAGTTGGACTTTTTTACCTAATAACTTCTGCGATGCCATCTTATAACTGATTGCTGGTGCATACTCTACCTCAGGTTCAAATAAGACTACTGAGTCTTTCAAAGGTGCAAAGTATTTCACGATACGATCATCTTCAGGTTGCGTTCTAAAATAATCCACCCCAAAGTCATAAAAGTTTCGTTTTAGTTCATCTTCATTGATATAATGTTTACTATAAAATGATGTAATAAACTCTGGTAAGATATTATCCATAGCTTGATATAAATCTTTGTCATAATTTTTCGGTTGAATGATAGGTTCCACCATATCATTATTTCGACGATATCCTGGAACACTTTGGTATGGTATATTCGCAAAGATAGACTCGATAAAAATAAGTGATGTCATCTTACTTGTGTAATTATATCTAACTGCTGTACCAATTGTTGGATAAATACTTCTCGCATAGAAGAAAATGGTATCGATAGGTTGTTCACTAATGTTATTTAACAGCCGATCCAGACAATCTTGTGTATAGCCTCGACCCCAATATTCTACGAAAGCAAACTTCTCATTGAAATCAATTTCTTGGCGTAAATAATCATTAACAATATCTCTTTCTTGACGCGCTTTATCAAGCAACAATTTGTGATACGCTTTATTATATTGTGCTGTTATTCTAATGAGTTCTCTATCATTGTTAGTTAATTTACTAACCTTGTTAAGATGTTGTAATTGTGGAAATACTTGCTCAAACTCTTGTTCACTAATATGTAATGCTTTGATAGCACTATCAAAGTTAGTTAAGCCTGCTAAATTTCCAAATACTGAAAAGAATTCTTGATCTATATGATCTATAAATGATGGAATACGCCATGCTTTACGCGATCCATAAATATATTTAGTTTGAATGTCATAACCTTTGACAGCAATAATCGCATCAGCAATTTTTTTAAGTAGTTCGCCATCTCTTGAAATAAAGTATAACGTTTGAATATTTTCTTTGAGTGCCTTTTTAATGGACCAACTTACATATGGTACAAAATAACTACTAATATAGCCATAGACATAATAGTTTAAGTTGTCATAATCCTTTTGACGAAATCTCGCTAGTTGCGTTGTAAGTAAAAATGTATCGTATTGTTTGTTACGCTTTAGAATCGCATTCTCATAGGCATTGAATTTTGTTAATTTATGATGTTTCGGTTTGATATTTAACTTTTTAGGAACTGTAAAATCAGCATGTTTATTATCACCGTAGTGAATCCATTCTGCATAATCGTAGTTCAAATCCTCAAAGACATCTAAGTATAGTAAACTCGTTGATTTCTGATTACCCTTGTCACTAGATACATAAAGAGGTAATTCTGCCAACTTGGGATCTACTTTAGTTAACATTTGAATGATGACGTCTTTAGGTAAGTACATATCACTGATTAAAATGACATCTTGATTGTGATCTAATAAATCATATAGGAGTGCCAATTTATCTTCTTTAGCTTCGACGTTATTCAATTCTGCTTCGATTTCCAAATCATATAGTAGTTGTGCTTGCTCACTCGTTAAATCATATACCGACTGAATCCTAGCGATAATATCTTGAAACTTTATTTCTAGTCGCTTATCATCACGCACAAATTCAGATTTCTTATAATAATCTCTCATATAACTTTCAGCTTGGCTTCTTACGCGCGGATAGTTATGAATGACATAGGCTGGTAAATCTGCCTTCAATGTGATTAATTTATCTTTAACATAGAGGAAAATCCCTTCAGGCTTTAAGGTCTTACGTTGAATAATCGTATCGAAAATATCAAAACTGTATAATTTAGGTAACTGTAATGTCTTAATCTGATAGTTTAATGTTGCTTCAATAATCTTTTCAAAACCATTGTCAGTATCTAAATCATATTGCCAAAACTGCTGTAAAATCGTCTCATTCTTCTGTTCATCAAATGGCAATGACTCTATATGACTTAACATTGCCAGCAAGTCATCAAAGTTTGATGCTATGGTTCCGGAAGTCATCTCTTGATAATCATGTACTAATGTTCGATTGGCAGTATATTTATCGTAATCATAAATATAACGAATAAAATGTTGTACACCTGAAGCTAACAAATCGTAATAAATAGAAGAATAATCTACAATTCCGATATTTATTTGATCAAAAATTTCATAAATATCTTTATCATTATCCCAGAACAGAATATTAGGATGGTTGCCATACAATTTTTTATAAGCAAGATAATTAATATCCTTTTTGACTAAGTAATGCATTTTAATAATTAATAATATGTTGTTGTTCTTTAATGTTGTCAGTAATTCTGGCATATTTGGTATGGCTTGGCCGAAAAAGTTAGTCATGTCATAGTCTCTAAATGTAGGTGCATATAACGCAATTTTAGTATCCGTATTCAATCCCTTTTGCTGTCGAATGTCATGATCGAATGAACTGAACATCTGTTTATCAAACATATTGGCTGGATAACCTGAACGCACAACTTGATCCTCGCTCAAATTGAACATCTTACAGAAGTGACGTTCCATTAACGGAGACGTTACTAAACATAATTGATTATTGCGATAAATTTCATTATATTTGATATATTTCTTGTAAATACGTTGTCTAATACCTGGAGAGTCAACAAAGCGTTCAATGGGTTTAATACCCACACCATGCCATAAATTCAGAATAACCACTTCATTCTTAAATTTAACTGGTATATGTTCTTTAACTTGATGTACGACAAATACACCCGCTTCGCTTTTTAACTTTTCAGCTTTGTTAGAATGATACGTTTCAGCTTTGAACCCTAACTTTCTAACTTTGTTAACGATATTAATATCATTACACATCCAATATGCTTCGATATCTTTGCGAAATTTATTGATGTAAATAAACAACCATTTAGGATTACCAGCAAATTCATTTGTGGCATTAAATATCCACAGTTTTCTATTCCTCATATTTCCCATTACCTTTCTAATTCCTTCACAACAAGAACACGTCGTATGTTCCAATCATCTTGAAACAGTTATAGTTGACGTTTAATACATCACCACAACAATTATTTTAGTGATTGATATTATTAAACATTTTATTTGTTTGAAAATTCAGTTATTTTAGCTTATGTGTTTATTGAATTTATGATAATGATGCACAAATCAATTATGTCGTTTGTGAGTTAAAGACATCATTGACTAAACGTTGACTTGCTAGACCATCTTGATGATCAAAATTTTTATCTAAAAATGTTTTAACTTTTTCTATATCAAAATCGTTATGTTCCAACGACTGCATAACTTCATCAAACTGACGTACAATTTTACCTGGGACAAACGATACATACGGTTCATAAAAATCACGTGTGGCAATATAATCTTCCAAATCAAAGGCATAAAATAACATTGGACGTTTAAAACAAGCAAATTCATATATTAAAGATGAATAGTCAGTAATTAAAATATCAGTAATAAATAATAAATCATTAACTTCCCTATAATCGGCAATATCTTGGAAGTAAGCTTGGTATTCAGTTGGAATAGGTACGCGTTCTTTGACAAAAGGATGCATTTTAAACAACACGACAGCATTATGATTGCGACAATATGTTGCTAAACGATCAAAATCAATATTGTCAAATGGATAATGTGCTGACTTATGACCATTACCCCTAAAGGTTGGAGCAAATAGTACGACCTTTTTACCCTTGATGATTGGTAATTCTTGTGACATCTTATCTCTAATTTGTTGTGCATAAGAGTCATCAAATAAGATATCTGTACGTGGTACACCTGTAGGAATCACTTGGCTTTCATCCATGCCAAATGCTTCAGCATACATTGGTATTACAGATTTTGAAGAAACATACACTTTCGTATAATTTCGATGTGCTTTTGAACCGAAGAAAAGACCACCCTGTTTACCAGCACGACTGTAGCCTACAGTCTTAAATGCACCTACAGCATGCCATACTTGAATAATGTCTTGTGACGGTCTGAATTTAACTTTATTTAATGTAGGATGGAAATCATCAACGAAAATGATATCTGCTTTCCCATATAAGTATGGTAATTTGAATTTATCAGTCAATTTATATCTATCAGTAATATTAGCTTTATAAATTTGATGAATTTTATATTTCTCATCGATATGTTGTCTTATCATTTCATCATAGATAAATTTGAAATTTCCCGATAAGTTAGCACGTGATTCCGAAGAAAATAATACGGTATTCGTCTTCTTGTTATGAATGAATTTAGACGTATTGAAAATAGCGTTAAATATACCTTCTCGCGTTTTCAACCACCATCTACGTCGCGTTTTGTTTAACGAGAACTTTCTTTTTTTAGAACGCCCTTTAGATTTGTAATTGATATACTTCACTTTAAGCATCATATCATTGTTATATGGGTCAATTTCTGGTGTTACAGTGTAACAATGCTTTGTTGAATTACCATTTTTTCTAAATACTTTAGTCAACAGTTGCAATACATAATTATCATCATGATTAAATTGATTTAAGTCATTTTGTTGGAATAAAGTTAATAATTGTTGATTTACTTTTAATAACTTTTGACTTATTGTCGCATGATGCTGCCCTTCTTTAGTTGTATATACCAGCTGATATGTGCCTGACAATAAATAGCTACCATCCACTGCCGAAACATTAAAGCGACATGTAAATTTATTTCCCTCCATGCGAACATGTTTAATCGGTATCACTTCTTCACTATTGACATTTTGAAGTTGAAAAGTACCTTGAATACTCATATTGAATCCTAAATGCCCAGTAATATACATTTGGACGCGTTCCCAATAAATATTATCTATAAATACATTTGCTTCACTACTATTTACATTGTTAAGTACTACATTGTCCATTTTAATACTGTTTTCCCCCATGACATTGATAAATCTGTTTCAAATGCATTGATAGCATCACTAATTGTTCTAATATCACATTCGTTACCTTTTAATAAAGCTAACTTTTCCACAACATCTGGATACTTAGCGTAAAAAGCCATCACTTCTTTAAAATCTTGAGCACCACTTCTACTACTACCAAATAGCGTTAATCCTTTTTCTAAGACTAATCTAGTGTTCACTTCAATTGGATATTCACTAACACCGAGTAGACTCACGGTACCCTCAGGTGTTATGAAATCAATGATTTGTTTTAGTGCTGACTGGCTACCTTTACCTCCTACACATTCGAAAGCATGATCAAACGTCACTCCTTGTGGTATGTCATGGATATGATAAATATCATCAACGAATGAAAAGTGACTCAACTTATAATCCGTCTTACCAAAGATGGCGATAGACGCATTCGGATAACGTTTCTTCAGTAACACTGCCGTAATATAACCTAAATTGCCATCTCCCCATATTGCAAGACGCATTCTATTCGTATGTGCTTTACGCTCAAAACGTTGAATGGCATGCCAACTAACAGTGACCAATTCAGTGTATGACATCGTACTTAAATCTGTGATACTAGGGTCAACTTCGACCACCCGATCATGTGCTATAAAAACATAATCCTGCATAAAGCCATCAAACCCACTAGATCTAAAGTGACTACTAGGCAAGTAATTTTCAGCAATCATAGGATGCGTCTCGACTGGTGTGTTAGGTACCATCATCACTTTAGTTCCTGTTTTATAGACATTGGCACTATCGTAAACGACTTCTCCAACTGCTTCATGAATTAAAGACATTGGCAATTTTTGACGTAAGACATCTTCATGTCGTTGACCTGTATAGTATCGTTGATCTGCTGCACATATAGATAAATAAAGAGGTCTAACAACCACTTTGTTACTATTAATCGTTTCATTATTGTAAGTGACTTCGAATTGTCTTGGTGCAACAAGCTGATAGACTTGATTAATCATTTAACATCCCGCCTTTTAAGATGGAATTAGCCACCTTTAGGTCATAGGGTGTTGTTATTTTAATGTTATATAATTCCCCACGTACTAATCTCACTTGTTGATTAGCCACTATAAGAATCTTACACGCATCAGTCAATATGTCCTTCTGTTCTGCAGACAATGCTTTATAGCTATTTCTTAATAACTTAATATTAAATGACTGTGGTGTTTGCCCTTGGTACATCTCATTTCGAACCGGTATAGTATGTACGTATTCACCATCAGTTGATGTCACGATAGTATCCGTCGCAGATATGACGGTATCCACTGCACCATATTTCAAAACATTGTCGATATTTTCTTTAATGATTCTATGCGTTAAAAATGGTCTAACAGCATCATGCGTGATAATCACATCATCATCAGTAATTGGTTGTCTATGTTCAATTTCATGAATGATGTTCATAATGGTTTCATTACGGTCAGTGCCTCCTTGTATCACTTCGATTCTGTCATCATTAATGTAATGTTTGCGTAATATATCTTTCGTATGTGATACCCATTTTTGTGGTGTGGCGATGAAAATTTTATCGAAATCATTCACTAACATAAATTTTTCAATTGTATGTATCAGTATGGGCTTACCATCTAAATCTAAAAACTGTTTAGGTAGTGGGACATTGCCCATTCTAGAGCCAATACCACCTGCTAATATACCAGCATAAATCATAACTTTATCTTCTCCCCCTATTGACTACTCGATGTGAAGTTCATGAAGGAAAAGTTTTCTCTATTTATCTACTGTACTACGTGACTCCATATCGTTTTGTATAAATATTTAATATTTAATAAATTTAATAGTGTGATGTTTATTAAAATTATTATATCAAAAAATAATGAAATAAACACAGAATAAATATTGCTAGTGACAAAGAATTTTGTATTAGCTAAATTAGCAAAAGTTTTGAGTACAGGGAAGGATTTGTGAAGTAAAAAAATAGAAATGATTAAAGAAAAGGAAAGGATTGGAGAATTAGAGGAGCAGAGAGGTGAAGGCCTATTAGCGTGGTGGAAAAATATTTGATAAGTGATAACGGAATGGTTTAAGGAAGTATCGAACTATGGAGCAAGTGATGGAAGAATGTTTTAAGAAAGTAGAAGACTATTAAGCAAGTAATTGAGGAATGACCATTTAGTCATGGAGATGGTTGATTGTTTAAGGATGTACAATTTTGATATGCGCGTTATTGTGCGACTTAAGAAGAACAATGAAGCTATACTGTGTCATTGCATGACAGGAATGGTAAATATTGTTATGCTACGTGCCTTTTGAATACGCATAAATATGATGAAAGATTGATATTGCTAAAGTGAGCGAACTTTGATTCAAGACAAACAATGAATATGATTAATAACAACTTCTAACATTAATTTAACTAATACATAACTATTTTTAGTTGATTTATAAAAAGTATTTTAATTAATTGAAATAAACATAGAAAAGACTAGTAAAATCAATTAAAATATTAATATAAATAATAAACAGAAAGGGTTGTGTTAATGAAGAAAATTTTTTTAAGTATTGGCGGAATTTTAATTATTTCCTTATTATCTCTTTTTATCATATATGAATGGAAAATTTATCAAGAATTACACAATGACAAAGTTACTTCATCTTCTGACAAACATTCATCTGAAAATAAAAAGACATCGAATAATGACAAAGATGAGAAACCTACTCAAACAAATACATCCACTCAAAATATGGATACAACAAATGCAGGAGATAACGTTACAAGTAATCAAAATAATACAACGAATGAAGTGACACCTGAACCTAGACCAGATGATAATGAAGTCATCAAAGGCAACCCACTTCATAATGAAGACGTTGGTAAAACAAAAGGTCAAATTAGAGAAGAATTGATGGCAAACACTGATATTAATAACCTGCCAGCAGGAACAAGTTTGCAACAATATGTAGATGACGTAATGTCTCAATCTGGTGGTGGAGCAACAGAGGAACGCTATAAATAAGGAGATATAAATTTATGAAAAAATTAATCACAATTGCTGTGTCGATAATTATTACTACATTACTCGTTGTCAGCATCATTTTAGGTGGCTTCATTGCTTGGAATAAATATCAACATGTCGCTTCAAATGATACGAGCCAGCATAAGAAAAGTAATCAAACTTCAAAAAAGCAAACACATGATGACACAAAGAAAGATGAAGAAGATTCATCACAACAAGAACAAAATGTAACAGAAGATTACAATCAGCAACAACAAAATAATATACATCCTGCTAATACACAACAACCTGTGACACCGTCACCTAAAACCACTACACAACCTACAACTAACAAAAATAAAATGCCTGAAATTCAAGTCACAGAGTTTACAGACGAAAACGGAGATGGCAAGACAGAAACTATTAATGGTTTACCTGCAGGTGATGTAGGACAAGGTGGCGTTCCTGCCGAAGGTATACACTAATTTTAAAACATAAGGGATTGGGAATTGATAGAAATGAAAAAAATATTAGGAATAATCTTTGCTATTATAATTACCACTTTATTAATTACTATGATTGTTTTAGGTGCATTTATCGCCTACGATATGATAACTAAGAATAATGACAACACAAAAGCAGTAGCTCAGCAGACACAAGAAGATATTGGTAAAAACAATTCTAATTCTGATGATCAAAGTTCTAGTTCTCAAAATGAAAATAATAATGAACAAACTTCAATTGACTCTAATGAAGCGTCAACTAATAATAAATCCACTCAAGTAGAAGTAAATCGTAATAATGTATTCGATTATCTATTTGCAGCAATGGACCATAATGGTTATGAAAAAGATATGTACAAGTATAAAGAACCTGTCTTTAATTCAACTACTGGTAATTGGGAAATTTTAGCTAGCAATAAAGGTGGTGCTGGTGGTGGATTAACATTTAAGGTAGAACCAGATGGTGCTGTTTTAGTTTATGATAATTTAAATAGGTTTGATAAAAAGATTAAATAGTCATTCAAGATATAAATGCATACGAGGCTATGTTACTAAATTTCAAAGAAGCACAGAACAACATTGTTAATGTTCTATGCTTCTTGTATATTGCTATTACGATTGAAATAGTATCAATGCCTACTTATTATTTTTCCTATAGTTAATAAAATTAAGAGTATAGATAAAAATTAGAGATAGAAATGGTAATGAAATTAAGAGATTATTTTTAAATCCTATCGTAGAAGAAAAAGACAAAATAGTCATAAAGAAAACAAAACTTAAAATGATAAGACAGAATCTGGGAACCGTATATACTTTCTTTTTGTCCA
This sequence comes from Staphylococcus simiae, assembly GCF_017357005.1. NCBI lineage: Bacteria > Bacillati > Bacillota > Bacilli > Caryophanales > Staphylococcaceae > Staphylococcus > Staphylococcus simiae. Next base: position 71,520 of record NZ_CP071589.1, on the reverse strand, counting down.
CAATATACACTCCTTTTGAATATCTTAATCAGATATATGACTTAGTTTACTAACAATCATGCTACTAAATTCATCCATTTCTCAAAATACATTCAATATCTATCTGTATATTCAAAATTAATTATTAATTACCACAAACACTATATATGAAAACACTGTTATTTTATGACATAGTTTTTATATTATTGAAATACGCAGATATTTTACTTATAATAAAATATAAATAAGGCAACGTGCTACAACACATTGTCCTTGAGCCCGTTAAAAAGACGGTAGCTTAAATGTTATTTTCTAAAATAACCATCTAATTTTCCAAAGTTTTAGAGATGATTATTTTTTATGACTTTCTTTACTGATAAGTACTAAACCGATGATTGTCATTACAACCATCAGCATTTCGTAATCAGTCATGCTGCCCCTTTCCAGGAGTAACAACAGTTTTGTTAACGTAGTTCATAGACAAGTTTTTGTGCTCATGCTATCATATAAATAAGGCAACGTGCTGTAACACGTTGCCCTTGAGCCCGTTAAAAAGACGGTGGCTTGTAGTTAAAACAATTAGTTTATAACCATTTCATTACCTTCCAAAGTTAGAGATGGTTATTTTTTATGATCATTTTTACTAATCAGTACTAAACCGATGATTGTCATTACAACCATCAGCATTTCGTAATCAGTCATGCTGCTCCTTTCCAGGAGTAACTTCTATCATCATAGGCATCACCCCTTTATTAAGAGATTAGCCACCATCTATCCAACTTGCTCATAATATATTATATCAGCATACTATTATTTTTTTAATATATTTTAAATGATATTAACAACTGGGTAAATCTTCATATGCCTAACATTTACAAAACATCATTACAATTGATTTCCTACAATGTTGTCGTGTTCATCAAAACATCAATAGCTATCTCAAATGACCAATTGGATAACCTAATCACTATTTCATGATGATATTAACTATACTTAAAATAATTGCAATAATCGCAAATCCTATGACAATATATGCGAATTTCCATTTCCTAATGAGGAAGTATAACCCGAAAAATAATATACCTATATTTTTAGTTAAATCAGCAAATGGACTAGTAATATTAAAAACGTATGATAGTAATCCTGCAATGAAAAATACACTGGCTAAAATAATCATTAATAAAGATAAATTTTGTTTCTTTCTATCATCCATATGGCATCTCCTTTTATAATCGTCATCATCTAACAATTAGTTAAGTTAAATATATCAAATATTGATGATTAATGTTCTATTTCCTTAATACTTTCTATGAAAAAGAATATGACAAAGAAATAATCTTTCAACAAGATTTCTTTAGAAAATACCTATCTAAAAAATCAATGAATCATTTTATAAATGGAATTGTTGAGGAGATATCCCAATCTCACTGCAACTTCCTTTTGTATAAGTTCGCGTTGTGTGGTAATATCATCATGCATAAAAATTCGAGATACTACTAAAAAAGAGGTTTAAATATACTATGAAAGAAAATTTTTGGAGTGAATTACCACGTCCATTTTTTATTTTGGCACCAATGGAAGATGTCACAGATATCGTCTTCCGTCACGTTGTCAGTGAAGCAGCTAGACCTGATGTCTTTTTCACTGAATTTACTAATACTGAAAGTTTCTGTCACCCTGATGGCATTCAAAGCGTTCGTGGACGTTTAACTTTTAGTGAAGACGAACAACCTATGGTAGCGCATATTTGGGGAGATAAACCAGAGCACTTCCGTGAAATGAGCGTTGGATTAGCAGAGATGGGCTTTAAAGGCATTGATTTAAATATGGGATGTCCTGTAGCTAATGTTGCTAAGAAAGGTAAAGGTTCAGGTTTAATACTACGACCTGAAAGAGCGGCTGAAATTATTCAAGCAGCTAAAGCGGGAGGTCTACCGGTCAGTGTTAAAACACGTCTTGGGTATTATGAGATTGATGAATGGAAAGATTGGTTAAGACATGTCTTCGAACAAGATATTGCCAATTTATCGATCCACCTTCGTACACGCAAAGAGATGAGTAAAGTTGATGCCCATTGGGAACTGATTGAAGCCATTAAACAGTTGCGTGATGAAGTGGCACCGAACACTTTATTGACGATTAACGGTGATATCCCTGATAGACAAACAGGTATGGAACTTGCTAATCAATTTGGTATTGATGGGGTCATGATTGGTAGAGGTATCTTCCATAATCCATTTGCTTTTGAAAAAGAACCGCGTGAACATTCAAGCAAAGAATTATTAGGATTGTTGAGATTACATTTATCATTATTTGAAAAATATGGTAAAGATGAATCACGACAATTCAAAAGCTTACGTAGATTCTTTAAAATTTATGTACGAGGCATTAGAGGTGCAAGTGAGCTACGTCACCAATTAATGAGTACACAATCGATCGCAGAAGCACGTCAATTACTAGATGACTTCGAAGGAAAAATGACTGACGACGACATCATAATGACTGTCGGTGACGATGGTGTAAGCAAAGACGAGTAAAGTTGAAAATGTTGGAGTTTATAGTTTAATTATAGAAGTTAGAAAAGCTACATGCCTATAAATTAGGTTTGTAGCTTTTTAGTGTTGTTGCTATACATATTGATTTATCTGATGGGTTTAACTATTTTTACCATTGTTCTTATAATCTTTTTTACTAGGTGCTAAGAAGTACATAGGTATTAAAAATACTAATGCTAATTTTAGATATCTTCTTATCATTGCAGGCATATTTATTAATAGCGGTAGAAATACTCGGACAACCATTATGAAGATAATCAATACGAGATAAATTTACTTTCTTCTGATGATAATTTCATCTCTTTTAATACCACAGTAACAAATGATACTGAACCCTTAAAGCGAGATTTTAATCAAAACACGATATTCTAGGTTGCTCATTTTCTGAAATATATAGTATCGAAGTAGCCCAATAGATTAAAGTCTAAAATTTCAGGAGACCATTTATAAAATGAAATTAATGATGCACATAATATTAAAATTCACCATTCAAAAATATTGGTCTTTTTATTTTTGAATGGTAGATTACAACGATAACAAAATGTCAAAAGTGTATAATTGAAATTTCTTAATTAGCAATAGATATTATTTTTGTTGTTCATTGATGTCTTTTCACTAATTGATTTTAGGTGATAAGCATCTATAAAATCTATAATATTAAATTTTTAGACTTCTAATTTTCTTTTCTTCATAATAGGCAACAATACCCAATAAAATAATACCTAAGAATAAAGCTACATAGAAAACGATAAACACATCAGTCCAACCACTTAATGTATATCCAAAGATATTTAAACCTTTACTTGTAGGATCTGCAATGGCTGCCAAGCCTACTTTGGCCATTGAGTCACCAAATAAATATGCAAAGGATCCTGTCATTCCATTAGCAACACTAATCGCATTTTTGGGAACAAAACCTGTCAGTGATACACCAATTAATAGCTGTGGACCAAAGATTAACGCACCTAAAGCAAACAAGGAAATATTAACCATCATTACACTGGTCGCATTCGTATAAAACAAGACGACGAATGTAATCATAAACATACAACCAATAGCGACAATAGCTCGACGTCCTTTTAGTACATCCGATATGTATCCCCATAATAAACTTGCAACTAAGGCTCCTATTTCAAAGTAAAAAATAGTATTGACTGCGTCACCTTTATTAAAATGTAAATGTTCGGACACATACAATGGGGCCCAGTTATCAATACCGATACGTACAATATAGACAAAGACATTAGAAATACATAAAATCCATATAACAGGATTTCTCAGAATATATTTCTTAAAGATCTCCCATTTTGTCATGCCCTGTGAATCAATGTTCTCTTTATCTACGGGTTCTTCCCATATATCCTCAGCTCGATTCCATCCAAGTTCTTCAGGATCATCTTTACCGATAAATAATGTTACTACCCCAATAAGTAAAGCTACTATTGATGGAAAAATAAACATACCAACGACATTGCCATGGAAGAAGACATTGGCACCCCAAAGTGCAACACCGCCTGCAATAGCACCACCAATATTATGAGAAGTATTCCAAAAACCTAAGTATCGGCCTCGCTTCGTTCGAGGTGCCCATCTTGAAATCGTGGAATAACTCGCTGGACCTCCCACGGATTGAAACAAACCATTAAGTCCCCAAAGGACAATGAGTATTCCCATCACAGAACCAAAGTAACTTAAGACAAATCCCATAATTAATATTGTGATTGCAGATAAAATTAGTAAAAATGAAATAATCCGCTTCGTGTTACGACCATCAACAAAGTAGCCCAACAATGTCTTACCTAAACCGTAAGTAATACTAAACGCTAAACCAATATAACCTAACTCTAGTGTAGATAAGCCAATATCTTCTTTTAATAATGGTTGCGCTGCTTTGAAGTTATTTCGAATCAAATACATTGCCATATAAACAAAGAACACAACGAAAAAGGCTTTCATAAAGTTTCTAAGCCATAACTTACGTTGTACAGATAATGGAATACCCTTATTAGGTATTTTATGTATATCAAAAAAATTCAACTCTATCACCTCTATCAATGTTGTTAAACTTATTATAGCACTGCTATGTAAGCGCTTAATATACTTAAAGTTATAAAAATATCTCAAAAAATCGAACAAAAAGTTGAGCACTATTACCCATTCTCTAATGCAACATCTAGATAATCCATTTCGACACCATTATGACAACTAAAGTCTTCTATTTCATGATTTAATTGTTGTACATATGATTTTATTACTTTCTCATTTATATTAGTAAAGTATGTATCATTCACACTATAACGTTGTGTATTCTCGGCTATCACACTGTTATATTATGACTAACGAAAATAAGTATTACTTATACAAAAAATCCCTCACTATTTTCTGTAGTTAAGGGATTTTTATTGGTATGGATAATGTCGTCTATTTTTAAATTTCCTTTCAAATTGAACTGATGTATAAAATTTTAAGTTATTTCCTATCAGTCCGATTTATTATAGAGCTTTCCTTCGCAGCTCATCTTAGTTTGTTTATTAGGTAAAGTTTTCAAATGTCTCAAGGTACGATCATAATTATTTTTATAGATTGTCTTATTTCTTTTCAAATATGTTGTTATTTCATATCTTTAAGTGCTTTATAAAATATTTCTCTTTGTTTTTCTAACGAAATAGGGTCATTATATTGTGTTTCTGAAACATCAAATGTAATAACATGATTTTTCTTCACTGTAGTTAAATTTTTCCAATAATTTGTTTGTTCAAATGGAGGTTGTTTATCTCCTTGTTGTGCAATAATTGCAAAATCACCTATATAATCTTGAAACTGTTCTTCATTAATTCGTGTCGCAAATTTAGTTTGAGTTGCTTTTTCTAATGGACTAGGTTGTTTCATGCCATAACCATCATAGATAATTTCTGTCCCTCTTCCCATATGATCACTAAATGCCATAATACCTTTTGGTGTTTGTTGAAGAACAGAAGCTGTTTTTCCTTTAATTAACGGCTGTAGTTCTTTTTTATCGCTAGCTAATTGTTGCTCCCATTTTTTTAACCATGCGTTTGCTTTACTTTTTTCATTAACGAGTTGTGCCAACTTTCGAGTTGTATCTTTATAACTTGATTTATTTGCATTAAATGTAACTGTAGGAGCTATTTTTTTTAATTTATTAAAATTTTTATCTTCAGAAGTTGTAATGATTAAGTCCGGTTTTTCTTTAACAACTTGTTCAACACTGGTATTATCTATTTTCTTAATATCTTGAGTTGCATCTTTAAGTACTTTATTTTGTTCAATAAATTTAGGAACAGCAACAGGCTTATGACCAAATTTAACGAGTGCACCAACATAAGAAGGATGTAGCACGACAATTCTTTTTGGATGCTGAGGTACTTTAACTTTTTGACCATCATCAGTTGTAAATGTCGTCTCTTTTTTTGAATTGTCCGATTGATCTTTATTATTCTTAGAATCATTATTCTGACTGCCATTGCTACAGGCAGCTAAAAATAAAAGTAAACAAAATATCAAAACGATTAATTTTTTCATCATTCAAAATCCTCTTTATTTGATATTGATAATCGTTATCAATTATAACATAATTATAAAAAGATATATATTTATTTTTTGAAATATTAAACTATTTATTGGATAAAAATGGGAGGTAAAAATGAGACAGTTCGTAGAAAAGTTCAAGATAAATCATTACGATATTACGATCAAGTTACCTAAAGACTATTTTAAAAAGTTGGATAAACTCTATCCAGCGCTCATTGTTCATGATGGCGATGATTTATTTAAAAAAATAGAGAAAAACATTATTTTTATTGGTGTAGCATCTCAACAACGAGCACATGACTTTACACCATGGGAAGCAACGATTGGTCATCAACAAATTAAGGGACAGGCAGATCAATATTTAAATTGGCTTACACAACAATTAATACCTACTTTAAGACAAAAGTATAGAATATCTTTAGATAATCAAGATTTAGGTATATCAGGAGCCTCTTATGGTGCCCTAGTTTCAATGTATGCCTTGTATAAGAAGCCGAATTGCTTTGGAAAATATATTTTTATTTCGCCATCTTTATGGTATCCTCATTTTTTGAATTACATGAAAGAACAGGGTATGATTCCTCAAGAAGTTCACATTTACTGGTATGTCGGTCTTAAAGAAGGGATTAAACATACATTGAAAGTTAAAGATATGGTCCCTAATAGTTTAGAAGGAAAAAATATTTTAAATCAAAGTTTAGAACACCCCATGTCAAAATTTGAATTCGAATGTTCAAAACGAGGTATTCATAGACAACGTTATTTTAAAAAATATTTCAAAAAAGGTCTTAAATCAATATATTTATCAAAGTAGATAATATCATCAACCTCATTTTATTATTTATTTTTAGGTAGAATATTAACGTAAGAAATCTAATCAGAAGTTATCTGTAACCTATATATTACTGATGGTATAATATTATCGTCGCCTAGCTCTCAGACGTCAATTCAGACGCAGAGAGGAGGTGCTAAAAGTGACAGATATCTTTGTTCACATCACGACCACAGTCATCAGTGGTTGTATCGTTGCGCTATTTACGCATTGGTTACGTAAGCGTCACGATAAATAAATCGGCGACATAACCACACTAAAAAACCCCTCACTATTGCGAGTAGTGAGGGGTTTGGTGCATCAAATGCAGATATCTTTGTTAAGTACATTATAACATCAAAGCAGACAGGAATGCAAAACTCATCTGCTATCTTCGTTCACATCATAACACCAGTTGGTATGTCAACAGTAATTCAGACATTTTTGATGTGATGTTTTTTAAAAGTCACTGGTGTTAAATATTGTAGTGAAGAATGCGGTCTAAAATGATTGTACCAATGTACGTAATCGAATAACTCTGTCTCTAATTGATTTAAATCTTCAAATATCATTTGGTTTATGAATTCAGTCTTTAAGGCTTTCATTTTTAATTAAAAATTTAAAAATGTATCTCAATTCAAAAAATATATATTTTCAAATTTTAACTACTCAAAGACGCCACTAGTCACTAACCATAGTAATGCTATTGTACATTTTTGATTGTTTAAGGATGTACACTTTTATCGAGAGCAAGAGCCGCTTCAATTAAAATGGCGTCAACCACGAATCCAGCATTAAACGCAAAAATCGGTTAAGCCTGGGACAAAATGTATTTTGCACTTAAAATTAAGTACTTGGCAGTAACTGTCTGATTTTCAAAAAGTTGATAAATCAACATTTTGAAAACCTAGTCAGTCTTGCCGGGGTGGGATTACGAAATAAATTTTATATGAAATTTATTTCTGTCCCACTCCCAACCGATTTTAATAATGATACTTCTATGAATAATTTGATGCTGTTTTAGCATGTTTACCGTGTATAGTTCCTACATGCATCTTAACCATCTAAAGATAAAATAGCATCAGTTAATTTCATGCTATTATTAAGTCTCTAACATGCTGCAAAAAAGAAATTATCTGTATAATAAATACTCATTTTAACAAGACCAGTCATAAATCATATAGTCACACCTAAATTAATAAAAACATATCTTTATTAAAATTAATTATTTCTACATGATTATTGTCGTTCAATATTTTATTTTGGTTTTCAATCATTTAAAGTCCTATCGTATCCCTGAAACCTTTTAATTGAATATCTCGCATGGTCAATGCCACTTCTTTAATATCAATACTATCTTTATTAACTGACCAATATTGAAAAGTTTTAATTAAAATAGCATGCATATACTCTTTCACTAAATCTTGACGTACTGTTGAAATATTAGAAAGATTACTTAAATCCATAAATCTTTTGCTAATTTCATTTTTTATTTTCATTTCAAAGCTTGGAGCTCCATTGTTCCCTAATAAAATTCCTATCGTTTTAGAGTATTTTTCTAACCCTTTAAATATTAATAAAAACATTTCAACATTAAATATATCTTCTTTTTCAAACACTTCATCAATTTTATTTCGTTCTTCGTGTATGTGTTGTAAAATTTCCTCTTCTATTTCTGAAAGTAAATTATATTTATCTTCATAATATCTATAAAATGTACTTCTCGTGATTTCAGCTTCTTCTATAATTTGATTCACCGTTATTAAATCAAATTTATTTGTTTCTAGTAGTGTAATCAAACTGTTTTTTATGTTCTTTTTTGTTAACGCAGTTTTCCTTTGATATCCCATATAATCACTCCCAGTTTAAATATAGCACAAAATAAAACACTTTGTATCATTTCATACATATTGTCATATTTTGTTCTTTAGAAAATTAATTTAGGGTGTTATATTTTCAAAGTATTTAATAACAAAACTTTAGGAGGCATATCTATGACCAGCAAAAATTTAAATATAGACATACACGGGCAACAATATAAACCAACAATGATTATGAGTATCATTCTTTTAGCAACATTTGCGGGTGCACTTATGCAAACATCGTTAGGAACAGCCTTACCAACTTTAATGAGCGACTTTAATATAGATTTTAGTACAGCTCAACAAGCAACGACTTGGTTTTTATTGGCTAATGGAATTATGGTTCCCTTATCAGCATTTCTTGCAACAAAAGTATCTACTAAGTGGCTACATGTTTGCTCATATGGCGTACTACTCCTAGGATTAGTTCTTACAGCTATTGCTCCCTCACATCATGATGCTTGGATTATTTTCTTAATAGGTCGTATTGTGACAGCAATTGCAGTTGGATTAATGATGCCTTTAATGCAAATCATTATAATAAATATGTATCCGTCTAATAAACGAGGCACTGCAATGGGGTTAAGTGGCTTAGCTGTTGGATTAGCACCTGCAATGGGTCCTACATTTGCAGGTTGGATATTAGATAAAAATCATACCTTGCTAGGTATTACCATTTCTGATTCATGGCGTAATATTTTTGTATTACCTATTATTATCGTAGCTATAGCCTTTGTATTAAGCTTCTTTTTTATGAAAGATATTATACCTAATCGTAAAATAAAATTAGATGTTTATTCATTGATACTTTCTTGTATCGGATTTGGACTTTTTTTATGGGGCTTTTCTAATGTTTCAAGTGAAGGATGGGATAGTTTAAATTACGTTATTTTACCAATCATCATTAGTGTTATTGTTTTATCACTATTTGTATTAAGACAGTTTAAATCTAAAGATCCATTTTTAGATTTAGGCGTTTTCAAATCTAAAGGTTTTACTATAGCAACCATAGGGTTAATTGTTGTAACTATGGCGATGTACGGTGTTGAAATGATGTTACCTACTTATTTACAAAATATTCACGGGTTTTCACCATTCAAATCGGGTCTAACACTTCTTGCTGGTGCTTTAATGTTAGGTTTAATTTCACCAATCTCAGGTGCATTATATAACAAAGTAGGAATTAAAAGATTAGCATTTGTAGGATTTTCTATTTTAACTCTATCATCAATTCCTTTTGGATTCTTAACTGATAACACATCTCCTACACTAATACTTGTTTTTTATGCTATTCGTATGTTTGGTGTAGCGATATTGATGATGCCTTTGACTACAAACGCAATGGATGCATTATCGGTTGAACAAGGGACACATGGTACTGCTGTCAATAATACAGCTAGACAAGTTGCTTCATCTATAGCAGTAGCATTATTAACTTCAGTTACACAAAATATTATCAATAACAATATGCCATCTTCTAATTTAAAAAATGTTAATCCTTTAGAGTATGCAAAACTAGCTCAACAAGCATCAATTGATGGCTTTAATACAGCATTTATAGTAGGTATTGTCTTTGCACTAGTTGGTGTGCTCATCGTACCATTTTTGAAAATGACTTCATTAGAAAGTGAGGACAAATAATATGATAACAACTATTATTTTAACCTTTTGCGTATTTGCTAGTTGGTTACTAATTCCACATAAAATAACACGTTATATTTTGGGTTGTCTATCTATCTTGGCACTATTACTAATGGTTATTGGTGTTACTGCAAACATGACACATCATTGGGGTATGAAGAAACAATTAGTGACCTCTGACAAAAAAGAAATCTTCAGTGCTGGTCCCGAGAGTAGCCCTACTAATATACTAATTGCTAATGAAATTGGTAAAAAAACAAATAATTATATAATGGTTTATAGAAATCATAAGACTGATTCAAAAGCTCAAGTACATTTTAAGCCGCAAATGGATAAAGATAAAATAGCTGACTCTGTAAAGCATCAAACAGTATACCAGCTAAAACATACTAATAAAGCTACAATTCAAACGAAGAAAGAAATATGGGTTTGGAAATCAAATTTTTATAAAGCATTGTTGGGTTTTGGACAAAATAATCAAGAGTTGATCAAGTCTACAACAACATTAACCATTCCTAAAGACACATGGGTTGTTTTAAATGCTGAGCAAAGTAAAAAACTGCAACGGTTACAAGAAAAACATAAAAAGTCAGATACTCAGCAAAATAATGCAAAAACAATGCAACATTTAATGGTTGAATATAAAAAGCAACATCCTAATGCTTCTGCCAATGAAATTAACAAATATATGGAACATCAAAAAGAAGTTATAGCAACAAAACAAATTAAAAAAGAACTTTCAAAATAAATAATGAACGTGCTATTTACTTATTGGTTTAGTAAACGCGACAAATAATTAAATAAGCGACGATATCGCACCACCAAAAATCCCCTCACTACTCGTAATAGTGAGGGGATTGGTGTACCTATGGAACTCTCTTTGTTAATTAAATTATAACACCATCGTAGGTAAGAATGCAAAACTCATCTGCTATCTTCTTCACATCATAACACCAGTTATCAGTGGCTGTGCCATCGCGCATTTTACTTATTGGCTTAGTAAGCGCGATAAATAATTACATATTTATCGTCGTTAAGGGTATTATAACACCGAAGCAAGCAGAAAAACAAAATCCCTTATTACCTTTGTTCCTATAAACATCGATTTTCATTTTCCGATGAATCTGCCTGACTTCTTATAAATCCTCTTGTTTACTTGTTTTTTTCACTATTATCAATGGCATCAATCTTATCGACTTTACGTTGTGAGCCGCCTTCCCATGCTACACTCAAATACGCCTCTACATTTTTCTTAGCAACTTCTGGACCTATAATTTGAGCACCCATTGTTAAAATTTGTGCATTATTACTTAGTTGCGCACGTTCGGCAGAATAATAATCATGTGCCATGGCTGCACGTATACCGTTTAATTTATTTGCCGTAATTGCCACGCCAATGCCTGTTCCACATATTAAAATACCGCGTTCATTATTACCTTGTTGAATACTCTTACCCACTTCTACAGCAACATCTGGATAATCTACTTCTGCACAATTGTGACAACCAAAGTCTTCTACTTCATGTCCTAATTGTTCAACATGTGCTTTGATTACTTCTTTTAAATCATAACCGTTATGGTCAGCTCCGATTGCTATTTTCATTATGTCTTCCTCCTTGAATATCTTCTAGTCAACAAATGGCTTAAATGTTTCTAACATCAGGTATGCCGACATGGCACCTGGATCTACATGTCCTTGTGAACGTTGACCTAAACGCTTAGATCGACCTTTATTGGAAATAATATCTTTCGTACTTTCCATACCTTTTTTAGCAGCTTCCAACGCTTGATTGAAGCCACTGTCAAAGGATTCGCCATTACTTTTAGCATGTTCTAACACGTCAAAAAATGGTTCCAACGTATCAATCATCGTTTTATCGCCAACTTCAGCTTTTCCTCTAGCTTTAATACCTTTACTAAAGGCTATCCAAAAATCATATAAGTCATCATCGTTCAATGACTCTTTATTTTTCACAGCTACTGCGCCTTTTAAATAACCAGAAGCATAAAGTGGTCCAACTGATGAGCCCACAGCATCTAAGAATGTCTTGCCCACAGCAACACTAATCTTGGCAATATCATTTTGCTCTTGCAGTTCGTTCATGATTTCTTGTTTAACTGCTTGATAGCCAATATTCATCGTTACGCCATGGTCTCCGTCTCCAATTTTTCTATCAAGCTCGCATAATGCGTCTTTTTCACGTTCAAATAGTTCAGTTAAATTGATAATATATTGTTTAAATTGTTGTCCTGAAACTTCCACTGTTATCCCTCCTTATACTTCTTTAAAATTTGGACAGTCAACTGGGTGTGATATGCAACGTTTTAACATGTCATCTACTTTCATTAATGTAACTGAAAAACCACCCATCTCCATAGATGTAATAAAATTACCAATATAACTTTTATATGTTTTAATACCTCGATCATTTAAGATAGCTGCGACTTCTTTATTGATAATATATAATTCCATTTGAGATGTAGCACCTAAACCATTAATCAGTACTACCACTTCGTCATCTTGTTGGTATAGACCTTCTTTTAAAATGTTTGTCATAATCACATTGACTGTTTCTTTTGCCGTTCTTATGGTTGTCTTTTCAATACCAGGTTCACCATGATGTCCTAAACCGATTTCCATTTCATTATCTGCTAGGTCGAAACTTGGTTTACCTGTTTGTGGCAAATAACACGGACTTAAACCAATACCCATAGAACGCGTGTGATCACTGGCAAATTGTGTAATACGTCTCACTTCTTCTAAATCATAGCCGAAATCTGCAGCAGCACCTGCGACTTTATATAACAATAGTTCTCCTGCAATTCCTCTACGATCATCAAGCTCTTTAGATGACGCGACATCATCGTTACCAATGACGACTGCAGTTTCAATATCATCTTCAACTTCAGTCATTTCACTAGCCATTTCAAAATTCATTAAATCGCCTGCATAATTACCATAAATATATAACACGCCATGTCCATCATGAATCTCTTTAGTCACTGCCTGTATCGGAATAGGCGAAGGTGAGGCAAATATATTCCCTACAGCAACCCCATCTGCCATGCCTGAACCAACATATCCTAGGAATCCTGGTTCGTGACCTGAACCGCCACCTATCAATATACTGACCTTACGATTAGGATTACGTTTCTTACCAATAAGTGCACGATGATGTAAATCTGTACGTCTAATATAGTCAGGATATGCGCTCACATAACCATCGACTAATTCATCGATGACATCATCTGGATTATTAATCATCTTTTTCATGTGCTTATGCTCCTTTATATTTGGAATAGTGATGGTTTAACATTTAAGGTACAAGAACTACTTTTAATGATTTGTCACCTTTTTTCATCAGTTCAAAGCCTTCTTCAAATGATTCTAATGGCAATTGATGTGTAACTACACCCTCAGTTGGAAAATCACCTTTTTGAATGCCATCAATGACAAGTGGATAACAGTATGGTCCTAAATGACTTCCCATTAAATCTAGTTCTTTACGGTCAGAAATAATGCTCCAATCAACTGTGACAGGTTCGCCAAATACTGAGAATTCCACAAAGCGTCCTAATTTTCTAATGGCACTTAAGCCTTGTTCAACAGATTTAGGATGACCCGTTGCTTCAATATAAGTATCGCAACCATATCCTTCTGTCATGTCTTTAATTTCTTTAACGACGTCCACTTTTGCTGGATTCATCACAATATCTGCACCAAATTTCTTGGCTAACTCTAAGCGATCTTCTTTCATATCTAAGACTACGAGTGTTTCTGCGCCTGCTTTTTTAGCTGCACCAACCATACCAAGTCCTAGTGTGCCAGCGCCAGATATGACAACGAAATCACCGAGTTTGATATTCGCACGTTGCACTGCGTGTAAGCTACAAGCATAGGGTTCAATTAATATAGCTTGTTCAATTGGTAAATCTTCAGGTACTTTATAATTAATTGCTTCCTTAGTAAATTTCATGTATTCAGCCATGCCGCCGTTGACATTATTTTGGAAGCCGTATAAGTCATGCTTTTCACACATCCAATATTCTCCACGTTTACAAAATCTACATTCCCAACAAGGTACAATTTGTTCAGAAATGACACGATCACCTATGTCAAAGTCAGTGACTTCATCACCTTTAGCAACAATACGCGCGATGAATTCATGACCAGGTATCATTGGTGCCTTAATATATGCAGGTTGAGTTTCATCACCCCAGAAACTAGGTGCACCATCATATGCTTTAATATCGCCAGCACAAATGCCACATGCTTCTACTTTAACGATAATTTCTTTCGCATTTTCAATCACAGGTGTCTTCACTGTTTCATATTTATAGTCTCCAGGTGCATATGCTACAATTGCTTTCATTGTGTCCGGGTAATTCTTATTCGTCATTATTGACCACTCCTTATTAATTTTGGAAAGCGCTTACTTTCATCCTACATGCTTTTATGATGTATTTCAAAATTTTCAAATTATAATTTAGGAATTTTTTTGAATTTTATGAGGATGTGGGGGAATGGTTGGAGTTGGGTGGAAATTGTAAAAATAAGAGTACCTATGTATGAGTATTCAAAATATTATCCTTCAGTTCTATTATCTTCTATATAAGTGTTTATCATATTTATATTCACAATAATTAACAGTATTAAAAGCGTTACTAATACTATATAAGCAATACCACTTGCTGATTATCAAGCTACTTACGACTTATGTTAACTTCATTGGTATAAAATTTCGTACTGTGGTTGATAATTAAGTCTAGTACTTAGCAAAATGAAAACCAATCAACCTAAATTTAAATCATAATTAGTTCAATCTTTTCAAAAAAAGCTACTAACCTCTTTGCAGGCTAGTAGCTTATTAAAAAATTATTTATTGTTTTTAGAAAAACGTTTGAATGTTAGTAATGAACCAACTGCTAATAATGTAGTAGCAATTGATGCTACGAAACCAGTATTAGTTTCTTCACCAGTTACTGGTAATTCTTTAGCTTGTACTTGTTGTTGTACTTGAGCAGTCGCTTGTTCTTGTGTTTGTTGACCATTTTGAGTTGCTACATTGTTATTAGTAGTAGTTTGTTGTTGCTCTTGTTGAGCTTGGCCATTATTATTTACATCATCAAATTGGTATTTACCATTTTTGTAAAATTCACCTTCATCACCTGTAGCTAAAACTCCTGATCCACTTTCTACAGTACCATCTTTATATACTCTAACAGCACCATTACCTACATGTGATTTATTATTATAAACTAGTAAGTAATAGTCTCCTTTATCTTGAGCTTTTTGGAAATCGACAAGCTCTGGTTTGTTACCGTCTTCTTTCCAAACTTGACTTGCAATAGATTGGGCGTTATTTGCGTTTACTGATGATTCAGCAGCATTTGCTTCATGTGAACTAATACCTGTAAATAATAATGCGCCTGCTAATGCTGTTGTTCCTAAAATTCCTACTTTTTTCATAATTAAATCCCCCTAAATTTATTAAAATATATGTAATACGCATTCATCTTAACATAAACAACATATTAACAAAATTATAAATTGTAATATTTTAATAATTGTTAGTTTGTTTTTTATAAATTTGATCATATTGTGTCACCGCTCAAAATAATCATTCTTTTGATTATATGTAATAGTTCATTATTAACACCAATAGACAAACCATAAAATTAATTAACAACTTTAAAACGTTATTTAAAGAAAGCAAAAATAAAATGTATTATATAAGAGATGATAAAAATGGATAAAATATTCAATAATTATGGTAATAAAATAAATGCATTTTTATATTCCGTTCATGTTTAACAATAACGATTTTGAAAGAATAACTTTTTTATACAAATCAAAGTGTTGTTGATATTGACCACTTGTTAAATTACTGTTGACATACCACACTATGATATACAATCGTTAAAGTGGAGAAAGGTATAGAAGTGGCTGAAACTTTACCTACTAATGAAACTATGGTTAAACAACAGCTTCAGTCATTGGATGATATAGAAAGTCATATTATACAACAAGTAACCTCATCACTTACGCAAGCAGTTACTAATAGCAATAACGAGCTTAAACAAATGTTAGAAGATATTCAAACCAAATTAGAAAGTGACAATGAAGCAAGTGAAACACAGCTTGCTTATACTGATTTACAGAATGAGTATAATGAATTAGGTTATAAACACGAAGATTTGAAAGAAGAATATGAAATACTTTCAAATAGTTTTGAGAATGCTGAAGAAGAATTGAACAAATTGCAAAACATGAGTATCTGGAAATTTAGGAAATGGAAGAAAAATTGATTTATTGAAAGAACGTAAGCGAGGCTTTTTATAGAAGATGTTTGTGTAGTTCTGATAAAAGGTCTATTATGTTAACTAAATAAATTAGGGTCTCAAAATGAGGGATAAGATGAATTTCAAAGAAAAGAAAAAAATTATTAGTCACGCTATGAAAGATGTTGAAAATATTAATTCACAAGTTATTAATGAGATTACAAATATAGCAGAAGAAGTTTCATTTTCTAAAAACTCAGTTATATTAAATTTGGATGATAAGCTTGATTTTGTTTATCTTATTTTAAAAGGTCTGGCTCGAAGTTATTATATTGATATTAAAGGAAATGATATTACTAAACTTTTAATATCTGAAAATGACTACATGATGGGGGAATCATTATTTCAATCGAGTAGTTTTGAGGTTTTTGAAGCATTAGAAGATTTGCATTGCCTTCGTTTTAAAGGAAATGATTTTAAAAACATTTTACTTTCTTATAAAGAAACGGCAAAAGCTTATAGTGAGTTTTTAGAAAATATAATTATGTACAAAATGAAAAGAGAATATAATTTCCAGTGCCTAGATGCATCGCAACGTTATTTAGATTTTAAAAAGAACTACTCACATTTAGAAGATCGAATACCCCAATACGTTATCTCTTCTTACCTTGGAATTACAAAAGAATCATTGAGTAGAATTCGGAAAGAACTCTAATCTATTATCAAATGTTAATGCGTCTTATATTTCTGATTGTTAATATATTCCTAACAAATATATTATAAAAATTCAATTGGAGGTAAATATGACAACTTATCAAAATCAACAAGCTTGGAAAGATTTTCAAACATTTTTACCTAAAGAACTTCATTTTACAAGTGATCATGAGCCAAAGGAAGAAATATGGAATTGGAAAGAAAATAAAGTCCATCTTGATACATTTCGTAATAAAAATGCCAAGGCAAAAATCATTTGTTTTCATGGAGTAGGTAGTAACGCTCGACAAATATCAATGATTTTTGCTGGACCAATGGCGAAAGAAGGATTCGAAACTATTTCAGTTGATATGCCGACATATGGAGTGACAAAGGTAAATCCTCAAATGACTATTTCTTATGATGATTGGGTACAGTGTGGCAGTGACCTAATTGATGCTGAACTAGAAAAAGACAACCGTCCAATATTTTTATATGGTCTTTCTGCAGGTGGAATGGAAACTTATCATGTGGCATCCAAAAATAAGAAAGTTAAAGGTATTATTGGTATGACATTTCTAGATCAACGTAAAAGTCAAGTTCGTTTAGAAACAACTAATAATGCATTTTGGGCTAAAATTGGAGTGCCACTTGCAGGTATACAAACCAAAATTGGATTAGGTAGAAGGAAAATGAAATTGAGCACCTCTTCAAAAATGTGGGCTTCTGTTAATAATAAACGTTGTTTGGATGTTTTGTTAAAAGATGAAACTTCTGCTGGTATTAGTGTAACAATGAAATTTATTTATAGTTATATGAATTATCAACCTGATATAGAACCTAAAGATTTTAATATATGTCCGATTTTATTGACACAACCAGAAAAAGATAAATGGAGTCCACTACATTTAAGTGATTTAGTGTTAGATAATATTTCAAAAGTGAAAGTAAAAAAAGTTATATTACGGAACGGCTCTCATTTCCCTATTGAGAAAGAAGCGTTAGAAGATTTGCATGAAGCTAGTTTAAATTTTATCAATCGTGAATTAAACATATAAAAACCATTTGAATAGTTTGTTTACTATAAATCTGGCTATGAAGATCTTAATTAGTGGTTTAACATATGTAAGAATAACAGGAAAGTGATATCACATAATTCTGTTAATGATAAAAGAAGGGATAAATTGATGAAAGTTCTTATACCGATTCCAAATAGAGATTTTGATCCAACTGAAGTAGCCATTCCCTGGTCAATTCTAATAATGAACAATATCCAAGTTATTTTTGCTACACCAAATGGCAAAAATGGTAGAGCTGATAATAGAATGTTAACAGGAGAGGGATTGGGACCTTTAAAATGGGCCTTAATGGCTAGTAAAGACGCTATAAATACTTATAATGATATGTTACAAAATCGTCAATTTAATAATCCAATTAAATATGAAAATATTGATGTAAACATGTTTGATGGGCTTATTTTACCTGGAGGCCATGACTCTGGAATGAAAGATTATTTAGAGTCTACTGTTTTACAAGATAAAGTTCGTTCTTTTTTTGAAGAAAAAAAACCAGTTGGGGCAATTTGTCACGGAACTATTGTTCTAGCTAGAACAATTGATCCACAGACAAATCAATCAATTATTTCAGATTATAAAACAACAGGGCTATTAAAGAGACAAGAGTTAATGGCTTATTACTTAACAAAGAATCGAGTCGGAGATTATTATCGAACCTATACACAAACAGTTCAAGATGAAGTTATTAATGCATTAACGAATAAAAAAAATTTCAAAAAAGGCAATATGGGATTACTAAGAGATTCTTATAAAAATCTAAATAGAGGATTTGTGGTTAAAGACCGTCATTATATTTCCTCTCGTTGGCCAGGAGATGCCTACTCTTTTTCATTAGAGTTTTTAAAAATGTTGAAAAAATATTCAAAAGAGAAATGAATGCGTCCTTTGCATTTCTCAACACTCTAGTGTTATAATTTAATTAACAAATAAAGTGTTTGCATGGTAAACACCGACCCCGATAACTACTGCTATAGTTATCGGGGTCTTTTCGGTGTATTGGTTATGTCGCCGTCAGATTATTTATCACGTTTGTTTAACCAATGTGAAAACCACGTGATTACAATACCTGCGATAATAGGTGCTATAAGTGCTACAAATAAAGTGTTTAACATGGTGTCACCTCCTTCCATGTTAGTTAAAACACAGAAGTAAAACGACGACTTTTATATTATATCATTTTGGTATGTCAACAATAATTTAGACATTTTCTATAAGACGTTGTTTAACGTCTACAGGTGTTAAATATTGTAGTGGAGAATGTGGTCTAAAATGATTAAACCAATGTACAAAATCGAATAATTCTGTTTCTAATTGATATTTAAATCTTCAAATGTCATTTGGTTTATGAATTCAGTCTTTAAGGCTTTCATTGTAGCTTCTGCCACTGCATTATCATACGGACAACCCTTTGTGCTTAAAGAACGCTTAATATTAAATGTTTCTAAGACATCATCTATCAATTGACTATCGAATTCTTTACCTCTATCAGTATGAAATAATGCAATATGTTCAAGATTATGTTGAATGCTACTTATGGCTTTTGTCACAAGCTTAGCGTCCATATTTTTACCTGCACCGAAACCGACGATTTCTCTATTAAAAAGGTCAATAAATAAACATATGTAATACCATTTTCCATTGACCTTGACATACGTTAAATCACTAACCAAAACTTCTATAGGAAGTTCTCTATTAAATGATCGATTTAAATGATTGTTGATTTTTTGTTCATTGGTTTGCGATGGATGATGTTTGTATTTCAATTTTGTATACACTGATACAAGGTTGTGTTTTTTCATAATGCGACCAATTTTGCGTCTTGAAACAATAATATCAAGCTTATTCAACTCATTTTTAATTCTTCTAGTCCCAAAGCTTTTTCTATTAGAATTAAACATATTAATAACAATGTTTTCTAGAGTTGAGTCATCATTTTTAGTCTTATTATGTTTTCTATTTATTGAATCGTAATACGTGTTTCTTGGTATATTTAGGACTTTACACATTGCTGATACTGAATATTGATGTTCATTCTGTTGAATGACTTCTATTTTCGTCCCATGATCAGCGCTGTTTTCTTTGAATGTCATTTTCTAATTTTAAATGTTGAATTTCTTTACGTAATTTTTAAAGTTCTTGTTTTTCTTCAGATAAATTATCTTGATGATTAAACGAACCTGTACTTTGATGTTGTTTAATCCAATTCGACAAAGTCGAAGGTGTTAAATCATAATCACGTATAATTTCATTTCTAGGCTTACCATTTTCATAAAGTTTAACCATTTGTATTTAAATTCTGGACTAAATGTTCTTCTGTCTCTTACCATAAAAAATCGCCTACTTTCTTAGATTAACAATATCTATTCTCATAGAATTTGTCCAACTAAGTGTAGACGATTCAGTTTTTATAATAGTATTTATGTAAACTTTGAATTTTATTATAAAATACTTTAAATTGAAGATGACAGAAAATAATTAATTATGATAGAAAAATTGAATGAATACGAAAATACATCGATACTTAATAACTTTAAAACCTCTAAATTTTCTTTGGAAATTTATAACTAAAAGTGAGAAAGTGTTGAATAATGAGCATTAATTTATTTACTAATTAAATAATATTTTTGAATATACAGGAGGTTCAATTAAATGGATATAGAATGGATTAAGATAAAAGGATTCAGAAACTTTATTGAAGAAAAAATAAATTTTTCCCAAAAATCTTTAATTATAGGAGCAAATGATATCGGAAAAACAAATCTAATATTTGCATTAAGACTACTTTTTGATCGAAGTTTAAGTGACAGAGATTTGGACTTGTTTGATAGTGATTATAATGTATATACTCAAGCAGAAAACATTGAAATAACAGTTAAGATAACAAATGTATGTGAAGATTGTTTATTAGCAACATTTAAAGGTGATATCAATGATGGAACAGTATTCATAAAATATGAAAATTCAAAAAAAGGTGAATATAATATACTTGCTGGTCCTTCTGAAGAACTATTAGAATCAAAAAGTTCTCGTTTTTATATCAAACGATTAAATATGGAGTACGTAAATACAAATAGAAATTTAGATTCCTTTATGAAAAGAGAAAAAAATCAAATAATCGAAGATGCTAAATCACAATTAACAGAAGAACAAGACAAACAAGATGAAGAATCAATAAATAATATAAAAAAAGATTTGAATAATATGAATAGAAAAATAGATGGTTTAAATTATATTCGCGAATCTTTAGATAAAGTCAACACGGAATTAGAATTACTTGCTATACATAATGTTGGTCAAAAATTAACTTTTAAAAATGCTAATTCTGATGTTGATAAACTGTTAAGTAATATTGAGCTAAATTATAATACAGATGAAGGTGCTTTAACTTTAGGAGGAGATGGTAGAAATAATCAAATTTTTTTAGCAACATGGGTTTCTAAACAAAAAAGCATAAAGTCATTAGAAAAAGTTACTTTTTACGCAATTGAAGAACCAGAAGCCCATTTACACCCACAACAACAACGTAAACTTTCTAGTTACTTGTTAGATAAATTTGATGAACAAATATTCATTACTACTCACTCTCCTCATATAGCATCCGAATTTAGGCCAAACAATATAGTGAAATTGTATACTAGAAATAAATCTACAAAAGTAGCAAAAGGAGGTTGCAGTAAAGAATTACAATGGGAGTTTGATGATTTTGGTTATAGATTAGATGCAATCACTTCTGATGTATTTTTCGTAAATGCAGTTTTTTTAGTAGAAGGTCCATCAGAAAAACTATTTTATACTGCACTTGCAAAAAAACTAAATATTGATTTAGATAAATTAAATGTTTCTATAATTACAGTAAACGGTATAGGATTTAAACCTTATATTAAAATTTGTTTAGCTTTAGATATTCCATTTGTATTACGTACTGATAATGATATTTTTAATAAAACTAAAAAAAATGAAAATATTACAATTTCTTATCACGCAGGTATATCACGAGTTATGGGTATATATAGAGAGTTTTTATTAAAAGACAATAATGAAGAATTATTAAAATTTTGGGAAGAGAATAATCACAAAAATGAATGGGACAAATCTAATAATCGTCCACAAGATGCTATTGATTTTGCTGAAGAGATCAAAGAAAAATTAGAAGATTTTAACATATATTTATCTCAAACAGATCTTGAATATGATTTAGTTCATAGCGGTTTATTTGATTCTTTAAAACATTTCTATGATACTGACAATGAAAAAGATACTGTAGATAAAATGCAAGAAGCTAAAGCTGAGAATATGTTTAACTTTTTAAAAAATGATTTTGATGAACTAGTATGTTTAATGGAGGATAAAATTTCTAACCCTCTTAAACGAATTGCACATTTAGCAGAAGAGGTGGTTAATGGTAATGAGTAAAGTAATCAAGGCTACAGAAGAACAACTGGAGATTATCAAAGAAATAGGAAATTTAGTCGTTACTGCTAAACCAGGGAGTGGAAAAACACATACAATAATAGAAAAAATTATAGATATATCCACAAACTTATTGAGTTTTCAAGGTGTTATAGCTATATCTTTTACTAGAAAAGCTAGTCAAGAACTTGAATCCCGTTATAAGAATAGAAAAAGAGAAAATAAAAGTCACTTTTTCGGAACTATTGATAAATTTTACATTTCTGAAATTATTATCCCTTTTGCAAAGATATTATGTGGTAAAGGGAAACCCTTGGAAATAAAAAATTCAATTGATGATTATCCTGAATATAAACAACTTAAAAACCTAAAAGAAAATAACGTAGATAATAAAACATTTAAAATACTAAAAAAATCATTACAAGATGGTTTGATATTCTTAGAAATTTGTGGCGAAACAGCTTTATATATACTTAAAGAAGTCCCACAAAGTTTACGTTATCTTAAAGCAAGATATACTCATATCTTTATTGATGAGTATCAAGACTGTGGTAAAGTTCAACATAATGTTTTCTTAGAGTTAGTAAATAACGGAATTAAAGGTATAGCAGTTGGCGACTTAGATCAAGCTATCTATGCATTTAGTGGAAGATATTCAAAATATTTATTATCACTAATAAAAATGAGCAATTTTAAACATCTAGAAATTACTAGAAACCATAGATGTCATGATTCAATTTCAAATTATTCTTTAGAGCTTATGGGTATCAAAAGAGAGAAGAATATACAAGAAAAAAGAGTGTTCAAAGTTAACGTCTCTGGAACAGATGAAAATATCATCCATTCTATAGAAAAAAATCTTGAAAAACTAAAGAAAAAATATAATTTGCATAAAAATAGTGACTTTGCAATCTTATGTAAAACTAATAATTCAGCTAAAAGGGCAGCTAATTTTTTAACAATAAATAATAAATTGTTTATTGAAACAGCTTTAGATAACTTAAGTGGAAGTTGGGCATCTTTGTATAATGACATTTTATCATCCTATTATTTATATAAAGAGAACTCTATCACTGTTCTAGATTTTGTTAGTAGATACATAAATGAAGAATTGAACTATAAAAGCTTTCAAAAAGGACTAAAAATTATCGATAAAATATTTAAGTTAAATGAAAAAGATCTCATGTCCAACATTGAAGAGTTTTATAACATTGCCCAATTAATTTATCCTGATAAACCGGATCAACAAATTTTCGAAAAATTAGAAGAAGTTATAAGTAATGAAAAAAGTTTACATAGCTTCAAACCTGCATCAGAAAATGAAATAAATATCATGACATT
This sequence comes from Staphylococcus simiae, assembly GCF_017357005.1. Classification (NCBI taxonomy): domain Bacteria; kingdom Bacillati; phylum Bacillota; class Bacilli; order Caryophanales; family Staphylococcaceae; genus Staphylococcus; species Staphylococcus simiae. Next base: position 47,319 of record NZ_CP071589.1, on the reverse strand, counting down.
ACATAAATCAAAAGGATTAGAATTCAAATGTGTTTTTCTGTTCGATTTATATGAATGGATTTTCCCACCAAAACGCGATTGGATATCAAAAGAGGAGTATATACAATTCTTAAATTTACATTATGTTGGGATTACACGAGCAATTGATGCTTGTTATATCATGATAGGAACTCTTAGATATAGACAAAAACAAAAAGATTTTATTACTGCTAAAGAATCTCCATTCCTATATGAAAATAATACACCTAACCTAAGAATAAATTTAAATTGGTGAATATATTAAGTGTACTTCTATATTTACAATTTTAAATTTTTTCTATATTTTATTCTAAATGAATCGTCTACATATAGTTTAGACAAAGTCTATGAGAATAGATATTGTTCATCTATGAATGTAGGCGATTAAATTTTATAGATTACTTAAATAAAAAATATATTATGCTCATAAATTTTATTGTTTGATGAGTTAGAACTAACAATCTATAAATATATTATTTTTTAACAATAAAAGAATTAAAACAAAAGATTTCCACTAATACTTTCTCTTATTTTAATATTTTTTTCAAACTTTCCTTCTTTTTTATCCATGGTCTATATCTATGCACCATTCTATGACAGTTAGGACATAACATAACTATATCATTTATATTTGTTGTTTCATTTTCTGCCATTTCACTAACTGGCTTTAGATGATGTGCTTCTATAAAATCTGTATCGATAATTTTCGAATACTTTTCTTTAAATTCAAACTTACAAACTTCACAAAATAGCTTCCCGTGAATTTCCATGAATTGTTTTTTAGCTTTTTGAATTAACGAAGCATTTCTTTCTCTCTTCAAATGTTTATTTAATGTTATCTTTCCTTCTGGAAACTCTTCTAAAAGAGATGTTAGATTTATCTCACTTTTTTGTTGGTAATCTTTTTTATCTCTTAATCCCCAATGTCCATTACCTAAACCTGAAATTGAAAAAAATATATCATTTTCATTTCCTTTTCTTCCTTTAAATCTTTTTGAATCACTAGAGTGCCTATGAATCGTATCTCTGATTTGTGCTTTATAATCATTTAGTTCTTCTAAATTTTTTTGAGAAAAATTGGCTATATCTACATATAAATCTTTATATGTAGCATCTCCGCCTAGCCTTTGCATTGATTCTATAACTTCATCTATCCACTTTTTCATTTATATCACCTTTATTTTTCTATTGTTAGATTTTATTAGTGTTGTACTCGATTTTACAACTCATAATATCGATAGATGATTTCAAAAAATACATAATTACATTATTTTTCATATAAATTTTAATGTATTATATTTATATAGTTTGAATCGTCTACACTTAGTTGGACAAATTCTATGAGAATAGATATTGTTAATCTATGAATATAGACGATTCAACCTTTTTCACTTTTTCTGACGTTCCTTACAGTTGGTACATTGTCTTGGACTATTTTCAGAATCTCTCTTCTATTAAATTTGTTAATATAATAGCCTTTTTATCAGAATTAAGTAAACATTTTTTGTAGTAAACCTTTTTTTCTCTCTTTCAATAGTTTGATTTTAGCTGACTGCTTTTCAATAAAATCATCTAATTTACTGAAGAAATTACATATTTTTACCATTTCATTAAATTCAGGCAGGTTAACATTCATGTTTTTCATAGTTGAAGCTGATAAGTTACTTTGAGTACCAGTACCTACTAACTTTTCAAGTATTCCTGTATCTCTAATATAGTTAAGATAATAATATAAGTATTCTACTAAAGAGTAGTTATTAAAAACCATATTAAAAATGGCTTGACTTGTAGCTACTTCAATTTTATTTATACTTAAATAACCTACAGAGGCATACATAGCATAATTTATAGAATTCTTAGGCACTACCCACGCAGTACTATTTTCTAAACCAGCTTGAGTAATAGATTTTTCTGTTTGTCTTAAAAATTTACCTTGTTCAGTTATATCACTAATTGATAAAAATGATATATCTCCATTGTAATATTTAGATTCAGTTGATTTTGGAGTGCCTCCTGCTTTTCCTTTATCATACAATTCATTTAATTTTTTCTCTTTCCACGCAGAATAATCATTACCATTTTCATCTTTAAATCGTAATTCTTGTGAAAATATTTTTTGCATATAGCCTTTTTTCTGTTGTTTTAATAGTTCTAATTTTTGTTCTTCTAATTCAATCTGTCGATCAAGTATGCTAAAGAAGTTTCCAATTTTTTTCTGCTCAAGCTTGTTAGGGAAGAAACTCGAATAGTTTTTTAATACTTTATAATAAAGTCTAGTTCTTGTTCCTCCTTTTTTTTGCATTATACAAAACTTCGTAAACCTAGAATTGTTATTTAATTCATTAATTATAAACCTATTATCTGCTAAATCATTTCCAGTAAAAACTGGGTATTCTTTACTTACTAATACACTGCCATCAAAACTATTCATATTAAATTTAAAAATATTGTCATCACTCATATGCCTATAAGTTATATAACCCACAGGTACTATGCTATATTGCACATTATCTTTACTGAAAGTTCTTTTGCCATCAAAATAATCTTCTTGTTTGTATAAACCATGTCTTGAAGACGTAGCAACTGGAAAGCCTGTTTCAAATTGAGTACCGCATTTAGTACATTCTATTAAATATTCCCCTAATTTCTTCTCTTCCCACTCACCTGTAAACTCTGGGAATCTCAATTCAGGGACTTTTCTATTCTCGTTACTCATCTTTCAACACCCCTAGTTCTTTCAGGTAATTGTTAATTTCTGCTTCAACGTCAGCGATTTCTTTATCGATATTTTTTATATCTTGTTGTACTTGTTCTAAATCAATAGGTTCTTCTTCTTCAAATGTATCGACGTATCTAGGTATATTTAAGTTGTAATCATTTTCTTTAATTTCATTTAATGAAGCTACATAGCTATACTTATCTATTGTTTCTCTATTTTGATAAGTCGTTACAATGTTATCTACATCAGCATCTGTAAGATGATTTTGATTTTTACCTTTTTCAAATGATTGTGATGCATCGATAAATACCACATCGTCATCCGCTTCGCGACATTTTTTAAAGACTAAAATACATGTAGGAATACTTGTACCATAGAAAATATTAGCAGGTAACCCAATCACTGCATCTAAATAGTTCTTATCTTCTATTAAATAACGACGAATGGTTCCCTCAGCAGCACCACGGAATAAGACACCATGAGGTAAGACTACCGCCATTGTGCCATCGTCATCTAAATAATGAATCATATGCTGGATAAACGCAAAATCAGCTTTAGATTTAGGTGCTAGCTTACCGTAATTACTAAAACGTTCGTCATCATTGAATTTACTATCCGCAGACCATTTGGCACTATATGGTGGATTAGCCACTACAGCATCAAATTTTTCATCTAAGAAAGCAGGATTTTCTAAAGTATCTCCATTTTGAATATCAAAATTTTCAAAACGTACATTATGTAACAACATATTCATTCGTGCTAAGTTATATGTTGTATTATTACGTTCTTGACCATTATAACGATACACTTTAACTTCTTTACCTACACGTAACAGTAATGAACCTGATCCACACGTAGGGTCATAAACATTTCTTAATTTATCTTTACCTAGTGTGACAATTTTCGCTAAAATTTTGGACACTTGTTGTGGTGTATAGAATTCGCCAGCCTTTTTACCTGCAGTTGCTGCAAAACGGCCAATTAAGAATTCATAAGCGTCACCTAACATATCGATTTCCATATCACTATGCACAAATGGTAATTCTGATAAATGAATCATTACTTTACTAATTAATGCCGTACGTTCTTTAACATTATTACCTAGACGAGTTGAACTTAAATCCATATCGCTGAATAAACCGATGAAATCTTCTTCACTATCTTGCCCCAAAGTTGATGTTTCAACTTTACGGATTGCTTGAGCTAAATGTTCAATATCGAAACGTTGGTTTTCAATTTCTTTAACCATCGCACTAAATAAATCTTGTGGCTCAATATAGTAACCTACATTTTCAATCAATTCTTCTTGCAGGTCTGCTCTATATTCTTCATCATTCCATGCTTCTTCATACGTCAAATCTTCATCAGCTAATGCTTCTGCCACTTCTTCTTCGGCTTTTTCAGACAAAAAGCGATAGAAAATTAAACCTAATATATAATTACGGAATTCACTGGCATCCATATTGCCTCTTAAATCATTGGCAATAGACCATAGATGTTTATATAATTCTTGCTGTTGTTGACGTTGCTTTTCTGTAATAGACAATGTACCATTCCTCCATTTATTTAATGATTATTACATTCAATATGCTTGCAACTAGCTATATTTCTCTGTCATTTCTTCCACAAATGATGCTATAGCTATTTTTGTTTGTCTTTTTTCTCTTAGTTTCATACCTGTTACTAAATCTTTTATCTTGTCATTGTTAAGAATACCGCTGTATTCGAATTCACTTGTAATCTTTTTTAACATGTCTTCATCTACTGACTTTTTATCTGCAAAATCATTAAAGTCTTCTTCACGTTTGGTATTTTCAAACTCCATATATACTTCATCAACGTCTTCATCTTCAGATAAATCAGGTATAACTTTATCAATGAATTCTTTAATCAAGTCACGTTTCAAACGTAATTTAGGATCATCTGCAGTATCTAATATACGTCTGATTTGTTCTCGGTTACGTTGTTGCTCGACTTTATCTAATAAATCAATTTGTCTAACAAGGTTCATAATGTAAGATACATTAATAGTATCGTTACGTAATATTTCAATTTCAAAGTCAATATCATTTAATATTGATACTTTATCCTTTTCGCCTCTTTTAGGTTTCACTCTGTCGTATATCGCAAAGTATTTACTCTTATAATCTTCAAATTCTTGTTCTTCCATACCAATAGTAGAAACATTAAATTCAAATTCATCAAATGCTTTCATTTTAAGTATTAATTTAGAGACTAAGCGATAGGCTTCTACAAACATTTTTAGTTCTTCTTCACTTTGTATGTCATCAATATATTGTGGTGTTGGCGCTATCGCTTTTAATTCTGCTAAAGCATCAGCAAATTCTGCTCTATATTCATCATAACTTTTCATTAATACACGATCAGTATCTTCCGTTTGTGAAAATAATTGCAAGGCTTTATCTGTTGCTTGTTTCAAATCACGATAGTTGACGATTTTACCAAACGGTTTCGTTTCCTTTTCAACACGATTCGTACGTGAATATGCTTGAATCAAGTCATGATATTTGAGGTTTTTATCTACATATAAGGTATTTAGAACTTTACTATCAAATCCTGTTAAAAACATATTAACTACAATTAAGACGTCAATTTTACTATCTTTAATACCTTTTTTAACATTTTTAGAGACATGATTAAAATACTCTTGAAATGTATCGGTCGTAAAATTAGTGTCAAATTGCTGATTGTAGTCTTGCATCATCACTTCTAGCTCATCGCGTGCATATGTTTCATCAGTCATTTCTTCTTTACTTTGTTCATTTGAATTAAACGAATATATGCCTGCTATGTTTAATGGCTGATCATATTCCTGATTGATTTTCTTAAACATTTTATAATATTTAATTAATGCAGGAATGCTTTGTACTGTTAAAATACTAGAATATTGTCTATTTCGTGTATATTTGTCATGATTTTCGATAATATGTCTAACAATGAGCTCAACTCTGTCATCAGCTAACCACACTTCACTTTTATTAATATCTTCAACCAATTCTTCTATGTCTTGGTCAATTTCATTACCTTTGATCGTATTAATATAATCAACTGAGAACCCCAAAACATTACCATCATGAATGGCATCTTTGATTAAATAAGTATGTAAACATCTGCCAAATATATCTGCGGTACTACGTCCATCTTGGCTTTTATTTTCTTCAAAACGTGGCGTACCTGTAAATCCAAAATATTGAGCATTATTAAAGTGTTGGCGGACAATGCGATGCATATCTCCAAATTGACTACGGTGACATTCATCTATTATAAAAACAACTTTGTCTGTCTTATATTGTTCCAAAGCCTCTGCATTATTTTGAATCGCTTTAGACATCTTTTGAATCGTTGTCACTATTAATGGCAAACTCTTATCATTAAGTTGACGTACTAACTGTGACGTATTATTTGTTTTATCAACAGCGCCTTTAGAAAATTTATTGAACTCTTCTTCAGTTTGACTATCCAAATCTTTACGGTCTACAAGAAAGATCACTTTTTTAATATTTTCTTGTTGTGATAATACTTGGCTCGCTTTAAACGACGTCAGTGTCTTCCCACTACCTGTCGTATGCCAAATATAACCATTGTTAGCTGTTTCTGTAGCTTGATGTATCAATGCTTCTACTGCATGGACTTGATATGGTCTCATAGCCATTAATAGTTTATCTGTTTCGTTTATAATCATATATCGTGAAATCATTTTAGCAAGTTGGCATGGTCGTAAAAATGATTCTGTGAAATCGTTAAGCGTATTAATTCGGTGATTATTTTTATCGCTCCAATAAAACATATGACTTTTATAAATTTCACCATCATTATTAGAAATATAACGTGTTTCTACGCCATTACTAATAACAAACATTTGTATATAACGGAATAAACCTGTGTAATTCTGCTTACGATAACGCATAACTTGATTAAAGGCTTCATTAATATCTACGCCTCTACGTTTTAATTCAACTTGAACTAACGGCAAACCATTAATGAGAATCGTAACATCATATCTTGCTCTATATGTATCATCAACTGAAACTTGATTTGTGACTTGAAATTTATTTTGACACCAATTTATCGAATCTAAAAAGGATAAGTAAACTTCCGATTCGTCATCACGTTTAAGTGGCAGTTTATCTCTTAGGATACGTGCACTTTCGAAAATCCCCTTACCATTGATCATAGTCAATAGACGTTGAAATTCTTTATCTGTCAGTGGTTTCCCATCCAACTTATCAGCATGACGCTCATTTAAAATCATGCGGAAATTATCTAATAATTGGACATCATTTTTAATTGATACCCTTTCATAGCCATTTGAAATTAATTGATCCATCATTTCATTTTCTAAAGAAAACTCACTTTGATAAGCCATTGTACATCCATCCTTCGTTCTCTACCATTTATTAAAATATACCATAGTAGAAGGCTTTATTCATAAATAAATTAATGATGTTGTTGGGTGTGGGAGTTTAGTAAGTGGTGGTATAGTTATTTGGGGAAGGATAGTTATTGAGAGGTTGGGAAGTGTATTTCGGGGAAGTGGAGTGATTGGATGGTTGGGAAATGAAGAAAAGTCACGTTAGAGATTGATGTTCAAAAACGTGACTTTATTATATTACTTATATTTGGCTGTAGAGGGAATCGTTGGTGTGATGGAGTTTATAATTAATGCTGACTGAGAATGTGAAAAAATAACGATTGGTCCTTGTAAAGACTTACTTAAACTCAATATTTATGATTCCATGAAATTTTCTTTTATATTTTGAATGTTAGTTAGACCTTGAAACATACGTTAATATGATTTTACTTTACTACTGTTAAATTAATTGATTCTTTGACGACTACTATTAATGTTAGTTTTTAAGCAAGCAAATACAATAAATATAATCATTAAAATGAACAATATAATTCTTGATAACAATAGAATGTATGGACTAAACAAATATTCATTAAAAACTAAACTACCAATGATTAATACAAATGGAATAAATATTGGTTTTTTTACGTCCCTCATTCTCCTAACTGCACTAGATAAAATTGGTAAGAAAATAACAATTCTTAATATAAAAATTAAAAATGTTGATCTATTCAATATCCCATTAACTAGTACTAATGAAATATCATGAAATAAAAATGCCCACCAAAAACCTCTACGTGAAGTAATTCCTTGATAATTAAATATATGTTTCCAAGTATCTAAATATAATTGCCATGGATTCTTTAATATTTTTCCATGATTACTAGTTTGAAATTGAGTGTAGTAATTATCTTCATAATGTTGATGTTTAAAATTATTATTTATGGTTCAGTTATATCAAAATCTATAATCTTAAACACAATTATCCTATGTATATTATAGAACGTGAGTTCGTATAAATGAACAGAAAATGATTTTAAGAAGTTTAATACTATAGTTAAGTATTTTATTTTAGAGAATGAGTAATTACATTACTTTTTTTCGGTAACATATAGTCGATGTGTAATGATTATGATATTATTGAATTACAGATACTGTGTATATGCAAGAAAGTACTATAAAGAGTACAAAAAAGCACCTAGCTCAACGTCTTAGGAAGAACTTGGTGCCAAAACATATAGCACATATATGAGCTATAAATCCAAAATACGCATATCACACTTTAACCTGTTTAGATATAAGCTCTCGTACTGACATACGAGAGCTTACTTTTTCTTGCTGTTATACTTGTGTAAAATGCTAAATGCTATGATAATTTGAAATGCTAACGATATATCAAATTCAATGTTAACTGTCATATGCATTCACCACTCTTTCCTATAAAAATAGTAAGGTTAAAGTGTGAAGCACATGTTGTAATAGACTATATGTTTTATAATCTAATTATACAAAATCCTTTCATTTTGTGAAAGCCCATTTTTTGCGTTAAATGTTCGTAAAAAATCCTTAGCCTAGGCTATCGTTGAGCTAAATTTATTTTTGTCTAAAACAAAAAAATTTTAGCATATAATACTTGATTTTGACAAAAAGCTCTTTATAACCTATTAGGTAAAGGCTTCACTATTTTTTGTAGATTATAAATAAAATAAAGTTGCTAACTAATTGTTCAAAAGACGAATAATGAATATTTATTGTATAAAAAACTACCTATAGCATACATTGTGTAAATTTATTAGTTAATAAAAAGCTTGATATCAAGGTTTATTGTTATTAAAAATTGTGACGTCAATATACAAAAAATATACATCGTTGATTTGATGGGATTTTAGTAATAATTTACGCTCCTTAAAATACATATTTTATGTATGAACACCCCTATATAACAACTATTTTCAAATGGTTAAACTTTATGAAAATGGTAAGCCTAGAAATTAAATTTTAAATACTCTTCTATTTTTGTATACGTGTTTTGCATTTTCAATTACTATGCTGGTATAATGTATTTAACAAAGATATCAGGCATGTATGCACCAAATCCCCTTACTACGGCAATAGTAAGGGGATTTTTGGATGTGACTAGTCGCATATTTATTATGTTCTTCAATATGAACTTGATGGCGACATCTCGCATGATCAAAGTCGCCAAGATTCGCCAAACAATTTATGAATCAGAACTTGTACAATTATCAAATGTCCTCACATTAGCAAAACGTAAAATCAAATATAGTTTAAAAGCCTATTTAAAAAATTTAGATTGAACGGTTTAATTCAATACTGCTTATTTTAAATATGATACCTTGCCTAATCTTAGTATGTTTTCTAGAGGAATTAATTATAAGTCTACCTCTTTACCTTTTATCTTTAAACTATCTATTGTATAGTTTATTTACTATCACTCTAAGTCATTTCAGAAAACTACTTTTCAGCTTTTTACCTAAATTTTAAATCATTCATCTACTTTAATACAAAGTAATTATTATTTAATCTCTTAATAAATTTAATATCATTTTCTTCTTTTTCACTCAGCGCATTAAGATCTAATGGCAAGTTTATCAACTGTGTTAGTTCTGTCTTAAATTTGTCCAAATCCTTTGTAAATTCTTGTGAATATTTTCTGTAAATAATTAATATATCGATATCATTTGAGTAGACTTGGTCATTCAAAAAGGACCCGAAAACGTATACTTTGATAAATGTTTCATAAATATTCATTTCATTTTTTAAGTTCTTTAATGTATCATTATTTAATGCTGTGTACATAAGGATAGTATTCATTCAAACTTAGCAATTTTATTCCCATATCATTAGCAAGCTCTCTAGCATCTTCTGATATACATTTTTCGCCATTCCAATTGTGAAGGTTAACAATAATTTTCCCCTTTGAAAAAGCTTCTCTCATTAAGTATTCTTGTGTCAGACAATATTCGTATACAAAAATTATATCATTAGAGTTGATAATTATTTCTCTTAAATTAGGTAATGCTTTAAAATTAAAATTAATTTCATTTTGTTTCAAATATTTTAAAGCAAAGTTCAAACTCTCAAATCTAACTTTAGTTTTTCTAAAACAGTTGTAAGAATAATATAATTGTTTTAACCTCGGTATATTGTCTAACAATATTTTTTCATTTTCGCCACTTTTATTTAACTGTATATATGGTCGTTCACTTCCTAAATCAATATATTTTAATTTATTATTTTGTAAATACACATCTATTAAACACTCTAAAGATTCAACTGATGGAATAAATGATTCATGAAAGTCTTCTTGGATACCAAATATTGAATTAAATTTTTTAGGATATAATATTCCACGTATTTTCTCTTCATCTATCCTAGTTCTTTGGAACTCTTCAACATGCAACTTAAAATCTTCTACTACTTTTCTATTAGTATTTTCGCCATTTTCATAATTTTCAAACAAATCCTCGTTTTCATTTATTAAGTTCCTTATTTTTGTATTATTTAGAACAATAACATTTTCAAAATTTTCCCATTGCTTTTTATTACCTTTCAAATAATAATTATTATAAATTGTTTGATTATTTAACAAGAGGGGTTTTACTTGTTTTTCTAACTCTTCAAAGCTTGAAAATTTTCCTTCTATTATCTTATTTAATTCTTTTTGTCGTTCTTTTTTCCAACTTGTAATTTCCTCTACAGTAAATTCCTTATTCTTATCAAACCGAGTATGGCAATTTGGACATAGAATTATTAAATTTTCATAACTATTATCTTGTGATTGACAATATTCAATTATGTGAGCTTTCTCACTTATATCTCTATCGTAAGTAACGATTTTCTCCTTGCAATCAGGATTTAGACAATATCCTAATGATTCAGCATATAAAGTTCTTTGAACTTTTGTAGGTATAGTCTTTCGTTGCATATATTTTGCTCCTTTTTATTTCAATTATAAAATATAGTTGTTGTAAACACAATATTTGATATTATGTACATTACCAATAAAATTTAATTACGAAAGTACTCATATCTTTTATATTTTACTAATAAAAGAACCTAATGAAATAGAGTAATTTAAAATTAGCATGAAGTTTTTACACTCGTTTCATTTAATTTTACCTAATTCATATATCTTTGAAAAAAATATTGAAGTAAAGGAAGTTGTTAAGGATAAAATTACGAGCCTGGGACATAAATCCCAAAAATAATAGCACAAAGATGATTTTATTTTTAAATCGTCTTTGTGCTATTTTATGTTCAATACTCCGTATTGTAGTTTCGCGTTCCTAGGGTGCTGTCTCAGCCTGTAGTCTTCGACTAGCACTGCTCCCTCAGGAGTCTTCACTACAATACTTCGTTTTTATGTAATTTTACATGTAAATACTTCAAAAAAATAAGACACTTTCGTATAATTTAATAAATACCAATAAACTAAATTAACGAGGTGTCTTATGTATAAAGATTATAACATGACTCAACTTACACTACCAATGGAAACTTCAGTAAAAATTCCTCAAAATGATATTTCAAGATACGTTAATGACATTGTTGAAAGTATACCAGATAAAGAATTCGATGAATTCAAACATTACCGTGGTGCGACTTCTTACCATCCAAGAATGATGTTGAAAATTATTCTATATGCCTATACACAATCTGTATATTCTGGAAGAAAAATTGAAAGACTGCTCAATGATAGTCTTCGTATGATGTGGTTATCTCAAAACCAATCACCTTCGTATAAGACAATTAATCGTTTCAGAGTTAATCCTAAAACGGATGCTTTAATCGAATCTTTATTTATCCAATTTCATAGTCAGTGTCTAAAACAAAACCTTATTGATGATCAAGCTATTTTTATCGATGGAACCAAAGTAGAAGCTGATGCCAATCGATATACATTCGTATGGAAGAAAAGTATTTTAAACTATGAATCAGATATGAACGAAAATTCAAAAATAATCTATCAAGAATTGGTAAAAGACAAAATTATACCAGAGATTATAGAAGATAAAGATACTGATTTATCAAAAGAAGATGTTGATTTAATCGGTAGCCATTTGGATAAAGAAATCGAAGATTTAAATCAACAAATTGACAATGAAACACAACCAGAACTAAGAAAGCAAATTCGTAAAAAAAGAACAGAAATTAAAAAAGTTAAAAAGAAATTTGATGATTATTCTGAACGAAAAATGAAATATAAAGAGCAAAAAGCAATTCTTCAAGACCGCAATAGTTATTCTAAAACAGATCATGATGCTACCTTTATGAGAATGAAAGAAGATCATATGAAAAATGGACAACTTAAACCAGGATACAATTTACAAATAGCGACAAATTCACAATTTGTTTTATCATATAATGTCTACCAAAATCCAACAGATACTAGAACTTTAATACCATTTTTAACTTTGATTAACGAAACCTACGGTTATTTACCTGAGTATATCGTCGCTGATGCTGGTTATGGTAGTGAACAAAATTATATGTCTATCATAGATGATTTTAATAGAACACCTTTAATTACGTATGGAATGTTTATTAAAGATAAAACTAAAAAATTTAAAAGTGACATTTTTAATACTCAGAATTGGGATTATGATGAAATTAACGATGAATTTATTTGTCCAAATCAAAAACGATTAGGTTTTAAACGATATGCTTACCGTAACGATAAATATGGATTTAAAAGAGACTTTAAATTATATGAATGTGATGATTGTTCGGACTGTCCACTCAAACATCAATGTATGAAATCCAAGTCAAAAACAAATAAAAAAATAATGAAAAATTATAATTGGGAGTATTTTAAATCTCAAATTAATCAAAAGCTTTCTGAGCCAGAGACGAAAAAAATCTATAGTCAAAGAAAAATTGACGTAGAACCTGTTTTTGGATTCATGAAGGCTATTTTGGGGTTCACTAGAATGTCGGTTCGAGGGCTCGATAAGGTTAAACGTGAACTTGGATTTGTGCTAATGGCAGTTAACATAAGGAAAATAGCAGCTCAACGAGCTGTATATTTCAAAATTAAAAACGAAAAAGACAATTTCTATCAATTTTCAATAGAAATTGTCTTTTTTTTACTTAAACCTAGAACTTAATGTCCCAGACCCTTTCTACGAATAAATAACGAGCAATGAAGGAACTACTATGAGTATTAAAAATAATTATTATCCAATCTTAAAAATTAATTTGAATAATTATATTAAATTCGTAATGATATTGTACAGAAAACAAATAAAGATATTACTAATTTATTGAGATCGATAATTTAACTAAGTTATTAAATCACTCTATTTCAGAAATCCTCAGAAATATACTGGGAAATTCTGGTTGTTCTGAAAGTTAGGTATTACACAAAAATGGTATCATCATAACTATGTTGAAGTCGAAGCATCAATCATTGATTACGGCAAAGGAATCATTAATAAAATTAAAGATATCTATCCAAGATTAAGATTTGAAAAATTACAGCTCTATAATAAAGACTCATTGTTGAATCGTCTACATTTAGTTTGACAAATTCTATGAGAATAGTTATTGCTAATCTATGAAAATAGATGATTCTATTTAATTTCTATCTTCAGCTGGTGTTTCCATATAAATTATTGGTTTAATTCTTTGATTTTTTAAATAGAGAGACCACTCCACTAATTTATTTTTAAGTAATACTGAACCTAAGTTAGTTAATTCAAAGTTTTCATTTATTACGCTATTAGTATGAGTCGTATCACTTATAGGTGTCTTATCAATAGATGATATCGGTAAAATCCATACTATACTAAAATTTATACTCTGTTGTATATTCCTAAATATATTTTCCCAATTATCGGGAATAGCGTCTGTTAATTCTTCAAAATTATATGATTCTGGATATTTTAAAGCATTGATTGCTATTATATTTTGCTCTAAACTATAAAGAGATAAAGATGTATTAATTCCTCTTTTAATCGTGAAAAGCTCATTGTTTTGAAAATTGTATAAGTCTGCCAACTCTATTCCTTTCCCTTTTACTTTAAAATTATTATTTATTGGTTTTATGAATATTTTATGTAACATTAAATATTCTTCTGGAAATCTTTCTACCATTTTTCTTATATATCCTTCTTCTCCCTCTTCAAATACTAAATCTGTTGGAGTTAGTGTGTTAAACCTAATTTCTATCTCATTCAAATGATCATTCAAAATGTCAAAAAATTCTTTATTAAAATAACCCCACTTTCCATTTTGTAATAAATATTTTTTTCCATCTTCCATTTCAACTTCAGCATGTAGTATCATTTTTAGTGGGATCTTATTTGAATGACCCAAATTATCTATCACTTCTATACTGACATCATTTATAGAGTTAACCTCATAGTTTAATATGTAATCTCTTATTTCAGTGATATAATTAACTTCAGTATCAGTCGCATCAAACGTCTCTATTGTATATTTTTTTGAAGAGTTAATATATATGTTGACGTCGAGCATGTCATCTAATAAAAGTATCATATTACTTAGTTCTAAAAGTCTTGATATATCTATAGATATATTTTCTGTAGTTGGAATATTTGATAGTTTTTTTAGCAATAAATTATCTAACACTTCTATTTTATCAAAGTCTTTTAAAGTTACTACTCTAGGAAATTTACTAATTTTTTGGGGAAGACTAATAACAGCGTTTATTTCTTTGATTATCATACTAATTTTATCTATGAATTGCTGACTATTATTCGGTACATGCAATGAAATACTTGTACCACACATCATCGTTTTTCCAAAAATTTGAGGGTTTTGCGGATGTCCTTGGACTGATACATAAGATTCTGAAGGTCTAACGTAATCTACACTATTCCTTCTATAATTAACAATCTCTTTAAGTCTGTTTTGTTGAAAAAAATTAACATTTTTATTAACTATGTCTTCATTTTTGATTGCTCTTTCTGCAAAATCAATTCCGAAGTCATAATCAATCAAATTATTTATATCATGGTATGCTTGTCCAAAAGGTATAATATATACATTATTTTGTAATGTAGTGTTTTCTTTTAAAAATAATATTGCATCAAAATGATGACCAACTTCTGAAAATAAATTATCATCTTCCTCAGTATCTAGATATACATTCTTCACTAATAATTGCCAATCTAAAATTTTTCTCTCTTTTTTACGTATATAAATTTCACTAATTAATTCTAATTCCTTTGAATAACTAACGAGTTTTTTATTATTAAGCAGTTCATAATTGTTATCATTTAAAGATTCTAAATTCTCTAAAAAATTTGTGATTGTTTCCTGAAAATTATAATTAGATTTATAAATATTAATCTTCATACTATACCCCTTTAATTTCATTTTATATCTATTTCCATTATTATATATTATGAGTCTAAAAAATTGTCAATTTTCAAATTATGATGATTATTTCTAAGTAGTTTATTGGAAAATCTACACCTTTTTGATTGATTTTCTTTCAAACACATCTTAATAAAATCCTTTGAACTTTTTATTTAAATTCTTAGTTTCTTGAAATTACTCTTTTGAAAGTTCATTGATATATTTACTATTTTTTCAATATCTGTAATTTCATTTCTAATGTTTTATCATTACTAGATAAGGTAAATGACTGTTGATTTTGAAATAACTGTTTTTGTTATAAAGTTGCTTTTATAATTTAATAATGACAAAAAGGAGCATTCTATATTAATCATTTTAGATATAAACAGATTTAATGAAAACATAATTACAGTTGTTAGCTACTACTTAAGATATACGACCAGTTATCTTTATATATCTTATATTTTGAATGAATATGGAGTTAATACTCACCATTCAAAACCCATTTCGTGGTTTCACTTATGATATGCTTCTCCTCGCATGATTTTAAATCCTCTATATATCTGCTCTATTAACACGACGCGCATCATTTGGTGTGGGAAGGTCATTTTGCTAAATGACAGGGCATAGTTGCTGCGTGCGATGACGTCTTGATGTAAGCCGTTGGATCCACCTATGACAAAGACAAAGTCGCTTTGGCCTTGGGTCATGCGTCGTTCGAGTTCTTGTGCTAATCCTTCTGATGACAACATGTTACCGTTAATTTCTAATGTAATCACTGTGGCTTGTGGTTTAATTTTTGCTAGGAGGCGCTCTCCTTCTTTTTGTTTTACTTGTTCAATTTCTTTGTCGCTCATATTTTCTGGTGCTTTTTCATCTGGCACTTCTATGATGTCTATTTTGGTATATGGGCCTAAACGTTTTTCATATTCTGCTATTGCTTGTTTCCAATATTTCTCTTTTAGTTTTCCCACAGATAGGATAGTAATTTTCATCGCGTTTGGTCCTCCAGCGTGTTTATTATTCATAAAGTTATCCACAAGTTATACACTTGTTAACAATGTTCCCTCTTATTATAACAGGATAATTCACAGTTTTTGATCTTTTTCTTGCAGTTATACTCAAATTTTAGTGTATAACCTGTGATTTTGTGGATAAGTCTGTGTATATTGTGGGTATCACTTATTGTTTTATACACATTTGTGGGTAACTATGAACAATTTAGTGGATAACTTTGCGTCTGTCTTAACATTTATTTGACATATATCCTTGATTTTGTCATCTTTTAGACGTACTTTATCATTATTTTCTTACTTTTCCACAAGTTCATCCACAACTTTTTACACACCTATATCCACAAAAAAACGACCCACTTAGTAGGTCGCTTGTCTGACTTTATTCATTCTTTAATTTTAGAGCTATCATTAACACCTATTTTTAAGTATTACATATTTTTGAAGGGGTTTATCCCATCACAATAAAAATTTTCACTATAATGTACAAACTGGGCGTCGTAACTCCATAACAACTACTTATCCACCTTATTACAACGTATAAATAGGTGTAGCAACTGCTTTATCGGTATCGCATAATAGCACTTCTTTTTCAGTATCAATATCATGTTCATTCAATACCTGTCCCACACTCATACGTGCTAAATCTTTCATATTATTATCTTGGGATAAATGTGATAAATAAATACGTTTCGTATTTCCTGTGATAACATCTGTCATGGCACGTCCTGCATCTTCGTTAGATACATGTCCCATATCTCCTAAGATACGCTGTTTCGTACTCCATGGATAACGACACATACGCAACATATCTACGTCATGATTACTTTCAAAAATAAAAGCATCACTGCCACGAATCATACCTTTCATGCGATCTGATACATAACCAGTATCTGTTAATATGGTGAATTTTTTATAATTATTATGGAAAATATAAAACTGTGGATCAATCGCATCATGTGACACATTGAATGATTCAATATCAAATCCAGCAATTTCTTTTGTTTCATATGGATTAAAGATAAATTTTTGGTCCATTGGAATACGACTATCTTTTTTTTCTATAGCTTGCCATGTTTTTTCATTAGCATAAATCGGCAATTTATATTTACGTGCTAAGACGCCTAGACCTTTAATATGATCGATATGTTCATGTGTCACTAAAATACCATTTAAATCTTGAATGTTACGATCAATTTGGCTAAATAAGTCTTCCATTTTCTTACCTGTTAAACCAACATCGACTAATAAACTACCTTTATCATTTTCTACAAAAGTAGCATTTCCTGTACTTCCACTTGCTAAGACACTCATTCGTATCAAGCGACTCATCCTTTCCTATGTCGACAACTCACCTGTCACAGTGACCGCAGTATCACTTCACTTAACTTTATGATTTTCTCTACAGAAACTATCATTCATTTAAGTTTAGTCTACTTATTGCTTGTCTTACGTTTCTAACTGTAACTGTCCATCGACTTGTCTCAAATTATTATTTTTTAATAACCGCGCACAATGAATTTCTTAATTATTATAACAATGTTTCACAGAATACAAAAGCTTTTGACATAACTGTATAAGTATCTATGATAGATATAACGTTAACCAAAAACGACAACATTAAGCTTTCAATCAATGCCTTTATGTATGATTTCTCACTTGACGCCGCAATCAAAAAAGCTAGTGCTGCATCATTAACAGCACTAGCCTCTCAACAACTTAGTGATCTATAATTTTAGGATTGTTGCTTGTTGCTTCCACATAGTAAGTATAGACTTTGTCTTTTCCTGGATGTTTAACCTTCACTTCCCAGTTCGGTTGTAACAATTGGACATTCGTTTCTTTAACGACTGAATAATAGCCGAGTCTAGCATTAATAACTTGATCGTCTTTCTTCAGATAACGATTGAAGTACAAGGCTTCTATCGCTTTTCTAGGCGTGATGACTTGGCGTTTTTTGTCTGTACCTTCTGTCGGCTTAATATCTTCCATCATCGTCTGTTTATAACTCGTCGCTTTATCATTATTCACATTAAAAGTCACTGTAGCCTTACTATTATTTAAAATAGGAATATCTTGATATGTTTGTTCATACTTCACATTATTCGACGTAATATCACTAAGTTGATATGTCTTACCATGATAGACATGATTGTTTAAATAATCCTTTAAATCTTTGAAATTATTGTCGTTAACTGTGATACTTGGGTCAACGTCTGCTTCTAATTGCTTACCAGAGTTTGATGTTGTTAACTCATCGTCTCCCTTGACTTGTGCTGAAAAGTCTTTAGAACGGCCAGTAATTTGTGATAAACGTAAATCTTTAACAGATTTGCTTAACACGCTATCTGGTACTTTAATTTCCTCTTGTTGAAAGTTAACTTCATTACTACTTTCCGCTTCATTGATATGTGAACGATTCACTTTATTAATATAAATGATAACTAGCATGATGTTAACTAGAACAAAGACGAAAATGAAGAGTGTCTTCGTAAGTTTCCAGTTCATTTATTCTAGCCCCCCATCACTATAGATATACCACTTACCATCATATTCAACATACCAACGTGGTATAAGTTCGCTATTAATCTGTACTTCCATATGATTATGATCTGGATTATCTTGCATTTCATAACCGACAACAATGTTAGTTATTTTTTCAAAATCAATATCACTATTATTTGCTAACTTGGAACGCACAGATTCTAATTTTGGCAATGCTTTTTCATCTTCACTATTTAAGACAACATCTGTACGTAATAGTGAACGACGATAATCAAAGACACCTGTTTCTCCCCAAGTGACTTGAATTTCATTTGAATTTTCATTGTTAAATGTTGGATAACCATTTAAGAAACGTTGATATGTCAATTCTCCAGAGTTATTATCCGTACTAAACAGACGATAGTCTTCATTTAAGAAACCACCGTGACTATTGATGAAATCAAAGGTACCTGGTATCGTTTCTTCCATATTACTCGAACTTTTTTCATCTTCTGATAAGTTTTTATAATGATATTTTTCATCTTTATCATTATAGTTCGCAACACCTGTGTTGTTATTGTACGTTGTGACACCACTTTTCGAGCTACGGACAATCGTTGAATCGTCAAACAGTATAGCATTCATCTTTTCAACACTCATCGTATTAAAGACCATACGATATGTTTTTAACTTTTCAGGTTTGCTAGGCGCAAAAAGATGCGTCGCTCGATCAATGCTATCTTTATTCGTAATGATATCTGTATATGGCTTCATTTCTGATTTAATCGTTGCTAAAGCGTCTTTAAAGTTAGCAAACTTAGCTGTCGTTGTGACTTTAACATAGTCGTGACGGTCTTTACTAATAGCGTATAGTACAATACGGTCGTCAGCATTATGATCAATCACTAAACGATTAAAATTGAAATGATTAGGTACTTTAGCATTACTATTTAACACTTGGTCGAGATACGTCGATAATGGTAAGTCATACGTGAAATCTAGGATTGTAATATCTTGACCTAATTCTGGAATCATTAAATTATGGTCACGATGCACATGTTCAACAGACTTAGCACTTTTATTCTTCAATGGTTTAATTAATTTCGTGACATTAGATACCGTTGCGACTGTTCCTTTAGGATGATCGTCCTTAGAATTAATAATTTGAAAAGGTGCAATCGTCGTATCCATATTAGCAGTCATCGGTTTCGTCAATGGTTTAGTATCATTCTTCTTACTATCTGTATTATCGACGTCTGTAATATCCGGTGAAAAGTCCCATACCATATACGTTAATACAACACTCATCAATACAAGTAAGGCTAGGATGACAGACTTAATATGTTCCTTATTATTCATCCCAATCACCGTCTTCGATTACTTCACATGGAAGTGTAATAAAGATAGATGTACCTTGCCCCTCTACACTGTTAGCCCAGATACGACCGTTGTGTGCTTCGACGATTTCTTTAGAAATTGCCAAACCTAAACCAGTACCACCCATTTTACGTGTACGGGCTTTATCAACACGATAAAAGCGATCAAATATTTTATCTACTTTGTTAATTGGAATACCTATACCGTTATCTTTAATACGGATCGTCATTCTGTTATACAGTGGATTTTGTTTCACGTGGAACTCGACACGTTTATCACCACGAGAATATTTCATCGCATTGGTAATGACGTTATCAAATACTTGTGTCATTTTATCTGGATCGATTTCGGTAAAGATTGTTTGATTAGGAATTTCTCTGACAAATTCGGTATCTTTATCTGACATTTCGTGTCGATTAATAATTTTATTAATAAACATATTGAAGTCGATAATTTCTTTGTTAATTTGATCTGACTCGTTATCCATTTTAGATAGTTGTAGGAGGTCATTGACAAGACGAATCATACGTTCCGTTTCTTCACGTGTTACCGATAGGAATTGTGGTGCTAATTCATCGTCTTTCCATGCACCTTCTTCAAGGACTTCAATGTAACTGTTCATAGATGTTAATGGTGTACGCAACTCGTGTGAAACGTTGGCAACGAATTCGCGACGTTCTCGTTCAACTTGTTGTTGTTCCGTAACATCATGTAACACAGCAATATAACCTGTGACAAAGCCAGTTTCTTGCACAATGGTACTAAAGTTAACACGCGCAATAAGCCCTTCTTCTTCATTTAAATCTAATAAGAAACTATCATTGTTTTCTTGAATTTCTTCTAATTTAAACTCATCTTCTAGACTTAAGACACTTAACATGTAATAACCGATAATATCTTCTTTAGCCATACCAAGCATTTTTAGAGCCATATCATTAACAATACGAATGCGCCCACGACGGTCTGTCGCTATGATACCGTCACTCATATGTGTGATAACTGAGTCGAGTCGACGTTTCTCACTTTCTGTATTCGCTTGTGCTTCTTGCACACGTTTAGACAAATTGTTGAAGGCTAATGCCAGTTCACCAATTTCGTCATTACCATAAATCTTCACACGTTGCGTATAGTTCCCTCGAGACATTTCGACGGTTTGGTTACGCATATCAGTGATGGGTTTGGTAATCGTTCGGGCAATAAAGAAACCAAGGATTACAGTGATAAGTAGCGAGATGGCGGTACCTACAATAAATATTTGGTTAATGTTGTTTAATTGATTATAAACGTCATTAATTTTCGATTCGATATAGATGTTACCAATGACTTTTTTATCTACTTTGACTGGGATATTATAAACCCACACGCGATCTTTACCGTTGCCATAATCTTTTAAGATTAAATGGTCGTTCGATTGCCCTAGTGATAAGGCTTTTTGAACGGAGCTATCATTGGCTTTTTGATTAATTAGACTACGGTTAGACTGCTTTGTCGTTGCCATAATAATTTGATCTTTATCTATAAAGCGAATTTCTCCAATTTCTTGACGGTTCGCATATTCACTTAATAAATTTTGTATATCTTTCTGTGCGTTGACAGAACCTTTTTCGTCATATACTTTTTCTATACTAATATCTAATTGTTTCGCATATTGTGTAATGTTCTTTTTAAAGTTATCTAGCAGTTCTTTTTCAAGATTATTAGTAAAATATAAACCAATAATCTGCATACCAATAATAATTAACAAGACATAAACAATTACTAGTTTAGTATGAAGGGATTGTAGTTGTTTGAGCCACTTCATTCGCCTAAACCTCTATTCGTGCTGTTGGAGAAAGTATCCAACGCCTCTACGCGTAACAATATATTCAGGATGTGATGGATCGTCTTCAATCTTTTCACGTAAACGACGAATGGTTACATCCACTGTACGTACGTCACCAAAATAATCATAACCCCATACTGTTTGTAGTAAATGTTCACGTGTCATTACTTGTCCCATATGTTTTGATAAATAATGGAATAACTCAAACTCACGGTGTGTTAATTCGATATCTTCGCCACGCTTTTTAATAGAATAAGCATCTGGATAAATAACGATATCTTTAATTGTAATTTCGTTTGTCGCACTTGTTGTTTCTTGTGCTGGTTGTGAATAATGACGACGTAAGTTCGCTTTAACACGTGCAATTAATTCGCGCGTACTAAATGGTTTCGTTACATAGTCATCTGCACCTAATTCTAGACCTAACACTTTATCAATTTCTGAGTCTTTGGCAGTTAACATAATAATAGGCATTTCGTATTTTTTACGTACTTCACGACATACTTCCATGCCATCACGACCAGGTAACATAATGTCGAGTAACACGATATCTGGTTCTTCTTCATAAATTAAGTCTACGGCATCGTTACCATCATATGCACAGTAAACATCATATCCTTCTTTTTTTAAATTAAATTCTAAAATATCAGCAATCGGTTTTTCATCATCAACTACAACTACTTTTCTAGCCATTTGCATAAACCTCTTTTCTTGTATCATCATTCTAATTTTATCATTTTTCACTCTAGTCGTTTTTATCTAAGAGACTTTGTGTTGGGTCGTCACTTACTATTTATATGTTATTGTGACATTTTTATATCATATAACGCATAGTAACCTACTATATAATTTACCATTTATAGCCTATTAATTCTATTTTTCAATATAAACTTATTAATTAATATTTTTTCTGAGTTATATCGCTATCTTTTTTTAGTCATAAAATATTGACTTCCAGTTTTTAGGTGAGCATTGGTTGATTATGGGTTTATCTATGGTTGTCGGTGGTGTTAGGGGATTAGTTGGTATGTGTTTAGTAAATAGTGATGTGTGAGAATCAGCATTGGTTGCGCGTTGGTCTGTGTTTAGTAATTGATGGTTGTGCTTTGCAAGTAAGGTGGTGGGCGTTGGTATGTGTTACAAGTTAGTGAGTGAGCATTGATGTGTGTCGGTATTTAAATTTATGTTACTGGACGTCGATGTAGATTATTGATGTATATCGAGTACTTATGGTTAAGTTGTGATACCCATCACACGTTAGTTAAGCATCATATTAGTTATATAAGACGTTTCTCTTACATGTTTGACTGTAATTGGCATTCACTCTATCAGTCCTGAAAAATGGAAAACCTATAACAGTTACATGATCATAAAACAACTATGCCCTATACAGTAGCATATAATGTTAAAAAGATATAAAAAAATGCCTACCCTGTTGGGTAGGCATATACGGTCTCGACGGGAATCGAACCCGCGATCTCCTGCGTGACAGGCAGGCGTGTTAACCGCTACACTACGAGACCTAAAATGGTGACTCCTACGGGACTCGAACCCGTGTTACCGCCGTGAAAGGGCGGTGTCTTAACCGCTTGACCAAGGAGCCGTTCTTAAGCACAAGATAGATTATAGCACAGCCAAACTTCGCATGACAAGATATTTTTTACATAATTTTATTGTTATTTTTTAATTACTGTTATAAGTGAAAAATTGCAATTGATTGGTATTCAATTTATTATCGTTGCATCTTGTTTAAAGTATTTGTTGTTTGAACAATATCTCGACTTATACTTTGTTACATCTCAAAATCCTCGACTTCTGTTATTAATTAACAAGATCTTTATTTCGAGATTAAGACAAAGTACATAGTACACTTCATTGAAAACATTGAGCAGTAATGGTCTAGATGATACAGCATTTATAAGATAACAACTTGCCACTATAGTTCTTCTTACCGAAATCAGATGACTACATCATTTTCTAAAAGTTCTATCTCAACATCTATAAGTTCTGTCTCACTATTTATAAGTTCTATACCGCTCCCTAAAGGCAAAATAAAAAAATCCTCCGTAGAGGATTTTTCTTACCATAATTCTGTTAGTAAGTTTGTTTGTTCTCTGTCTGGGCCGACTGAGAAGATTGAAATTTGTACATTACATAATTCTGAAATACGTTCTAAGTATCTACGTGCATTGTCTGGTAATTCTTCTAATGTACGTACTTGTGTGACATCTTCTGTCCAACCTGGTAATTCTTCAAAGATTGGCTTACAACGTTTTAATTGATCTAAGTTAGCTGGATATTCTGTAATTTCTTGTCCATCTAACTCGTAAGCTGTACAAATTTTAACAGTATCTAATCCTGTTAACACGTCGATTGAGTTAATAGATAAATCTGTAATACCACTTACACGACGCGCATGTCGTAAGACCACTGAATCGAACCAACCTACACGACGAGGACGTCCTGTTGTTGTTCCATATTCACGCCCAACTTCTCTAATGTGATGTCCATCTTCATCAAATAATTCTGTTGGGAATGGGCCATCTCCAACACGTGAAGTATAAGCTTTACATACACCAATCACTCTTGATACAAATGTTGGACCTACACCGCCACCAACAGTAACGTTACCAGCAATTGGATTACTTGATGTAACGAAAGGATATGTACCATGATCGATGTCTAACATGACACCTTGGGCACCTTCGAATAATACTTTTTCATCTGCCATAAATGCATCGTCTAATATTTTTGGTGTATCTACAACAAACTCTTTTAAACGTTGACCCGCTGCATAATATTCTTCAAAAATATCATCAAATGATGGGCATGTTTCATTGAACATACCTTTAAAGTAAGCTTCTTTATATTCAATATTTGCTTTTAAAAGTCTTTCAAATGTGTCTTTTTCAAGTAAATCAGCCATACGAATACCTATACGTTGTGCTTTATCTACGTATGCTGGGCCGATACCTTTTTTCGTTGTACCAATTTTATTGTCGCCACGTAAACGCTCTTCATATTCATCTTGAGCTAAATGATATGGTAAGATTACTTGTGCACGATTTGAAATACGTAAATTACTTGTTGAAATGCCACGTTCATTTAAACCGTCTAATTCTTTTAATAGTGCAACTGGATCAACAACGACACCATTACCGATGACTGCTAATTTATCTTTATAAAAGATACCAGATGGTACTAAATGTAATTTATAAGTTTCTCCACCAAATTGAATGGTATGTCCTGCATTATTACCACCTGAAAAGCGTGCAATAACATCTGCTTGCTCTGCTAAGAAATCTGTAATTTTGCCTTTTCCTTCGTCTCCCCATTGTGTCCCAACTACTACGATTGATGACATGTGAGCACCTCCAAGTTTTTCTCGATTAACCATTTGATATTCTACCAATATAAAACCTATAATGCAAATAAAAATCGAACATTAAATTTTGGACATCCAACCAAAATTAATTATATCATTTTTTACTATTAAAGTTATAAAAACGTTGTCATAACAATCATTACAGATATTTTACACTTTAAGTAATACACAAACTTAACAAAAGATTCTTTATTTACAACAAAACAAAAACCGTACAATTAAACATAAAATAAGTTAATTGTACGGATAAAAATATTTTTACATCATATCTGCATGCGCATAATCGATATCTGTAAATTTATTATATTGTTTCATAAAATGTAGTTTCACGGTACCTGTTGGGCCGTTACGTTGTTTAGCAATAATAATTTCAATTTCACCATTTTCATCATTCGTTTGTGGTTCGAAATTACTATCATCATCGTCATCTTCTTCCCCGCCACGATTATAGTAATCATCACGATATAAAAAGGCTACGATATCGGCATCTTGCTCGATAGACCCTGACTCACGAATATCACTCATCATTGGTCGTTTATCTTGACGTTGTTCTACACCACGTGATAACTGACTAAGTGCAATAACGGGGCATTCTAGCTCACGTGCTAATGCTTTCAGTGTACGTGAAATTTCAGAAACTTCTTGTTGTCTGTTATCAGAGAAACGAGAACCACTACCTTGAATCAATTGTAAGTAGTCAATCACAATCATATCTAAACCATGCTCTTGTTTTAGTCGACGACATTTAGAGCGTAAATCATTAATACGGATACCTGGTGTATCATCAATAAATATCTTCGTACGTGATAATTTACCCACCGCAATCGTGAAACGACTCCAGTCTTCTTCAGTCATTGTTCCTGTTCTCAAGCGATTAGAATCAACATTACCTGAACTACATATCATACGTGTTGCTAATTGGTCGGCACCCATCTCTAATGAGAAAATACCAACCGTATACATACTTTCATGTGTAGCAACTTTTTGTGCAATATTAAGCGCGAACGCAGTCTTACCTACAGATGGTCGTGCTGCTAAAATAATTAAATCATTTCGTCCAAAGCCAGCTGTCATTTGGTCTAAATCGCGGTATCCAGTTGGAATACCTGGTGTTTGACCACTATTTTGATCAAGTTCTTCTGCAGTTTCATACACTTGACCTAAGACATCACGAATATCTTTAAAGCCATCACTTTCTCGTGATGATGATAATTCAAGTATACGGCGTTCAGCATCACTTAATATTTCATCTAATTCTAGTTCTTCATTATATCCATCATTCGCAATACTATCAGCCGTTTGAATCAATTTACGTTTCAACGCATGTTTGGCTACAATATCTGTATAATATTGTACATTTCGCGTTGTCGGTACATTCGTTGATAGCTCTGCTAAATATTGAGGGCCACCCGCTTCATTCAACGTACCATCACTAGATAATTGATCCATCAATGTTACAACATCGATGTCTTTATTATCTTCATTTAAGTGCATCATCGCACGAAAAATATGTTGATGGGCTCCTCTATAAAACGACTCAGGAAGTAAGACTTCCTGAGTAGTATTAATTAATTCTGGATCTATAATGATGGAACCTAAGACAGATTGTTCAGCTTCATTGCTATGTGGCATTTGATTTTGCTCATACATTCTATCCATGATTGATTACACCTCTTATTTCAATCCATCTTTATTGTTCAACTGTATGGACACGAATTGTACCTTCTACTTCTTTATCTAATTTAACTGGTACATTGGTATATCCTAATGAATGGATACCATTTGGTAAATCCATTTTACGTTTATCAACTTTAATGTCATGTTGTTCTTTTAAAGCTTCAGCAATTTGTTTCGTACTTACTGAACCAAACAATTTGCCACCTTCACCTGTTTTAGCAGAAATTTCAACTTCGATGTTTGCTAATGTTTCTTTTAACTTTTTAGCATCTTCGATTTCTTGTTGTCTTTCTTCTTTAGCACGTTTTTTTTGTAATTCTAATTGTTTAAGATTACCAGGTGTTGCTTCTACAGCAAAATTCTTTTTCAATAAGAAGTTGTTAGCGTAACCTACTGGTACATCTTTGACTTCACCTTTTTTACCTTTACCTTTAACATCTTGTGTAAAAATTACTTTCATGCGTCTTCACTCCTACTTAATTGTTCTGTAATTGCTTGTTGTAACTGTGCGATTGCTTGTTCTACTGTTACGCCTTTAAGCTGTGTAGCTGCATTAGTTAAATGTCCGCCTCCACCAAGCGCTTCCATTGTTAATTGTACATTAACTGAGCCAAGTGAACGGGCAGAAATACCAACTAAATTATCTTCACGTTTAGCAACAACGTATGATGCTTCAATACCTTCTAAACTTAACAATTCGTCAGCTGCTTGTGCAACTGTGACAGGATGATAAATTTTATCGTCTGAACCATGTGCTATGGCTATACCGTTATCTTCAACTTGCACCGTACGAATTAATTCTGAACGATTGATATACGTATCTACATCATCTTTTAAGAAATGTTGCGTTAAGATGGTATCCGCACCATGTGCACGTAAATAACTTGCAGCATCAAATGTTCTTGAACCTGTACGTAATGTAAAGTTTCTAGTATCAACGATAATTCCTGCATACATGACAGTTGACTCAAGTCTTGTTAGACGTTGTTCTGTCGGTTGATACTCTAATAACTCTGTAACAAGTTCTGCTGTAGAACTTGCGTATGGTTCCATATAAACAAGTAATGGATTAGAGATAAAGCTTTCGCCACGTCTATGATGATCAATCACTACTTTACGATTCGCTTTATTTAAGACATTTTCATCTAAGACAAGTTCTGGTTTATGTGTATCTACAACGACTACGGTTGTCTTAGAAGTCATCATATCCCATGCATCATCAGATGTTACAAAACGTTCTCTTAATTCTGGTTTCTTATCAATTTCATTCATTACTCGACGAAGTGTTGGATCAATATCTGACTCGTTTAATACAATATAGGCTTCTAAATTGTTCATCATCGCAAATCGAGATACCCCAATTGCTGCACCTATCGCATCTAAGTCTGGACGTTTATGTCCCATGATAATGACTTTGTCACCTTCAGCTAAAATATCTTTTAAGGCGTGAGAAATTACTCGCGCTCTTACACGTGTACGTTTTTCCATTGGGTCAGTCTTACCACCATAGAAACGCACGTTACCGTTAATATTCTTGATAGAGACTTGGTCACCACCACGACCTAGCGCTAAGTCTAATCCTGATTGTGATAACTCACCTAAGTCAATTAAGTTCTCCGTACCTTCACCGACACCAATACTTAGTGTTAATTGTGCACGGTAACCAACACTTTTTTCACGTAACTGACTTAAAATATCAAAGTTGGATTTCTCTAAATCTGCTAATATTTTTTGATTCAAATACGCAACGAATTGATCTGAACTATATCTTTTGAAGAAGATATTATACTCTGACGCCCAGCGACTGATGACACGTGTCACCATAGAGTTAATTTCAGAACGTTGTGTATCGTTCATATTTTGTGTGATTTCATCATAATTATCTAAAAATAACGTTGCGATAATTGGTTTTGAATTTTCATATAATGTATGTGTATGTGCTTGTTCTGTCACGTCAAAGAAATATAAACAATGATCATTTTCAGAATAACGTACATTAAAATGATATTGATTGTACTCTATTTGCAGTTCTTTCACTTTTTCTAATTGTTTTAAAATATTTGGAAATACTTCATTTACAGATTCTGATATCACATTGGTATCTAAATGTTCAGACATAAACTGATTAACCCATTCTATGTGATCGTTCTTATCTAGAATGACCATACCAATTGGTAAATGCTTTATCGCTTTATTGTTATTAGCTGATATTACCGCACTTAAATGATCCACATAATTATCCATTTTCAGTAGCGCTTTTCTAAATAATATAACGCTCACGATAATCATCACGACAAGAATTGCCGAAGCAATCAAAGCTACAATGCTATTAAAGATAAACCATACGCCCATTAAGACGATGGCTGTGATGATCATGATGACAAATGGTATAAGTAAAGCTTTCTTAGTGGATTGCCGATTCATTATTCCACCTCTATTCACTTTTTAAAATTATTCTTCATCATACGTTTTAAATTTAAACTTAAATCAATGATACCAAGTAAGCCTACGATATGTGTCGCAGGTGTAAGTATTGTTCCGATAACCATTAATAGAATGGTTACTACATTTGGTATGCGTTTCGCTTTACCAAAGAAGTGAATGACACTTAAACCTTGGATATACATCACTAATGATAACACAAGTTCAAAATTCAAAATAATGCTCTGGAAAATACTTGGTTCATTCGTAAACATTAAACAAATTAAGACAATAATATATACCCACAATAAGACTGGGCTAATTTGCCAAGCAAATAGTGGTTTGAATATTGGTGTCGCTACTTTAAATTTTCGTAAAATCGGAAATGTAATCATTAAATTAATTAAGACAATAAGAAATGTAATCATAATGAGGTAACCAGGAAGTTGTGCAGTTGTCTGTCTAAATCCTTCTTCCATGATTTGTCTCATATTTGCATCTGCACCAGTCATTATTGCCGCTTCATGTAAAGCATCTTTGAATGGTTTGACTAACACAGCTGATGTTGGAATTTTATTGAAAGTTTGTAACAACATAAATCCAATCAATGAGATAACACTCATTGAAGCTGTCGTTACATAAAGAATACGTTCTTTAGATGTTCGTTCTTTTAATAATTGGCCAATGATTAAACTTGCAATTAAAACTAACACAATACTACTTAGGACAAATGTATTACCAAGTACTGTCGTTAATATCACAGTAAGTAATGCAGTTATACCAAACGATTGCGTAGATTTGTTCCATAACACTATACCCGGAATTGTTGCAAACAAGCATAGTACTAGCCCTAAACCAGGTATTAGATATAAAGCTACAGCAACAATTAGTAATGAAATAATTGATATTATTGTAGCTTTAGGTTGTATTTTTGAAAACACATACGCCACTCCCATATTTTTAACTATAGCTATCATTTTAACCTCTTTGCTACAATTTCACAATTAAAGGAATTTGGTTTGTATAACATTTAATACAATATAATTTTGACACTACCTATTATAGTCATTAGGCAGTGCTTGATTGTGTGATACCATACGCTATTCCACCCATTAATATTGCTATATATCACTTATTTACTTTTACAGCAGTAGCTACGGAAGCGGAACAGAAACAAATTTTATTTTGTAATTGCACTATGGCTACACTGACTAAATTTTTAAAACATTGATTTTTCAGCATTTTAAAAACTAGACAGTTACTGTCAAACGCTTCATTTTAAGTGTAAAATACTTTTTGTCCCAGGCTCATAAAGTTATTTACGTTTAAAATGCTTTAAATTTAGAAAATGATACAAGTTAGGTGCCCATCTATTAAAGTTAAGTAGGAAGCCATCATGACCAACATTATCTGGTACAAAGAAATGGCGATGATATTTAAAGCGTTCGCCTAATGCTTTTACTTGATCATCTGGATATAACAAATCATCGATGATCGTTAATACTTTGGTATCTAATTGGCCAAAGACTTGATTTACATCTTGTCGACCTCGCTCAATATTATGACTATCTAAGACATCGAGTAGTGTGACGTAGCAATTCAAATCAAATTGTTGTTTGAATTTATTACCTTGGTATTGTTGATACTCGACTACTTCATCTGGTGTAAAGCGTTGATCATAACTTTTAGAGGAGCGATAGGTTAAGAAACCAAGTTGTCGCGCTATACTCAATCCTTCTTTACCACCAATATGTATGGCTTGTCGCGCTATTTCATTAAACGCTCTACTATACGACGATGTTTTATCTGTTGCCGCTAAAATAATCGCTTTATCCACAGTAAAGCGTTGATTATAAAGCATTTCCATCGCTTGCATGCCACCTAAACTGCCACCAATTAAAATATTAATATGGTCATACCCAAGTGCTTCTATTCCTAATTCATTAGCTCTAACAATATCTCTTAATGTAAGATGACGTGGAAAATCAGGATCATTTAATGGTGAGCTTGAACCAAACGGACTACCTATAACATTAAATGTTAGGAATTGATAATCGTTAATCGGCATATAACCACCATCAATAATTTCTCTCCACCAACCATGGTTATCATCAGTTCCATAAGTTAAATGATTTCCAGTTAATGCATGACAAACTACAACTAATGGTTGTCCTTGATACCCAACATGTTCATAGCGTAATTGTAAATTATTTATTACTTCTCCAGACTCAGTTGTAAATTCACCTAAATTCAAAGTATCTACTGTGTAATTTGTCATCGTACTTTCCTCCTTATTAAAAAAACTTCCTACTCAATGAACAGTAAGAAGTTTGTATACTTATCATTCGAGTGATTCGTTGGTATTAGCACCGTGCTAAAAAGTCGGTTGCTGAAGTATCATCGGGCCAAGTCCCTCAACTTCTCCTAATAAGATATATGAAATTGTTAAACGTTAGTTGTTAGTGCAAATCAGTCTTGCTGGGGTAGGTCTATGAAATATTTTTTATTATTTGTAACCCACTCTCATTTTCGAAAGTGACTAACACACTGTTGTGATAATTATTCCATGCTGTTTCGATAACTATTCAGAATTTTCTAATTACTAGTATTTTAACTAAGTTAGCCATGTCGTTCAACCTATTTAAAAGAAAAATCTCAGTAATGCCATGACAACAATGCCACCAACAATCGTTATCGTCAAACTTCTAGAAATGATAGCTAGCAATAAGGTCGGAACTAACGCAATGACATAAGGCATATTTAACGTGTAACCATGACCATGCATTGGCTGTTGTATTATTGAATCTA
This sequence comes from Staphylococcus simiae, assembly GCF_017357005.1. Lineage (NCBI taxonomy): Bacteria > Bacillati > Bacillota > Bacilli > Caryophanales > Staphylococcaceae > Staphylococcus > Staphylococcus simiae. The sequence continues at coordinate 14,874 of NZ_CP071589.1, read as the reverse complement.
TGACCAACGCTGTGAATAATGTGATAGGAATAAATGATAGCCACTGTATAACTTTATCAGGTAGATGTACTTTAGAAATCAGCATAAATGGCACAATTCGAATAATGAGCGTGACTAAACCACATAATAAAATAAGTATGAGCATATATGTAGAAATCGTCATTTATCCATCACCACCCCTAGTGTTGCTGCTAAAACAGCTGAAATTAAAATTGCAACATATGAAGGCATCATTAAACTCAATATCAACATCATAACAATAACCGCAACAATTAATACGACATAAATACGGAATCTTGATTTTGTTATTGATTCAAATTGAGCAATTCCTAAAAAGACAAACATCGCAGTAATGGCAAAATCTAAACCAAGCATTTCTGGATTTGAAATATATTTACCAAATATTGCACCTGCAACACACGACACTGTCCAAAATAGATAAGCTGTAATATTTAAACCATGTAACCAGCGATCATTAATTTTTTCTCCTTTTAAATAAGGGGTAATTGCAACTGCAAACGTTTCGTCAGTAACTAATGAACCAAGTCCTACTCTATTCCAGAAACTATATGTTTTATAATTAGGTGCTAAAGACATACTTAATAAGAACATTCTAGAATTGACTATTGCTGTAGTGAGAATAATGGCAGTCATAGGTGTACCAGCAATCACCAGGGCACAGACAATAAATTGTGCTGCACCAGCATATATAACGAGGCACAGTAAGATAATTTCTAAAATACTAAAATTTTGTGAAGCGGCTACAATACCAAATGAAATTCCCACACCTGTATAACCTAGCAATGTTGGAATACATTCTTTAACACCTTGTTTAAATGTTAAATGCGTCATTTATACTGTACCTCCTTTAATTAATTTTTTATTACAATGTAAAAAGAATATACCTAGTCTAATATATGGTTGGTAGATGCGCAATGACTTTAGACTACCGTTTGTGTGAGGTTAGACATACAACCGTCTAAGAATCTTGAATTAATAAGCTTTGAAATTTCAGAATTTTTCGTTATTCGTTTAGACTTACCCTTGTTTATTTTGTTAATATTTGGATGTTATTGTTTGTTTTTTACTTCAATTATTTGGTTACTCCCCTCCCCTATTATTGTATTTATAAATTATCTACCTCATCATTTTTCGTTGTGGCCTTCTTCGCACTTTGACTATATTCTCTCTTATTATCATAACTATAATCACACATAAAAATACTCTTAAAATCATCGACAAATTTATCGATAATTCCAAGAGTATTGAATCAGTTGCTTGACATTAATACTTATTTAATTGGTTTTGAAATTTGAGTTTTACCACCCATAAATGGTACTAATGCATCTGGAATTGTTACTGTTCCATCTTCATTTTGGTAATTTTCAACAATAGCAGCAAATGTACGACCAACTGCTAAACCACTACCATTTAATGTGTGTACTAATTCTGGTTTCGCAGATTTATCACGTTTGAAACGGATATTTGCACGACGTGCTTGGAAGTTTGTACAGTTTGAACATGAACTAATTTCTTTATAGTCATTGTAACTTGGTAACCATACTTCTAAATCATATGTCTTACTTGCACTAAAGCCAATATCACCAGTACATAAAATGACACGACGGTATGGTAGTTGTAACTCTTCTAAGATTGCTTCGGCATTTAAAGTCATTTCTTCTAATGCATCCCAAGAATCTTCTGGTTTTTCAAAGCGTACCATTTCAACTTTATCAAATTGGTGTAAGCGAATTAATCCTCTTGTATCACGACCAGCTGAACCCGCTTCACTACGGAAACATGCAGATTGTCCTGTGAATTTTTCAGGTAAGACATCTGGTTGAATAATTTCATTACGATAGAAGTTTGTTAACGGTACTTCTGCTGTTGGAATCGTATATAATCCTTCTTTTTCTACTTTGAATAAATCTTCTTCGAATTTTGGTAACTGACCAGTACCATACATTGTGTCAGCATTAACAAGTTGTGGTACCATCATTTCTGTATAACCATGTTGTGTTGTATGTTTTGTAATCATATAGTTCATTAAAGCACGCTCTAATTGAGCACCTTCATTTGTTAAATAAACAAAGCGAGCACCTGATACTTTTGCTGCACGATCAAAGTCAGCCATTTTTAATTCTTCTACAATATCCCAATGTGCTTTTGGTTCAAATGTAAATTCGCGAGGTGTACCCCATTTTTTAAGCTCTACGTTATCTTCATCTGATGCACCTTGTGGTACGTCATCACTAATTAAGTTAGGAATACGACAAAGAATTCCTGTCATTTTATTATCTATATCATTTAATTGCTCATCTTTTTTCTTTATGTCATCGCCTAGTGAACGCATTTCAGCAATAACGTCATCAGCATTTTCTTTATTGCGCTTTTTAATAGCGATTTCTTCACTGACTTTATTACGACGTGCTTTCATTTCTTCTGTTTCAGCAATTAATTTACGACGTTGTTCATCTAACTCTAATACGTCATCGACAACTTTTGGATCATCTCCACGTAATTTAATTTTGCTCTTAACTGCTTCAGGTTCATTTCTAAATAATTTTAGATCTAACATTAACCTTCATCCTTTCCCTTTGAATATCTTTTTTATTGGGGGCTAACACGTGATGATACTCTGACAACTGAGACTACTACTTATTCATCTAAGTTGCTTAACTATCACTGCTATTTATTATGACAAATAAAAAAAGACCACATCCCTACAAGGGACGTGGTCTACGCGTTGCCACCCTATTTAACAATTTAGTTATAACTAAATTGCACTTCACTAAAATAACGGTTATGACCGATTGTTCTCATATAGTAGGTAGATTCATATAAATATTGATTCTTGTTCACACTAACCACAAGCTCTCTGAAATCAATTTATTTATATTACTTATCCTACGAACAATAACTTTATTAAGTTATTTTTAATATAGCAAACTACTCTTATATTTTCAAGTGATTCTCTTAGAGTTTATTGCTACTATTTAAATTTCTAATTGTCTGTAAGCATCGTCTCTTAAATATTGTGTTACCGCTTCTATATCTTTATGAAATTGACGATCGTGTGTAATAGCTGGCACTATTTTACGATATTCTTCAAATTTTTGGCGTGTCTTTGGTGATAATTTATCTACGCCTTTTAACTCTGCTGCTTGTAATGCAATAATACATTCAATTGCTAACACACGTCTGGCATTTTCAACAATTTGATAACCATGTCTAGCAGCTGTCGTGCCCATAGAAACATGGTCTTCTTGGTTGGCTGATGAAGTGATGGAATCAACACTCGCTGGATGTGCTAATGTCTTATTTTCAGAAACTAAACTAGCTGCTGCATATTGCATAATCATCGCGCCACTTTGTAACCCTGGTTCAGGACTTAAAAATGCTGGCAAGTCCCCATTTAATTGTGGATTAACTAAACGTTCTAATCGACGTTCTGATACATTCGCTAATTCACTAATACCTAGTTTTAGATGATCTAAGGCAAATGCAATAGGTTGGCCATGGAAGTTACCTCCTGAAATAACAAATGTTTCATTATCTTCTTCAAATATTAATGGATTGTCATTAGCTGCATTCATTTCAAGTTCTAATTTCTCTTTAACATAATTAAACACTTGGAAACTTGCACCATGTATTTGTGGAATACAACGTAATGTATACGCATCTTGTACTCGTAATTCTCCTTGTCTTGTTGTTAATTGAGATTCTGCTAACCACTCTCTCATACGCGCAGCTACATCGATTTGTTCTTGGAAATTACGTACTGCATGTACTTCATGACGATATGCATCTGTAATACCATTCAACGCTTGATGTGTGAGTGAAGCAATCCATTCTGCTTGATAGCCTAAATTTTCTGATTCTATGTAACTAATGACGCCTTGTGCAGTCATCGCTTGTGTACCATTGATAAGTGCTAAGCCTTCTTTAGCTTGTAATTGTAGTGGTTGTCTACCTAATTGTTGTAATACGTGTATACTATCTGTTTCTTCATTTTGATAATATACAGCACCTTCTCCGATTAATGCTAAAGCAAGATGTGATAACGGTGCTAAATCTCCAGAGGCACCTAATGAACCTTGTGATGGTATAACAGGAATAATACGTTCGTTAATAAAGTATTGTAATTGATCCACAAGTTCTACAGTTGCGCCTGAATGTCCTTTTAATAAGGTATTCAAGCGTAAAATCATCATAACAAGTGCTACTTCTTGTGAAAATGGTTGTCCAACACCACATGCATGTGAACGAATTAAATTAACTTGTAATTCATTGTATTGACTAGGATCGATTAACACATCACTAAATAAGCCAAATCCAGTTGTAATACCATAAACAGTTTCTTTATTGTCGATAATACGTTCAACGACAGCTCTACTTTTTTTAACACGTTCAAGTGCTTCATCACTAATTGCTACACGTGATTGTTGTTGTAAAAAACGAGCTATGTCCTCAATTGTTAATGTTTGTCCATCTAAATTCAATGTCATCATAGATGATACCCCCTTGTGATATATAATCTATCACTTTGAAGTATACGTTTTCATTGTTGTAGAAACAATGGTTTCAACCATATTTATACTCTATTATCATACTACTAATGTGATGTGCTAAAGTAATTTAATAATTGTCTTAACTCATATGATGAATGTCACAACTTACCTATTGACGAAACGCTGTTACAGGTATAGTATTTTCTATTGTATTTAATGACTCTATATTATAATGATGCACACAATTGAAGTAGTGCTGCTAAAAGATATAACATAGGACAAACTTCACTTCACGATTACTCACGCGCTAGATGGGTAATGATTACTTTTATAACGGAGGTTATATCATGATGGAAACGTTAGATTCTATTAACATTCCTAAAAGAAAAGAAGATTCACATAAAGGTGATTACGGCAAAATTTTATTAATAGGTGGATCTGCTAATTTAGGCGGTGCCATTATGTTAGCTGCACGCGCATGTGTATTTAGTGGTAGTGGATTGATTACAGTTGCAACACACCCTAACAATCACTCTGCATTACATTCTCGTTGCCCTGAAGCTATGGTCATTGATATTAATGATACGAAAATGCTCACTAAAATGATCGAAATGACAGACAGTATCTTAATCGGACCAGGACTTGGTGTTGACTTTAAAGGCAATAATGCTATCACATTCTTATTACAAAATATTCAACCACATCAAAATTTAATTGTTGATGGTGATGCAATTACAATTTTTAGTAAACTGAAACCACAAATTCCAACATGTCGTGTAATCTTCACACCTCATTTAAAAGAGTGGGAACGTTTAAGTGGTATTCCTATTGAGGAACAAACATATGAACGTAATCGCGAAGCGGTTAATCGCTTAGGTGCAACAGTCGTACTCAAGAAACATGGTACTGAAATTTTCTTTAAAAATGAAGATTATAAATTAACGATTGGTAGCCCAGCTATGGCAACAGGTGGTATGGGTGACACATTAGCTGGTATGATTACTAGTTTCGTTGGTCAATTTGATAGTTTAAAAGATGCTGTCATGAGTGCTACTTATACACATAGCTATATCGGTGAAAATTTAGCTAAAGATATGTATGTAGTTCCACCATCTCGATTAATTAATGAAATTCCATACGCTATGAAACAGTTAGAAAGCTAAAAAGCAATAAAAATAAGACTTCCCTCAATGATAGGGAAGTCTTATTTTTATATATTGTTATTCTTCTTCATTGTCTGATGCTTGTTCCATGTCTTCTTCGACACGTTCCATAAAGTCTTGTCTAATTTCAATGCGTTCATCTGTCTCATCGCCGTCATTACTTTCAATGTTCTGTTCAATGATTTCTTCAGTATGGACAGTATTACCAGGTGTTTGATCTGATACTACAGTTTCACTAATTACATCTGTACCATCTGCAGTATCTTGTTGTTCATTCACTTCTACAACTTCTTCTTCTGGCTCTTCTCTAACTTTTGCTACTGTAGATACAAATTGACCTTCACCTAAACGAATCAAGCGTACACCTTGTGCCGCACGACCATTTTGTGAAATATCAGCTACATCTAAACGGATAATCACACCAGCGTTAGTAACAATCATTAAGTCTTCTTCACCAGATACTGTTGTAATACATACTACATTACCATTGCGTTCAGTAATTGTTGCTGTCTTAATACCTTTACCACCACGATTTGATAAACGATACTCATCTACTGGTGTACGTTTACCATAACCATTTTCAGTAACAACAAGTACTTCATCAACACTATCAGTATGTGCTACATCAAGACCTACAACTTCATCACCTTCTCGAAGTGTAATACCTTTAACACCTGTCGCCGTACGACCTAATGGACGTAATGTTGATTCTGAGAAACGAATTAATGACGCATGTGCTGTACCGATTAAGATATCTTCATCGCCACTTGTTAAGCGTACTGCAATTAATTCATCATCTTCTTTAAATGAAATTGCAATCTTACCGTTTCTATTAATACGTGAGAAGTTGCTTAGTCGAGAACGTTTGACAATACCACGTTTTGTTGCAAATACTAAGAAATCTTCTTCACTTTCCAGATCTTTAACAGCAATCATTGTACTAATATTTTCATCACTATCAAGCTCTATAGCATTAACTACAGGTATACCTTTAGATTGACGTGATAACTCAGGTACTTCATAACCTTTAAGTTTATAAACACGTCCTTTGTTAGTGAAGAATAGCACATTATCATGTGTACTCAATGTTACAAGCTGACTAACAAAGTCTTCTTCCAATGTATTCATACCTTGTACACCACGACCACCACGATTTTGGGCACGATATGTAGAAACAGGTAATCGTTTAATATAGTTATTATGACTAAGTGTAATAACAATTTGTTCTTCTGGGATTAAGTCTTCGTCTTCTAAATCTTCAAAACCACCAAGTTGAATTTCAGTACGACGCTCATCGCCGTATTTCTCTTTGATTTCAGTCAATTCATCTCGAACTAATTGTAATAACACTTCTTCATCAGCTAAGATAGCCTCTAACTCACTAATATAATTTAATAAATCATTATATTCCGCTTCAATCTTGTCACGTTCTAGACCTGTCAAGCGTCTTAAACGCATATCTAAAATAGCTTGAGCTTGTTTTTCACTTAATTTAAAACGTGTTTGTAAGCTTTCCATTGCTACTTTATCTGTTTCAGATTCACGAATCGTTGTGATAATTTCATCGATATGGTCAAGTGCTATACGCAAACCTTCTAAAATATGCGCACGATCTTTAGCTTTTCTTAAATTATATTTTGTACGACGACGAACCACTGTCTTTTGATGTTCTAAGTAGTGTACTAAAGCTTCTTTAAGATTGATTAACTTCGGTCTACCATTAACCAAAGCGATCATATTAACACCAAATGATGTTTGTAATGGTGTTTGTTTATATAAGTTATTTAAAATAACACTCGCATTGGCATCTTTACGAACATCAATAACGATACGTACACCTGTACGTAAACTTGTTTCATCTCGTAAATCAGTGATACCATCAATCTTCTTGTCTCTTACTAATTCAGCAATTTTTTCAATCATACGCGCTTTGTTAACTTGGAAAGGTATTTCTGTAACAACGATACGTTGACGACCACCACCACGTTCTTCAATTTCAGCACGTGAACGCATTTGAATCGAACCTCTACCAGTTTCGTAAGCACGTCTTATACCACTTTTACCTAATATAAGTCCTGCTGTTGGGAAGTCTGGACCTTCAATATCTTCCATCAATTCTGTAATAGAGATGTCTGGGTTCTTACTTAGGCTTAGGACACCATTGATAAGTTCTGTTAAGTTATGTGGTGGTATATTGGTTGCCATACCTACCGCAATACCAGAAGCACCATTCGCTAATAAGTTAGGAAATCTTGCAGGTAAGACTGACGGCTCTCTTTCATTACCATCATAGTTGTCTATAAAATCAATTGTATCTTTGTTGATATCTCGTAACAATTCAAGCGTAATCTTTGTCATACGTGCTTCAGTGTAACGCATTGCTGCTGCACCATCGCCGTCCATTGAACCAAAGTTACCTTGACCATCTACAAGTGGATAACGATAACTAAAATCTTGTGCCATACGTACCATTGCTTCGTATATAGATGAGTCACCGTGTGGGTGATATTTACCCATTACGTCACCAACAATACGTGCCGATTTCTTGTATGACTTATCTGGTGTCATACCTTGCTCATTCAGACCGTATAAGATACGTCTATGAACTGGTTTTAATCCATCTCGAACATCTGGCAACGCACGCGCTACGATTACACTCATCGCGTAATCTAAAAATGATTCACGCATTTCATTGGTTATATTTCGTTCATTTATTCTTGATTGAGGTAATTCAGCCATCAAGAGATCCTCCTTCAAATTTCAGTTCATCTGACTTAGAAGTCTAAGTTGGCATAAACTGCATTATCTTCAATAAATTGTCTACGGTTTTCTACTACATCACCCATTAACATTTCAAATGTTTGGTCTGCTTCTATTGCATCTTCTAATTTAACTTGTAGTAGTGATCGGTGTTCTGGGTTCATAGTTGTATCCCACAATTGATCTGCATTCATTTCACCAAGACCTTTATAACGTGCAATTGACCATTTAGGTGTTGGATTAAGTTCAGCTTTAAGTTTATCTAACTCTCTATCATTGAATACGTAATATTTTTGCTTACCTTGAGTTAATTTATATAACGGTGGTTGTGCAATATAAACATAACCAGCTTCGATTAATGGTCTCATAAAGCGATAGAAGAATGTTAGTAATAATGTTCTAATATGCGCACCATCTACATCGGCATCCGTCATAATGACAATCTTATGATAACGTGCTTTTGATAAGTCAAAGTCGCCACCGATACCCGTACCAAACGCTGTAATCATTTGACGAATCTCATTATTATTTAAAATTCGATCAAGACGAGCTTTTTCAACATTTAAAATTTTACCTCGTAACGGTAAAATTGCTTGTGTTCTTGAATCACGACCTGATTTTGTAGACCCTCCGGCAGAGTCACCTTCGACTAAGAAGATTTCACATTCTTCAGGTACTTTACTTGAACAGTCTGCTAATTTACCTGGTAAACTTGCCACATCTAACGCTGACTTACGGCGTGTCACTTCACGTGCTTTTTTGGCTGCTACACGGGCATGTGATGCCATAATACCTTTTTCGACAATGACACGAGCAACTTGTGGATTTTCATATAAAAATCTTTCAAAGTGTTCTGCAAATAATTTGTCTACAATTTGGCGAACTTCGGAATTACCTAATTTCGTTTTAGTTTGACCTTCGAATTGTGGATCACTATGTTTGATAGATACAATGGCTGTCATACCTTCTCGAGTATCTTCACCTGTTAATCTTTCTTTATCTTCTTTCATGATCTTACTGTTAAGACCATAGTTATTTAATACACGTGTTAATGCTCGTTTAAAGCCATCTTCATGTGTACCACCTTCATACGTATGGATGTTATTAGCATATGTTAATAAATTCGTTGCATAACCAGAATTGTATTGGATGGCAATTTCAACTTCGACATCATCTTTTGACTGATGAATATAGATTGGCTCATCGTATAAAGGCTCTTTATTTTCATTGAGTAGTTCAACGTAAGATTTAATACCACCTTCATAGTGATATGAGTCTTCTCTGATATTTTCTTTATCACGTTCGTCTCTTAGAGTGATTTCAATACCTTTGTTTAAAAATGCTAACTCTCTAATACGTTGTTGTAATGTCTCATAGTTATAAACTTGTGTTTCAGTGAAAATACTGCCATCTGCTTTGAAACGAATTGTTGTACCCGTTACATCTGTTGTACCTACTTCTTTTAAATCAAATTGAGGTACACCTTTTTTGTATGCTTGATGGTATATTGTATCGTTTCTATGAACGTATACTTCTAAATCTTCTGATAAGGCATTAACTACTGATGAACCTACACCATGTAGACCACCAGAAACTTTGTAGCCTCCGCCACCAAATTTACCACCAGCATGTAAAACAGTTAAGATAACTTCTACTGCAGGACGTCCCATTTTTTCTTGAATATCTACAGGTATACCACGTCCGTTATCTGTTACTTTTATCCAGTTGTCTTCTTGAATGATAACTTCAATTTTGTTTGCATATCCTGCTAAAGCTTCATCAATACTGTTATCGACAATTTCCCAAACTAAGTGGTGCAAACCTCTTTCAGAAGTTGAACCAATATACATACCTGGTCTTTTACGAACCGCTTCAAGACCTTCTAGTACTTGTATCTGCCCAGCACCATAATTTTCCGTGTTGTTTACATCTGACAATGCAGTCACCATCGCTTTCTGTTACTTTATAATTTCGCCTTGATTAATACGATACAATTTAGCGTTATTCATTATTTCATGATCAATACCATCTACAGATGTCGTTGTGACAAATGTTTGTACTTTATGTTGAATAGTACTTAGCAGATGTGTTTGCCGTGAATCATCTAACTCACTTAAAACATCGTCTAACAGTAATATTGGGTATTCCCCAACTTCAATATTCATTAGCTCGATTTCCGCTAATTTAATAGACAAAGCTGTCGTACGTTGCTGTCCTTGTGAACCATATGTTTGTGCGTCCATGCCATTTACACTAAAGCCTAAATCATCACGATGAGGTCCAAATAAGCTCATACCTCTTTCTTTTTCTCTTTGCATATTGTCACTCAGTATCGTCATTACTTCTTCAAGTAAGACATTGTCATCTTCAGTTTCATTACTAAGTTTAAGACTAGGCAAATAATTTAAAGAGAGTATCTCTTTATTATTTGTAATGCCGGCATGTATTGGTTTAGCTAAAGTTTCAAGTTCTTTAATAAAATGTGCACGTTTGGTCGTAACCTTTAATGCATATTCTGCAAACTGCTGATTTAATACTTCTAACATCGTTAAATCTGTCTTTTGACCCATTTGCAGTTGTTTTAAGTAGTTATTCTTTTGTTTTAAAATACGTTGGTATTGTGTTAAATCGTTCAAGTAAACAGCAGAAATTTGACCCAACTCCATATCAATAAAACGTCGTCTTATTTGAGGAGAGCCCTTGACGATATTTAAATCTTCTGGCGCAAAAAGAACCACGTTGAGATGACCAATGTACTGCGTTAGTCTGCTTTGCTCTAAGTGATTCACTTTGACTTGTTTACCTTTTTTAGTTATAAACATCGTTAATGGCATTTTGCCATGTCTGTAACTAAGTTCACCTTCTATTTTAGCATACTCAGCATCGAAACGTATGAGTTCCTTATCGTTACTTGTTCTATGACTTTTTGCTAATGCCAAGGTATAAATTGATTCTAATAAGTTTGTCTTTCCTTGTGCATTTTCACCGATTAGGATATTAACATCAGGATGACAGTTAAGTGTAACTTCCTCGTAGTTACGATAATTTTCTAATTGGAGTGTATTTAACTTCATTGTTCACCTTGATGAATGATTAAAAAAGCACCGGTATCTTCAGGCAATTCAGGGATATCTATACGATCATTATGTTCTAATTTTTTACCACGACGAGTTTCTCGTACCCCATTGATCAACACTTCAAAGTCTTGTAAAAACCATTTTGCTTGACCACCTGACTCTATAATACCTTCTGTTTTAAGAAATTGACCTAAATTAATGTCGCCTTCCACTACAACTTGTTGAACCAAAATAATCACTCCGTTTCTTTGTATGTCATCAATATATTATACCTTTTTTTGACACAAATTTCATTTAAAATAGCGTTTGAAATCGTTTACTTATTGATAATTAGTTTGAATTTGACATTAGCTTCTAAATTTTCAATATCACTAGTGATAAATAAGTAATCATACACACTTTATCAGTGTGATTTTACATTTGTATGTTTTTGACATTTTAAAGGGCTTTTTAGCGTGTTTATTTATTTTACGTTCTATTTATCGATTTATATAAATTATTTTTATATCGCAGCTCTAAATGGCTTATAAGAGTAAATTAAAAAAAGAGTTAGGACAAAATTAATTACGTCCCAACTCTTATCTTTGGCTAAATCTAATATGTTCTAATTGGTAAAATCAATTGAGTGACTGAATCGTCACCTTTTGGTTTTAAGATAAATGGTTTCATAGTTCCGAAAAATTCTACGTCAACTTCATCATTATCAATGGCTTTAAGTGCATCCATCATGTATTTAGAGTTGAAAGAAATTTTTAAGTTACCGCCTTCTACATCATTAGCATTAACTTCTTCTTTCACTGTTCCAATTTCAGGTGAAGTTGATGATAATTCAACAACATCATTTCCAGTACTTAATTTAATAACATTGTTGCCACCTTCTCTTGCTAATAATGACGCACGATCAATAGCATGGTAAAATTCACCGTTATTTATACTTAATTTAATTTCATAATTTTCAGGGAATAAGCGCGTTGTATCTGGATAATGACCTTCTAATAAACGTGAAATAAAGTTGACATTACCTACTTTAAATAGCACTTGGTTCGAAGCGAAGAAGATATCAATTTCATCTTCATTATCAGACATAATTTTATTAAGTTCAGCTAAAGCTTTACCTGGAATGATGACATTTTTATTTTCAGAAGCATCTTCCAATTGCAATTTCCTTACAGCCAAGCGGTGTGAGTCAGTCGCTGTGCATATTAATTCATTATCTTGTATAAGCCAGTTTACACCTGTTAACACCGGGCGTGTTTCTGAGGTGGACACTGCAAAGTTGGTTTGTGCTATGACATTTTTTAATACTTTTACTGATAATTGAATCGCATCATCTCTTGAAACTTGTGGTAATAATGGGTATTGGTCTGGATCTAATCCACTTAAATTAAATTCAGAATGACCTGATGTTATTAACGTTTGAAATTGTTCATTTGTAGATAATTTAACGTCTTTACCAGGTAATTTTTTAATAATATCGACAAAGAAACGACCAGGAAGTACTACTGAGCCTGTTTCTGTTATATCAACTATATCCTCACCATCAACAGTTTTAGGAATAGTGATTTCAATTGATATTTCTGAATCTGATCCAGTTAAGATAACTTCATTATCTTTGGCATCAATTTTAATACCAGTCAAAATTGGTAATGTTGTTCTTGGTGATATTGCTTTTAATGTGTCATTTAATTGATTAATAAAATAATCACGTTTAATTGAGAATTCCATCATTAAATAAAACTCCTTCCAGTCGTTTATATATAATTATATAGGTTTTAAGTTCTTAGTAATAGTAGTAGGTGCTGTGGATTGGTGGATAAGTCTATAAAATCCACGAATAGCAAAGTTATTCACATGTGCATAACTTGTGTATGATGTGTACAACTTTTAAAGATTATCCACATATTCGAAAGTTACTTATTTTCATTATTACTTGTTAATTTAGAGAGAAAAAGGACTATACATCGCTTCTGTTATATAACAGTTGTTATTTCCCGTAGTATTTTAGTCATTGCGTATGTCTTTTTCTAAGTTTTCTACTTCTTGTTTAAAAATAGGATCTTCTTTTAAATCTTTTGAGATTTTTTCATGTGCATGAATAACTGTTGTATGATCACGTCCACCAAATTCTTCACCAATTTTAGGTAATGAAAAATCTGTTAGTTCTCTAGATAGGTACATTGCGATTTGACGTGGATATGCAATCGATTTAGTTCGTTTTTTAGCACTAAAATCTTCAAGTCTAACATTATAATATTGACCTACTACTTTTTGTATATCTTGGATTGTTATTTTTTTAGATTTCGGAGCTTGGATAATATCTTTTAATGCTTCTGCAGTTAATTCAGTTGTGATTGGCTTACCTAACAATTGAGAGTATGCCAATAAACGTGTTAATGCACCTTCCAATTCACGAATGTTAGATTGAATTTGGTTGGCAATATAATTCAGTGCTTCAGCTGGAATATCTAAATGCTCTTCTTCGATTTTTTTCTGTAAAATAGCCATTCGAGTTTCGTAATCTGGTGGTGTGATATCTACAATTAATCCCCATTCAAAACGCGATCTTAATCGTTCTTCTAACTGAGCAATTTCTTTAGGTGGTCGATCACTTGAAATAACTATCTGTTTATTATTTTGATGCAATTCATTAAATGTGTAGAAAAATTCTTCTTGAGTCTGTACTTTATTTTGAATAAATTGAATATCATCTATAAGTAAGACATCAATATTACGGTATCTTTCTCTAAAAGCTTCAGCTTCATTATCACGTATAGATTTAATAAATTCATTTGTAAATTTCTCACTAGATGTATAAATCACTTTAGCATCAGGGTTATTATCTAAGACATGGTGACCAATGGCATGCATTAGATGGGTCTTTCCTAAACCTACGCCTCCATAAATGAACAAAGGATTATATGCTTTTGCTGGAGCCTCTGCTACAGCTAAACTAGCTGCGTGTGGAAATCTATTTCCAGGTCCAATAACAAATGTATCGAAGGTATTGTGAGCATTAAATTGCTCTCTTCCTAAAACATGGTTGTCATAATTTGGTTCACTTGGTTTATCTGAAGTTTCTTTAGTAGTCGAAACTTCATTATTACTATAATTTGCTAATTCATCAGTAGTAATAAAATGTGGCTTAACATCATAACCTATTACATCAAAGAGTATGGCTTGAATGATTTCAGCATATTGTTGATTTAACCAATTTGCGTTAAATGGCATGCTTGAAAGCACAATTGCTTCATTATCTTTAATGGAATAGAGTTCAGTATCTTTAAGGAAAGTTGAATAACTCATTGCAGATAATCTTTCTTGAGCAATTTCGAGTACTTTCTCCCAAATTTCTTTTTCCGACAT